>NZ_JBTMXB010000002.1:0-355048 GCF_054489405.1 Mesorhizobium sp. A623
CTGCTGCGCTTCATTGTCCGTCTCCAAAAGTGGGCGGACTCTACCAAAACATGGAGGAAGTTTAGGGTCTAAGGTCAACATGGGGGTACGTCCCCCCTGCTGCCGGGGGGTGTCTCTCCCAGCGGTGGCAAGGTCAGGCGTCCGTCAGGCACCCGCTAGGCAAGCTCTGTCACACCTGTGTCACAACAGATCGAAGGCACGGCTGGTTTTCTCGGCGTCGAACCAAAAGTGGTGTAAGCCCGGCGTCGGATGGGTTGTGTAGCTTTAGGAAAGGTCGTAGACTGCGCAAGCAGTTGATTTATCAACCTTTTCGGGAGGATCAAAGGTCCGACGAGGGAAGCACTGAGGCTATCTTAGATGGTCTGGATGGTGGGCGTGACAGGGATTGAACCTGTGACCCCTGCAATGTCAATGCAGTGCTCTCCCGCTGAGCTACACGCCCATCCGACGCCGGGCTTACACCACTTTTGGTGCAATGCGTCAATAGCTGCGGAGAGGAAAGAAGCGCGGTTCGTCAGGCTGGCGCAAATGCGGCCTGGAACGCGATGGAATAATGCATGCCGCCCGAACGTGCCCACTGGTTTCGGGGCAACGCTATGCACCACAACCAGGGCTTGAAGCGCGGCGCGTCGATCCGTTCAGGGGTGGCGTGCCTCAGGTCAGGCGGCTTGCAGCATCTTCTCGACTTCGTTGACGAGGTCGCGAAGGTGGAAGGGCTTGGACAGCACCTTGGCGTCTTTCGGCGCCTTGGAATCCGGGTTGAGAGCGACCGCCGCGAAGCCGGTGATGAACATCACCTTAAGATCGGGATCGATCTCGGTCGCGCGTCGCGCCAGTTCTATCCCGTCCATTTCCGGCATGACGATGTCCGTCAGCAACAGCGAGAAGGGTTCCTCGCGCAGGCGCTCATAGGCGCTCGCGCCATTGTCGAAATCGCTGACATGGTAGCCGGCGCGCTCCAGCGCCTTCACCAGAAAACGGCGCATGTCGTCATCGTCTTCCGCCAGAAGAATGCGTGTCATCATGTCCCGTCCGAATCACAGATCAGGGTTGCTGCTGCGCGAACCCGTTAACCATCCTGTATATGAATTGCCGACGGTAAAGATCAAGTGAATGATGAGCCAGAAGGCAAGCGCTTCAAGCTGGCTCTGGCCGTTGAAAAACTGGACATGTGCCCGGTGAGGTGGCACGGTCCGGCGATAGTGTCTGGATGTATGCGGGTAGGCTTCAATTGAACACGGCAGCCGAGGATTTTTCGGGCATAGCGCCCTTTGAAATCAGGGCGAGCGCCGAACAGCGCGTTCCCTTCATCTTCAGTTCGCCGCATAGCGGCCGCCATTATCCCGAACGGTTCCTCGCCATGGCGCGGCTTGACCGCAGCGCGATCCGCCGTTCGGAGGATTGTTACGTCGACGAGTTGTTCGGCAGCGTCGTGCCGCTCGGCGCGCCGCTGCTGGCGGCGAATTTCCCGCGCGCTTATCTGGACGTCAACCGCGAGCCGTGGGAACTCGATCCGCGCATGTTCGCCGAGCCGGTACCCTCCTATTGCAACATCCGCTCCGCACGTGTCGCCGGCGGTCTGGGTACGGTGCCGAAGCTGGTCGGCGAGGGGCTCGACATTTATGCCGGTCGCCTGCCGCTCGCCGAGGCGGTCGAGCGCATCGAGGCGATCTACAAGCCCTTTCATGAAACGCTGAAGCGGCTGTTGACGAGGACGCATGCCGCCTTCGGCTTCGCCGTCCTGGTCGATTGCCATTCCATGCCCGCCAGTATTCGCGTCGGCGACAATGGCGCCCGACCCGATTTCATCATCGGCGACCGTTTCGGAACTTCAGCCTCGACCGCATTTTCCGACGCGGCGATCAACATGCTTTCCGCCATGGGCTACAGCGTTGCGCTCAACAAGCCTTACGCCGGCGGTTTCATTACCGAGCATTACGGCCGGCCGGCCCGCCACCTCCACGCCTTGCAGATCGAGGTCAATCGCGGTCTGTACATGAACGAGCGGACCTTGCAGAAGTCGGTCGGCTTCGACGCGCTGGCTGACGATCTGGCGCGGTTTAGCGCTGACCTGATGGCGCTGCCCGATGCCTATTTCCTGGATCTGCCGCTGGCCGCGGAATAAGCGAGTTCTTTTACGGATCATTCACGCAGACAAGTCGGAGCGTTCACGGCACACCGAAGGCGCTTCGTTCGGCAGTATTCAGGAGACAAGAATTGGATATATCCACCGATTTCATGCGCCGCCTCGCACAGGCGGCCGCAGCCGAGACGTTGCCTCGTTTTCGAAAGCAGGGCGTGGTGTCCAACAAGGAGCAGGGCAGCTTCGATCCGGTGACGGAAGCCGACCGGGAGGCGGAGCGCGTCATCCGCGCGCTGATCAATGCGGAGTTTCCCGATCATGGCATTCTGGGTGAAGAGCACGGCAGCGAGAACATCAGCAGCCGGCATGTCTGGGTCATCGATCCGATCGACGGCACCCGCGCCTATATTTCCGGGCTGCCGGTGTGGGGAACGCTGGTCGGGCTGACGGTGGACGGTGATGCGGTCGCCGGCATGATGTCGCAACCCTTCACGGGCGAGCTTTTCTACGCCAACGCCTCCGGCTCGCATTATGAGGGACCGGGCGGTCCGCGAAAGCTTGCCACGCGCAAAACGACGCGTCTTGCCGATGCGACCTTGTTCACCACGACGCCGGCGCTGTTCAAAGGCAAGGAAAAGCGGGCGATCTACGACGGTCTCGAGCGCCAGGTGCAACTGGCGCGCTACGGCACCGATTGCTACGCCTTCGCCATGGTGGCGTCGGGCAGCGTCGATCTTGTCGTCGATCCCGGCCTGAAACCCTACGACATTGTCGCGCTGATCCCGATCATCGAGAAGGCGGGCGGCGTCATCACCACCTTCGAGGGCGGGCCGGCGGAAAAGGGCGGCGATATACTGGCGGCAGCTACGCCCGAACTGCATGCCGCCGCGATGGCCGCGTTGCGGGGCTGAGCCTACAAAGTACCGTCGTCGGTGCCGGGTATGAAAGCGTCGAAAGCGGCGAAAAATTGCTCGCGGTAAAGATCGGCTTCCTGCAGGATTTCATGGGCGGCGCCGTCGATTGTCAGCAGCGCGCCAAGGCGCAGACGCCTTGCATAGGCTTCGACGGCGCGCGTCGAGACGACCCGATCGGCACCGGCGGCAATGACCAGCGTGGGGACGTTGATGGCGGCCATGAACTCTGGAGCAGACACGATGCCGGAAGCCTTGCTGGCGGCCCTCAACCAGCCGATGGTCGGCCCGCCGAGCGCCAATTGTGGCCAGGTTTCGTAAAGCAGGGTGTTGCGCGCATATCGCGCCGGATCGGACGTCACCTTGTTCACCTCGAACGGCGTCCCGCCCTTTTGGCGTGGCCCCCACGCGGCGTACAGCCGCCCAAGGCCAAGCAGCCAAAGAACCGTCGTGACGCGGCGCATGGTCTTTGTCGAGACCCGCTGGCCGGGTAATGCCAGGAACGGTGCGATCAGCACCATGCGGCGAACCCGGTTGACCATGGAAGGGGCCGCCAGCAGCGCGATCAGCGCTCCGGCCGAATGGGCGAGGATATAGTAGGGGCCGCGACAGTCGGGCAGCACGATTTCCTCGAAGAATTGTTCGAGATCGTCGCCGTAATCCGAAAAACGCCTTACATGGCCGCGTTGGCGGTCGCGTACCAGGCGATCTGAATCACCTTGCCCGCGCCAATCGATCAGGGCGCTGCCCAGCCCCCTGCCGGACAGATCGCGGATCGTCTCGAAATATTTCTCGATGCATTCGTTGCGGCCGGGAAGGATGACCACGGTTCCCTTCATCGGGCGGCCGGTGGCTGCGAAATGCGCGTAGCGGATTTTTTTCCCGTCACGCGCGGTGAGAAAGCCGGTTGTCGCTTTCTTGGGCGTCGGATTGCCGGGGATTTCGTGGAAAATGTCCGTCATTCAACGCTTCGGCTGGCATCTGCGCCTGTGCGTCGACAGGCCTGCCATGGTGATAGAAAGCAAACCAGCCAAAAGCAAATGGACTTTGAGCGTCGGACCGAAAGGGGTTGCCGGTTTTCGGGTTATCCCGACGCTCGCTCACAGTGCCAGACAAGCAAGGCCGGAAGCGACCTGCGGTGCGCTTCCGGCCTCTGTCGATCCAGGGGAAGGGACGTTACACCCGGACCGGCCTCTTCGCGGTGGTTTGCGGCACCGCTTGTTCGTTGATGTCGAGGCCAATCTAGCGCGGTCCCGCTGAACGCAACCCGAAGCAGTGGTTCATTCGCCGTTCATCGAAGGCGCGCGCCTGTCGGGAATTTTGCTGTCGGGGAAATCTTGAAAAGGCGCTTGGCGCCCCCCAAATGTCTCCTGCGGCAGCCGCTATAGGGGCCGCTGGTCCAGCCGAAACGCCGTTGACGGGTTCGGCAAAGGCCAATCGCAAACCATGTTGCTCACCAGGAGAACAGACCATGCGTCATGTTGATTTTTCCCCACTTTATCGCTCGACCGTCGGCTTTGACCGGTTGTTCACCATTCTCGATTCGCTGGCCCAGCCCGATGGCGGCGCGCAGACCTATCCGCCCTACAACATCGAGAAGACCGGCGAGGACGCCTATCGGATTTCGATGGCGGTAGCGGGTTTTTCTGAAGACGAGATTTCGATCGAAGCGCACCGCAATGTGCTGACCGTCAAGGGTGAGCGCAAGGAAGAGACCGACGACGAGGGCAGCGAACTGCTCTATCGCGGTATTGCCAGCCGCGCGTTCGAGCGCCGGTTCCAGCTTGCCGACCATGTCGACATCACCGGCGCGGTGCTGAAGAACGGCCTGCTTTACGTCGACCTCAAGCGCAACATTCCCGAGGAACTGAAGCCGCGCAAGATCGCGATCACTTCGACCCCGGCGAAGGCCAGGCAGATCGAGGCCAAGGCAGCCGCGTAACGGATACCACCGTCTCCTCCCGAGACGAGAGGGTGGCGCAGCGATGCGCCGCCCTCTTCTTATTTGGCGAGCAGATGGCCGAGCTTGTCGACATCGTCGGCTTTCGTGGCAAAGCTTGCGACGAAACGATAGAGGCCCTCGTCTTCCCCGAGCGGGCCTTCGAAGCCTGCCGGTGCGTGCCAATCGTAGAAGGCGGCCCCTGCCGCCAGCATCTTTTCGGCATTTTCTTTCTTCAACACCGCGAACACTTCGTTCGCCTGCGGTTGCCAGGCCAGCCGGGCGGCGGAGGAATTCTCGATTGCTGCTGCAAGGCGCACCGCCATGGCATTGGCATGGCGGGCGGTTTCCAGCCACAGGCCGTCCTTGAAATAGGCGTCGAACTGCGCGGCGATGAAGCGCGATTTCGAGAAAAGCTGCGCGGCGCGCTTGCGCAGGAAAGTCAGTTCCTTGTCCTTGTCGAGGTCGAAAAGCACCACCGCCTCGGCGCACCAGCAACCGTTCTTGGTGCCGCCGAAGGACAAAATATCGACGCCGCGCTTCCAGGTCATTTCGGCGGGCGTCGTTCCCAGCGAGACCATCGCGTTGGCGAAGCGCGCTCCGTCCATGTGCAGCGGCAACTTATGCCGCTTGGCGAGCGCCGAGATTTCGGCGATGGCGTCGAGGCTGTAGACCGTCCCGCTTTCCGTCGACTGGGTGATCGTGACCGCAGCCGGTCGGCCGGTGTGGACGACTTCCGGGGCGAGGCGGGTCAGCGCCTGTTCCAGTTTCTTCGGGTCGATCCGTCCGAGCGCGCCGGCGACGGGCAGCAGCCGCGATCCGCCCATGAAGAATTCCGGGGCGCCGCATTCGTCTTCCATGACATGCGATTCGCGGTGGCACAGCGAAAAGCCGCCGGTCTTGTTGTAGGTGGCCAGTGACAGCGAATTGGCTGCCGTGCCGGTCGCCACGAAAAACACCGCGACTTCCCGCTCGAAGATCTCACTGAAACGCTCGTAGACGGCGCGGTCGAGATCGCCGTCGCCATAGGCGGTGGAAAAGCCGGCGGCGTTATCGGCAAGGCCGGCTGCGATCTTCGGGTGGGCGCCGGCCCAATTGTCGGAAGCGAAAAACATGGATGTATCTGCCTGGATGAGGGAACACGAAATTCGCCGCGACATTGATGGGTTTGGGCGCGAAGCCGCAAGAGCCAGGCGGCAAAAAATCCATGAAGCCAAAGGCGCGCGGCGGATGGCATCGGCAAATAATTTCAGGACCGCGGCGGGTCACGCAATTTTCGTTCGCGGACGCCTCAAGATTTTTACGAAACGGTCTTGTGCGGGGTTTCCAATTCTGTCATAAATTTAGGACAGCATTGCTGTCTTATTTAATCGCCCGCTACAGACTTCCTTGGCGTATCATCTTCGTCTTGGCAGTTTGTCGAGAGCAGCGCGCAGCGACCGACCTGTCTTCGGCCACGCCATGGCCGGCGGGATGTTCAGTCGGGTTCGCGTAATGGACCGCCGCTGTAGACGTTGAGTTTCGCAATTCGTGCCGCAGATTTTGGGGGAAGCCGATGCTTCCTGACGCAGCCAGCGGCCGACCGAAAAGGATGAGGACATGACGAAGTTGACGCTTTCTGCGACGAACGGCCAGGCCGCGCAGACGAAAGCGACAACCGTCAAACACCCCCCTTTGCGCACCGCCTTGCGAACCACGGACGGAATGGCCGCGCAGGGTCTCTATCACCCCAGCCGCGAGCACGATGGCTGCGGCGTCGGCTTCATCGCCAACATGAAGAACGTGAAGTCGCACGGTATTGTCGTCGACGGCCTGGCCATGCTCGAAAACCTGACGCATCGCGGCGCTGTCGGGGCCGATCCGCTGATGGGCGATGGCGCGGGCCTGCTGGTGCAGGTTCCCGACCGCTTTTTCCGCGAGGAACTGGCCGGGCAGGGCATCGAACTGCCTCCCGAGGGGCAGTATGGCGTCGGCCACTGGTTCATGCCGCAGGATGCGGCTTTGCGCGAGCATATCAACGAGATCATCCGCGAATCGGCCCAGTCGGAAGGCCTGCCGCTTATCGGGTTCCGCGATGTGCCGGTCGATAATTCGGCGCTGTCCAAGGCCCCGGAAATCGTCGCGGCAGAGCCGTTTCACCGTCAGGTCTTCATCGGGCGCACGCCCGATATCGACAATGACGAGGAATATGAGGCGCGGCTTTATCTGCTGCGCAAGGTCATTTCCGGCCGCATCTATGCGGAGAACGACAACAAGGATATCGGCGCTTATTGCGTATCGCTGTCGGCGCGGACCATCGTCTACAAGGGCATGTTTTTGGCCTATCAGGTCGGGTCCTACTACAAGGACCTGGCCGATCCGCGTTTCGAAACGGCGCTGATCCTCGTTCACCAGCGTTTTTCGACCAACACCTTCCCGTCCTGGAAGCTGGCGCATCCCTACCGCATGGTCGCGCATAATGGCGAGATCAACACGGTTCGCGGCAACAACAACTGGATGGCCGCGCGGCAGGCGTCGGTCGATTCGGAACTCTTCGGCAACGACATTTCCAAGCTGTGGCCGATCTCCTACGAAGGCCAGTCGGACACCGCCTGCTTCGACAATGCGCTCGAATTCCTGTTCCAGGGCGGCTACAGCCTCGCACATGCGATGATGATGCTGATCCCCGAAGCCTGGGCCGGCAACAAGCTCATGGGCAGCGACCGCAAGGCGTTCTACGAATACCACGCAGCCCTGATGGAGCCGTGGGACGGCCCGGCGGCAGTGGCCTTTACGGATGGTCGCCAGATCGGCGCTACGCTCGACCGCAACGGCCTGCGCCCAGCCCGCTACATCGTCACCGACGACGACCGCGTCATCATGGCGTCGGAAGCCGGCGTTCTCGACGTGCCGGAAGAGAAGATCGTCAAGAAGTGGCGCTTGCAGCCGGGCAAGATGCTGCTGATCGATCTCGTCAAGGGCCGTATCGTTTCCGACGACGAGATCAAGTCGGAGATCGCGACCCGGCATCCCTACAAGACGTGGCTTTCCAATACGCAGCTCATCCTCGAGGATTTGAACCCGGTCGAGCCGCGCGCGCTGCGCCGCGACGTGTCCCTGCTCGATCGCCAGCAGGCCTTCGGCTACACGCAGGAAGACCTGAAGCTGTTGATGTCGCCGATGGCGACTACCGGCCAGGAAGCGATCGGCTCGATGGGCACCGATACGCCGATCGCGGCGATGTCGGATCGGCCGACGATGCTCTACACCTATTTCAAGCAGAATTTTGCCCAGGTCACCAACCCGCCGATCGATCCGATCCGCGAGGAACTGGTGATGAGCCTGGTGTCCTTCATCGGCCCGCGCCCGAATATTTTCGACCTGGTCGGCTCATCACGCCGCAAGCGGTTGGAGGTGCGCCAGCCGATCCTGACCAATGCCGATCTGGAGAAAATACGCTCCATCGGTCATACCGAAGAGCGCTTCGATACCAAGACCATCGACATCACCTATTCGGCCAGCGAAGGGGCTGGTGGCATGGAGGCGGCGGTCGAGCGGCTGTGCGAGCGGGCCGAGGCGGCGGTCGCCGGCGGCTACAACATCATCATCCTGTCCGACCGCCAGATCGGGCCGGACCGCATCGACATCCCGACGCTGCTGGCGACGGCGGCCGTGCATCATCATCTGATCCGCAAGGGGTTGCGCACCTCGGTCGGGCTGGTGGTGGAATCCGGCGAACCACGCGAAATCCACCATTTCTGCTGCCTTGCCGGCTATGGCGCGGAGGCGATCAATCCGTATCTCGCCTTCGATACGCTGGCCGACATGCACAAGAACGGGGCGTTTCCGCCCGAGGTGGATGCCGGCGAACTGGTGTCGCGCTACATCAAGTCCATCGGCAAGGGTATTCTCAAGGTCATGTCCAAGATGGGCATCTCGACCTACCAGTCCTATTGCGGCGCACAGATATTCGATGCCATCGGCCTCAGGTCCGAGTTCGTGGACAAGTATTTCACCGGCACGGCGACGCTGATCGAGGGCGTGGGCCTGGAGCAGATCGCGACCGAAACGGTCAAGCGCCATGCCTCGGCGTTCGGCGACGATCCGCTGCTGCGCAATACGCTCGATGTCGGTGGCGATTATCTTTTCCGCATGCGCGGCGAAGCCCATGCCTGGACGCCGGATGCCGTCGCTACCTTGCAGCACGCGGTGCGGCAGGGTTCGTGGGAGACGTTCAAGGCGTTTTCGGCGCAGGTCGACGATGCGGTCGTGAATGCTCACGCCATACGCGGCCTGTTCCGCATCAAAAACGCCGAGGAAACGGGCCGCACCAAGGTTTCGCTGGATGAGGTGATGCCGGCCAGCGAAATCGTCAAGCGCTTCTCGACCGGGGCGATGTCGTTCGGCTCCATCAGCCGCGAGGCGCACACCACGCTGGCCCGCGCCATGAACGCCATCGGCGGCAAGTCAAACACGGGCGAGGGCGGCGAGGAAGCCGATCGCTACAAGCCGCTGCCGGGCGGCGGGGCCAATCCGGAGCGTTCGGCGATCAAACAGGTGGCGTCGGGCCGCTTCGGCGTGACGGCGGAATATCTCGTCAACTCCGACATGATGCAGATCAAGGTGGCTCAAGGGGCAAAGCCCGGCGAGGGCGGGCAGCTGCCCGGCCACAAGGTCGATGCGACGATTGCCAAGGTGCGCCATTCGACGCCCGGCGTCGGCCTGATTTCGCCGCCGCCGCACCACGACATCTATTCCATCGAGGATCTGGCGCAGCTGATCTACGATTTGAAGAACGTCAATCCGGCTGCCGATGTTTCGGTCAAGCTGGTGTCCGAGGTCGGCGTCGGCACGGTCGCCGCCGGCGTCGCCAAGGCGCGCGCCGACCACATCACCATTTCCGGCTATGACGGCGGCACCGGCGCGTCGCCGATGACGTCGCTGAAACATGCGGGCAGTCCGTGGGAGATGGGTCTTGCCGAGACGCATCAGACGCTGGTGCTGAACGGCTTGCGCTCGCGCGTCGCCTTGCAGGTGGACGGCGGCCTGCGCACCGGGCGCGACGTGGTGATCGGCGCGCTTCTGGGCGCGGATGAGTTCGGCTTTGCCACCGCACCGCTGATTGCCGCCGGCTGCATCATGATGCGCAAGTGCCATCTGAACACCTGCCCGGTGGGCGTGGCGACGCAGGACCCGGTGCTGCGCAAGCGCTTCAAGGGTACGCCCGAGCACGTCATCAACTTCTTCTTCTACGTTGCCGAAGAAGTGCGCGAACTGCTTGCCGAAATGGGCTTCACCCATCTCGACCAGATTATCGGCGACACCGACCTGCTGGAAAAGAAGGCGCTGATCGAGCATTGGAAGGCGCGGGGTCTCGATTTCTCAAAAATGTTCTTCAAGCTGGACTTGCCGGCTGAGCAGACCCACTGGACCGAACGCCAGAAGCATCCGATCGACGATGTTCTCGACCGCAAGCTGATCGAACTGGCCAAGCCCGCGCTTGAGGCCAGACAGCCGGTGCGCATCGAGGTGCCGGTGCGCAATGTCGACCGATCAGTCGGCGCGATGTTGTCGGGCGAAGTCGCCAGGCGCTTCGGGCATAAGGGCCTGCGCGAGGATACGATTTCGGTGAAGTTTTCCGGCACCGCCGGGCAGTCGTTCGGGGCGTTTCTGGCGCGGGGCATTTCTTTCGAACTGGAAGGGGCGGCCAACGACTATGTCGGCAAGGGGCTTTCGGGCGGTCGGCTCGTCATACGGCCGCCGGAAAACAGCAAAATTCGCGCCGAAGAATCCATCATCGTCGGCAATACTGTCCTCTACGGCGCGACCGAGGGCGAGGCCTATTTCAGCGGCGTTGCGGGGGAACGGTTCGCCGTGCGCAATTCGGGTGTCGCGGCCGTCGTCGAGGGCGTCGGCGACCATGGCTGCGAATACATGACCGGCGGCATCGTCGTCGTCATCGGCCAGACCGGCCGCAACTTCGCTGCCGGCATGTCGGGCGGCGTCGCCTATGTGCTGGACGAGGCGGGCGACTTCGCCGAACGCTGCAACATGGCGATGGTCGAACTGGAGCCGGTTCCCGAGGAAGACGATCTGATGGAGAAGCTGCTCCACCATGGCGGCGACCTCGACCACAAGGGCCGCGTCGACGTTTCCGGCGACATGACCAGCCATGACGAGGAGCGGCTTTACCAGCTCATCTCCAACCATGTGCACTACACAGGCTCGAAACGGGCCAGAGAAATCCTCGACGATTGGGTGAGTTTCAGGCCGAAATTCCGCAAGATCATGCCGGTCGAATATCGCCGCGCCCTGATCGAGATGGAGCGCTCGCGCATGGGCGTGGCGGCGGAATAGTGAAAGCACATCGGCTTACGAAGAAGAGTTTGACATGGGCAAGGTAACGGGCTTCCTCGAAATCGACCGGCAGGTACACAAGTACCAGCCGGCTTCCGACCGCATCCGGCATTTTCGCGAGTTCACGCTGCCGATGTCGGACAAGGAGGTCGAGAAACAGGCGGCGCGCTGCATGGATTGCGGCGTGCCCTATTGCCATGGGCCGACAGGTTGCCCGGTGCACAACCAGATCCCGGACTGGAACGACCTCGTCTATCAAGGCGATTGGGACAACGCGATCCGCAATTTGCATTCGACCAATAATTTCCCGGAGTTCACCGGCCGCATCTGCCCGGCGCCCTGCGAGGAAGCCTGCACGCTGAACCTCGAAGACAACCCGGTCGCTATCAAGACCATCGAGCAGGCGCTGGCCGACAAGGCCTATGAGACCGGGCATATCCGCCCCTATCCGCCGGCACAGAAGACGGGCAAGCGCGTAGCCATCATCGGCTCGGGGCCGGCCGGCATGGCGGCGGCCCAGCAGCTTGGCCGCGTCGGGCACGAAGTGCATGTCTATGAGCGCGAGAGCCGGCCGGGCGGGCTGATGCGCTACGGTATCCCCGACTTCAAGATCGAAAAACATTTCATCGACCGGCGCATCGAGCAGATGGGCGGCGAGGGGGTTTCTTTCCATTGTGGCGTCAATGTCGGGGTCGACAAGCCCGTGTCGGAACTGCTCGCCGAATACGACGCGGTGCTGTATTGCGGCGGCTCGGAAACGCCGCGCGCGGCCGGCATTCCGGGCGACGACCTGCAGGGCGTGCATGATGCGATGCCCTATCTCGTGCAGCAGAACAAGCGCATCGGCGGCGAGGATATCCAGTCGGTCGCCTGGCCTTCGGAGGCGATTTACGCCGGCGGCCAGCATGTCGTCGTCGTCGGTGGCGGCGATACCGCGTCCGACTGCGTGGGAACGGCATTTCGTCAGGGCGCAGTTCGCGTTACCCAACTGGACATCCGCCCGCAACCGCCCGAGAAGGAAGACAAGCTGGCGGTCTGGCCCTACTGGGCGACCAAGATGCGCACGTCCTCCAGCCAGGCCGAAGGCGCCGAGCGCGAGTTCCAGGTGGCGACGCTGGAGTTCATCGGCGAAGAAGGGCAGCTTACCGGCGTTCGTTGCTGCGAGGTGGATGAGGCGCGCAAGCCGGTCGCAGGCTCCGAATTCGTCATCCGCGCCGATCTCGCCTTCATCGCCATCGGTTTCGCCGGGCCGCTCAGTAAGGGCGTGGTTTCGGAACTGGACGGCCAGATGAGGATTGCCGCCGACAACCGCCGTTCGAACAATGTGGCCGCGAACGAACGCGACTACCGCACCAGCGTCGACAGGCTTTACGCGGCGGGCGATGTCCGTCGGGGCCAATCGCTGGTGGTCTGGGCTATCCGTGAGGGCCGCCAGGCGGCGCGCTCCATCGACGAGGCGCTGATGGGAGAAAGCGTCCTGCCGCGCTAACAGCATCGGTTCTACGTCGTCAGGGCGTGCTTGCCGTTGTCGTTCGGCGTGGAGCGGCCGTCACGTCGGTTTTGCCGTTGGGCGGCCATGAGAAATCGTCGGCGCGGCCCGGTGGCACGCTGGGCCCGTGGCCTGAAATCGCTGTCGTCTCGCCCGGAATTTTTCCATCGTGGCTAGGCATTGCCGCGCCGAGCAGTTCGGTACCGCCGTCAAGCGCCGGGTCGCTCAGCAACATGGGAACGGTCCTGTCGATGGCGGCAGGCGGCGTTCCGGCCTCGGGCGTCTTGACTGGTTCGCCCGCGGGGGGCGTGCCTGTGCCTGAATCGGTTGGCGACCCCAGTCCGAGTATCTTGGTCAGGGGCTTTTCGACATAGAAGGCGAGCTTGCGCCTGCCGGCCTTGGTCACGTTGATGCCGTCGTCGGAGCGCAGGCGCACAGGCTGGCCGTTCATATCCGGCCCGGTGATGACGAAGGCGCCGTTTTCGTCGGCAAAGCCATCCCAGATATCGATGAACGCGCCGCCGCCCGCTTGCGCGGCCTCGCGATAGATGTCGTTGAACGCCAGCATGTCCGAGGTCATCCTGGCATTCTTGAACGACGGCATGCCGACCCAGAGAAGCGGCACCTTGCTCGATGCGATCGCCTTGCCGAACGCTTGCGTGCGCGCTTCATATTCCTTGGTCCACGCTTCGGAGCGAGGGGATTCGCGCGCCTCGCCGATCTGCATCTGCTGGCGGTCGTTGGACCCTATCATGACGATGATCGCGGCAGGCTTTGCTTCGGCGATCACGCTGCCGATCTGCTTGGGCCAATCGTAATAATCGTCGCGCACGAAGCCGGAAGAGCCGTTGCTGCGGTTGACGATGGCGACGCTCGGATTTTCTTCGAAGGCCTGTTCCAGGCCGTCGGCCAGCCCGGAGGCCATGAAATCGCCGACGACCAGCACCGTGCGCGCATCCGGCGCCTTTTCCACGGCAGGCGTTTCGACGACCGCCGGCTGACGCTCGACCCGCCTCTTTTTCGCCTTTGGCGGAGCAGGAAACCGGTCCAGGGGCTGTACGCGCTGGCTCTTGCGCGGGAACAGGAGGTCGCGCAGGGACCAGCCCTGCTCCTGGGCCATGGCCGGCCTGGAAAACGTACCGGCAACGGCGATGCCCAGGACAACGAGTGCCAGAACGAGGATCGGTAACGCGCGATGCGTCGCTCTAATGCGTAAAGCCGGCCCCACGTCCTTCCTCCGTATCGGGAGCGAACGCTCCTACCGCTTGCGCAGCCATTTGAGCACTTCCATGCTCGGATGCCCATCGGGGGTCAGGCCTGCCTTTGCCTGGTAGGCCAATATGGCGGCTTTCGATCCGCTGCCAATCTTGCCGTCGAATTTGCCGTCATAATAGCCGTGTTCCGACAGTCTTTGCTGAAGTTCCTGGCGTTCCTCGAACGACAGCTTGGTGAAGGGCCGGTTCCAGTCCTGCACCAGCCCGCCATAGCCGGCAATCTGATCGGCAAGCAGGCCGACGGCCATCGCATATTTGTCGGCGTTGTTGTAGCGCTTGATGACGGAAAAGTTCTTGATCATCAGGAATGCCGGCCCGCTACGGCTGTCCGGCACCTTCAGTACCGCGCTGTCGGATTTGCTCGTGAAAGGCTTTCCGTTGGCGCGGGTGAGGCCCAGCGCTTCCCATTTAGCGACCGACATCGAACCGCTGGGGAATTTGCGTCCCGCAGGCAATTCCACCTCGTAGCCCCATGTCCTGCCGGTCTGCCAGCCATTCTTGTGCAGAAGATTTGCAGCGGTCGCCAGCGCATCGGGAACCGAGGTCCAGATGTCGCGCCGGCCGTTGCCGTCCATATCGACGGCGTAGGCCTGGTAGCTGGTCGGGATGAACTGCGTGTGTCCCATGGCGCCGGCCCAGGAGCCGCTGAGATGACTTTCGTCGATGTCGCCGGTCTGCAGGATTTTCAGCGCGGCAATCAACTGCGTGCGCGCGAATTTGGCGCGCCGCTTGTCCGCATAGCCGAGCGTCGCCAGCGAGCGCACAACATTGCGCATGACGTCGTCGCGCTTGAGGATTTCGCCATAGTTCGATTCCATCGACCAGATGGCGAGCAATATGTAGCGGTCTACCCCGAATCTTTTCTCGATGCGGTCGAGCCAGGGCTTCCACTTGCGCGCCATTTCCTGGCCGACGGCAATCGAGTGGTCCTGAACCCGGTTGTCGAAATAATCCCATGCGGGCGCGGTGAATTCAGGCTGGTAGCGTGCCTTCTCCAGGACGACGGGGTCGATATCCTTGATGTTTCTGAAAGCCTGATCGTAAGTCTTGCCGGAAACGCCATGCTGGATCGCCGTCGCGCGGAACCCGGCTACCCACTGGCGGAAGCCGGCATCGGCAAATGCCGAGGTGGAAGGCATCAGTATGGCGAGCGAGAGGCCGATGGCCGTCATCGTGCGCGAGAAACGTCTGGTTGCGTTGCAAGGGGGCACTTTTTCCTCCTTCTCTATCCGGGAAAGGTCAGTCATGGCCCATGCAGGTTATGAATTAGTTTACCATAGGCGGGCTGGGGAACGAAAAGATGCAAAAGTGATTATTGTCGGTGAACGACCAATGCTCCGCTGTTCAGTAATCCTCAATTTCGGCATGACACTATCGCCTGAAAGGCCGTCCGAAAGGTTTGGCCGTGGCATCGACAAATGGATTTGCCGAAGAGCCTCCAGAAACGGATAATCAAACGCATGAAAAAAGTTCGCAAGGCAGTTTTTCCGGTCGCAGGTCTGGGCACTCGCTTTCTTCCAGCCACCAAGGCGATACCGAAGGAAATGCTGACCGTAGTTGACCGGCCGGTCATCCAGTATGTCGTCGACGAGGCGCGCGATGCCGGCATCGAACATTTCATTTTCGTCACCGGACGCAACAAGGGGGTCATCGAGGATCACTTCGATATCCAGTTCGAGTTGAATCACACGCTGAACCAGCGCGGCAAGACGGCGCAGCTGGCAAAACTGGACGCGCTCCAGCCGAAGGCGGGGCAGACGAGTTTCACCCGCCAGCAGGAGCCGCTCGGTCTCGGGCACGCCGTGTGGTGCGCGCGCGAACTGGTCGGCGACGAGCCGTTCGCCCTGCTTTTGCCCGACATGATCACGCTGCCGGAGCATGGCTGCATGAAGGATATGGTCGACCTCTACAACCAGACCGGCGGCAGCATTATCGCGGTCGAGGAATGCGATCCGGCCGATACGGACAAATACGGCATCGTCGGCAAAGGCGAAGACGTTCACAGCGGTTTTCGCATCAGCGGCATGGTCGAAAAGCCGAAGCCGGGAACCGCGCCGTCCAATCTCTATATCAATGGGCGCTACATCCTGCAGCCGCAGATATTCGACATACTGGCCGACCAGGAACGCGGCGCGGGCAACGAAATCCAGCTTACCGACGGCATGCTGAAGCTCCAGGCCCAGAAGGCGTTCTATGGCTATCACTATCGGGGCCGAACCTTCGATTGCGGCTCTCCGGAAGGGTTCGTCGAGGCAAACGTCGCCTTCGCGCTGGCCCGCTCCGATACCAAGGAAAGCATGCGCGACGTTATCCGCAAGCTTCTCGACTAAATCAGGTCCGGGAAGGGCTAGCGCGGCGGGGGGATAATCCCGGCCGCCGCCCTAGCGCTGCAGCTTCAGCCCGACGAAGATGCTGTTGGTGGTTGCATCGCGCCCAGGCAGGTTGCTGGTCAGCTTTTCTGTCCGCGCGCGCGTCGTCAGGCCGGCATAGCGGTTCAGCCACCATGTCAGGCTCGCCTCGGCGCTCAGCGTCCGGTCGCGCGCGTCCGATCCGACATAGCGCCGCCAGTCGACCCCCAGCGCGGCATTGCCGGTCAAATTGTCGCGAATTTGCCGTTCCAGCGACAGTCTGCTGGAGTAAAGCAGCGAACCGCTCTCTCCGGGATTTGTCGTGCCTTCGACGATCGTTGAGCCGGAAAGGCCGATCGTGGTGCCGCGCTCGGGCGACCATCGCAAGTCCGCGTTCACCGTCGCGCCCGAGACCGGCCCGAGCCGGTCGTCGTCAATGGCGTCGCGCAGCCAGCCAGCGGAAAATTCTCCGGCAAGCTTTTCGCCCAGGTCGAGTTCGACGCCGGCGCTCGCGCCAAACCGTATCGCCGAACGTTCATAGCCGCTGTTGTCGATGCGCTGGCCATATACCCGGCGGCCGGTTTCCACCTCGACGAAGGGTGTCAGTGCGGGCGAAATCTCGTAGCCGCCGCGAAGCTTGGCCGTATAGAGCGTGGCATCCCGATCCTTTTGCGAAAGGCTTCCACCCGACGATAGTTCGGCATCGCCATAGATGTCGTGTTGAACGGCGCCGGTTAGGGCGAACCGGGCCTTGCCGACATCCTTTTCGATGCCGAGGCTGCCGTCCAGTGTCTGGCGCAAGGGCTGCGAGATCGCTCCTTCGATGGCGTCTGGTGAGGATGCCGATTCCGGCGCCGCCTCATAACCCAGCTTGGCGATGGCGCGCAGGTCGTTGGCCAGGTCGATGTTGAGCGTTCCCTCGACGCGGCCGCGTAAATCGTCGATCTTTTGGCCCGACAGCGTCTTGCGGTAGGTGAGATAGCCGTCGGCGCTGGCGGAATTCTCTCTCCAGTCGGATGCGGCGTTGAGGCGTAGCGTCGTTTCCGACAGCACCGCCGAGGAGCCGTTGAAGCTCGAATCGGCGTTCGAGGTGGCCGTGACACCCTCTTCGAGGCTTGGCCGCAGGATGAAAGAACCGGCCCGGATGCCAACGGCGGCGAAGGGGTCTTCTTCTTCCGGCTTTCGGTCCCCACCTTCGATGGAGCCTGTCCGCTCGACGCCCGGATCGAGCTGCTGCCTGTCGTCATAGTCGACGGTT
This sequence comes from Mesorhizobium sp. A623, assembly GCF_054489405.1. Classification (NCBI taxonomy): domain Bacteria; kingdom Pseudomonadati; phylum Pseudomonadota; class Alphaproteobacteria; order Hyphomicrobiales; family Phyllobacteriaceae; genus Mesorhizobium; species Mesorhizobium sp. A623. The sequence goes on from NZ_JBTMXB010000002.1 coordinate 17,639, forward strand.
CGAGCCCGCCGATTCGCGCGCTGCTGCAATTCGTCGCCGGCCGGGTCGGTGTCGGTCGCATTTGGGTCGGTCGAATTTGTGTTGGCCGCCGTCGCTCGTTTGGTCGGCGCTGGCTTGCCATTTGACGTGGCCGGGATTTCTTCGTCGGTTTTTCTATTTCTGGTCGCGGCGGACGATTGGCGCTTCGGAGCGGCTGCCGGGCGTTCGGAAAAAGGATCGTCGGCTGCGGCCGGCGCGGTTGGGTCGTCGGTGGGGTCGGTCAGGGCGCCGGTGCTGGCCGGGACGTAGGTGGGAGGAAGAAGCGCATCGGAATTCGCTGTCACGGCTTGTCCGGCCTGCGGCCGCGCCGGAACCGCACCCGTGATGATCCGGTTCTGCTGGACCGAATTTTCCGAAACCTCACCGCGCAGCCCCAATTGCTGGGCGTAGGCCGACGATGCGCCGGCCCACGCCAGGGCGCTTGTCGTCAACAGCAGCGCCAAAGCGGCCTGCCTTGCGCCGGCGCTTCGGCTTGTGAAATGGGTACGCGGCATCGTCACCTCGGCGGCGCACGCGCGCCATGCTTACCGAACCGTAAATGGGGATGGTTAATGGAGGGTTGAGAACAGCGTGCTTGCGTGCGGGGCCCGGCCAATTCCGTTGGACAGGAGGCCGTCAACGCAGTAATCGCATGCCGATGGCAATATCTGGGGTTCCTGGAATGAAGCAGCCGGACCGGCAGGCATCGATCGATTCGGCATTGCGAACCGTCTCGACGGAGAGGGCGGGCGTTGAGGCGCTGGCCCATTCGCTGGAGAACGGCCTGTCGGAGCCGTTCGCGCGGGCTGTCGAGACGCTGGCCGCTATCAAGGGGCGCGTCATCGTCACCGGGGTCGGTAAAAGCGGCCATATCGGTTCCAAGCTTGCCTCGACGCTTGCCTCTACCGGAACGCCGGCCTTTTTCGTGCATCCAGCCGAGGCCAACCATGGCGATCTGGGCATGATCGCTGAGGACGACGCGATCATCGCCCTGTCATGGTCGGGCGAGACGGTGGAACTGAAAGGCATCATCGCTTATTCGCGGCGCTTCTCCATTCCGCTTATTGCGATCACGGCGGGCCAAACTTCGGCGCTGGCGCGCGAGGCGGATGTGCTTTTGGCGCTGCCGCGCGCTGCCGAAGCGTGTCCGCATGGCCTGGCGCCGACAACATCGGCGCTTCTGCAACTGGTGGTCGGCGATGCGCTGGCGGTTGCGCTTCTTGAAGCGCGCGGCTTTACGCCGGATCACTTCCGCACATTCCATCCGGGTGGGCAGTTAGGTGCGAACCTGACGCAAATCCGCGAGATCATGCATGTGGGCGACAAATTGCCGGTGGTTGCCTCCGGCACCGGCATGCGCGAGGCCATACTGGAGCTGTCGGGCAAGGGCTTTGGCTGCGTGGCGATCGTCGACGCCGACGGCGCGCTGGCCGGCATCATCACCGACGGCGACATACGCCGCCAGATCGGCAGCGACCTCCTGTCGATGACGGTGGATCAGGTCATGACCAAAGGGCCGAAGACGGTGAAGCCGGAGACGCTGGTGGCAAAGGCGCTGCAGATGATCAACGCGTCCTCGATCACCGCGCTGATGGTGGAACAGGACGGCCGCCCGATCGGCCTGGTTCATCTGCACGATTTGCTGCGCATCGGTGCGGCGTAGGTCGGTCCCGCCCCTAACCGGTCAGATAGGCTCGACGGTCAGTTCCAGATCGGTTTCCGCTGCAGAGACGACGCGCACGCGTGTACCGGCGGGCAGGTCGGGGCCTGACACGCGCCAGAACGTGTCGCCAAGCTGGACGCGGCCGCGCCCTTCGCGGATCGGTTCGGCAAGCGTGGCGGTCCGGCCGATCATCTGTTCGCCGCGCCGGTTGAGCAGCGGCTGGTCGGTTGGCTGGTTGCGCCCGCCCATGAGCTTCTTGCCGACATAGGCCGACAACAGCGACAGCGCCAGAAAGACCAGGACCTGCACCTGCCAGGCCCAGAACCCGGCATCCCACAGCAGCAGCGATATAGCCCCGACGATCAGCGCGGCAATGCCGATCCACAGCAGGAAGATACCGGGCGCGACAATCTCCGCGCCCAGCAGGACGATGCCAAGCACCATCCATGTCCATGGGCCGAGTTCCGAGACGATGCGCTCGATCATGGCTGCTTCCGTCTGACCATGGCCGGCCTCAGTTTTCACCGGTACGGATCACCGGCGGCCGCGAGGCCTGGCGCTGCGCGCCGGCGGTGCCGTCGGGCCGGAAAACTTCCTTGGCGATCTCGCCGATGCCGCCCAGCGTGCCGATGAGCGACGAAGCCTCCATGGGCATCAACACCACCTTGGAGTTGGTCGCCGAACCGATCCGGGCGAGCGCTTCGGTATATTTGAGGGCAACGAAATAGTTGAGCGCCTGAACGTCGCCCTTGGATATGGCTTCCGAAACGACCTGCGTGGCCTTGGCCTCGGCTTCGGCGGAACGCTCGCGCGCTTCCGCATCGCGGAAGGCGGCTTCCCTGCGGCCTTCCGCCTCGAGGATCTGCGACTGCTTCAAGCCCTCGGCATCGAGAATCTGGGCGCGCTTGTTGCGCTCCGCCATCATCTGGCGGCCCATCGATTCGACCAGATTGGCCGGCGGATTGATGTCCTTGATCTCGACGCGCGTGACCTTGATGCCCCAGGGATGCGCCGCCTCATCGACAACGCGCAGCAGGCGCTCGTTGATCGCATCGCGGTTCGACAGCAATTCATCGAGGTCCATCGAGCCCATGACGGTGCGGATGTTGGTCATGGTCAGGTTGAGGATGGCGTTCTGCAGGCCGGCGATCTGGTAGGCTGCCTGCGGCGCGTTCAGCACCTGGTAGAAGGCGACTCCGTCGACGCCGACGATGGCATTGTCCTTGGTGATGATTTCCTGCGTCGGGACGTCCAGCACCTGCTCCATCATGTTCATCTTGGCGCCGATTGCGTCGATGAACGGGACGATGAGGCTGAGGCCGGGCGTCAGCGTCTTGGTGTAACGGCCGAAGCGCTCGACGGTGTAGTTATAGCCTTGCGGAACAGTCTTGATGCCTTTGAAGAGCACCAGGATGACGAGGGCGACAAGCACAAGGACCGCAATGTCGAAACCAGAGAAATCCATTCCGCCTACCCTCAACGCTATACGGCAGGACGGTCATCCGTCTGCTCCGTAAAAGACACTTAAGGGGAATTGGCCACCGTTACAATCGCGGGAGGCTAGGCCGGGGTATCAAACCCAGCCGGACAGTTCGCGCCGAACCATTGCCTCGATCACCGCCATGCCCTCGGCGCTGTCGTTGAGGCAGGGGATATGCGAAAAGTTCTTGCCGCCCGCGGCCTGGAATTCCTCCCGCACTTCGCGGCCGATTTCGTCCAGCGTTTCGATGCAGTCGACGGAAAAGCCCGGATTGACGACGGCGATCGATTTTATGCCGTCCTTGGCCAGTTGCTCGACCGTCTTGTCGGTATAGGGCTGCAGCCATTCCTGCGCGCCGAAGCGGGACTGGAAGGTGATGATCAGTTTCTTGTCGTCCCATCCCAGCCGTTCGCGCAAAAGTTGCGTCGTCTTGTGGCAATGCTGGAAATAGGGGTCGCCCTTTTCGAAATAGGCTTTGGGAATGCCGTGGTAAGAGGTGAGCACCACTTCCGGCTCGAAGTCGAGCGTTGCCAGATGGGTCTCGATTGAACTGGTCAGGGCGTCGATATAGACCGGCTCGTCATAATAGGGCGGCACGCTGCGCACGGCCGGCGCGCGGCGCATCTTCATCAGGGCACGAAACAACTGATCGTTGGCCGTGGCCGTGGTGGTCGCCGAATATTGCGGATAGAGCGGAAAGCAGACAATGCGGTCGCAGCCCTGCTCGACCAGCTTTTGCGCAACGCTTTCCGTCGAAGGGTTGCCGTAGCGCATGGCCCAATCGACCACCACGTTGGGAAGATCGGCTAATGCCCGCGCCAGCTTCTGCCCTTGTGCGCGGGTGAAGGTATGCAGCGGCGATTCGTTTTTTCCCCGGTTCCAGATGCGGGCATAGTTGGCGCCCGATTTTTGCGGGCGGGTGGTCAGGACCAGGCCGTAGAGGATCGGATACCAGATCGCCTTGTTCAGTTCGATGACGCGCGGATCGGACAGGAATTCGCGAAGATAGCGCCACATCGGCTTGTAATCGGTGCCGTCCGGCGTGCCGAGATTGACCAGCATGACGCCGACCTTGGCGGGCTTGACCGGCGGAAACCCCTTCGGCAGCGGGCTATCGGCCTTCGCGGCGATCGGATCGACGAGGTCTGGCAAGGTCATGGCGGGCTTTCTCCGGGCATCGTTGCATACCTAACGATGCGGAGCCAGGTTTCAATGCCGCGTCTGGCCGCACCTTGCCCGACAGGGCCGGGTGCCTCCGGAGTTGCCCGCATCCCGTAATGGCCCTGCCGGTGCCGGCTTAGCTGCGCCGCGTCAGCACGAAGTTCTGCCCGGCGGCGCTCGTGCAGTTGAGCTGGCTGGTCGATACGAGCAGGCAGTTGAAGCTGATCGGCGACTGGCGGATCAGGGACGTACCGTTGATCTCCACCGAGGTTGCACCGGTCGCGATATAGCTGCCTTCGGCCAGCTTCTGGCCGGTGTCGGTCGCCACCGTCTGGAAGCTGCCGGACGAAAGCGTCGACAATCCGGTGCCCTGCGCGTCGATCCAGGAGCCCTGGACGCCTTTGGGCGCCTGATTGCCGGCCAGTGGCGTGGAAGGCCCGCTCGTGGTGCAGGCGGCGAGCGCCATAGCTGCCGCCACGGCAAGGCCGCCCGAAGAAATGGTGCGCAAAAGCTTCATATGAAAGTCCTCTCCTCAGTCCGCCCCTTTTCAATCGCCCGATTTCCGGGTGATTGCAAGGCACGCAGGTGGGGGGCCACCCCCGCTATCGCACGAGGATGTTGCGGAACTGCCACGGGTCGGCCGTGTCGATGTCTTCCTCGAACAGGCCGGGGCGGTTATCGAGCGGCGTCCAGTCGGTGTAGTAGCCTTCCACCGGTCCAAGATAGGCCGACTGGACCTCCAGGCAGCGCCGATAGTCGATCTCGTCGGTCTCGACGATGCCGGCCTCAGGGTTTTCCATCGCCCAGACCATGCCGGCAATAACGGCCGAAGTTACCTGAAGGCCGGTTGCATTGTGGTAGGGCGCGAGCCTGCGCGCTTCTTCCAGCGACAGATGCGAGCCGTACCAGTAGGCGTTCTTGGCGTGGCCGTAGAGCAGCACGCCAAGCTCGTCGACGCCATCGACAAGTTCGTTTTCCTCCAGCACGTGCTGCACGCTCTGGGCCTTGCCTTCGGCACCGAACATTTCGTGCAGCGACAGCACTGCGTCGTTGCAGGGATGATAGGCATAATGGCAGGTCGGGCGATATTTCGCCTTGCCGTCCGCGCCGTGAACGGTGAAGAAATCTGCGATCGAGATCGCCTCGTTGTGCGTCACCAGAAAGCCGTATTGCGGGCCGGGCGTCGGGCACCAGGAGCGCACGCGCGTGTTGCCGCCGGGCTGTTCGAGATAGATCCCGACAGCCGAACGGTCCTTGTGCGTCCTGGCGTTTGCCGGCATCCACTTTTCGTTGGTGCCCCATCCGAGTTCTGCGGGTTGCAGCCCTTCTGCGATAAAGCCTTCGACCGACCATGTGTTCCAGAACACGCCCGCCGGCTTGGGCTTGGCGGCGCGCTGCGTGTCGCGCTCGGCGATGTGAATGCCCTTGACGCCGGCTTTCTCCATGAGCGCTGCCCAGCCGGCGCGGTCGTGCTGCGCCGGTTCGGAGAACTCCAGCCCAAGGTCGGTGGCGAGATTGAGCAATGCCTGCTTGACGAACCAGGACACCATTCCGGGATTGGCGCCGCAGGTCGAAACGGCGGTGGTGCCGCCGGGATTGGCGAGTTTTTCCTTCAACAGCGTCTCGCGCAGCGCGTAGTTGGTGCGGCTGGCATTGTCGGCCTCGGCGTCGAAATAGAAGCCCAGCCACGGCTCGATAACGGTGTCGATATAGAGCACGCCCAGTTCCCGGCAGAGCCGCATCAACTCGACCGACCCGGTATCGACCGACAAATTGACGCAAAAGCCCCGGCCGCCCCCCTTGGTCAAAAGAGGCGTCAGCAATTCCTTGTAATTGTCCCTCGTTACCGCCGCCTGCATGAAGGCGATGCCGCGTTCGTCCAGCGGGGCGCGGTCGATGTCGCGCGGATCGATGACGATTGCCCGCGTCTTGTCGAACTTGAAATGACGCTCGATCAACGGCAGCGCGCCCCGGCCGATCGAGCCGAAGCCGATCATCACCATGGGACCACTGATTTCACCGTAGACGGGCCATTTTTCATTCGCCATTTTCGGGGGCGCTCCTTTTCTGTTGAGACGATGGGTTGTGGAACGTCGGTTCCCAGACGAAAACGGGCCGTCAGCGGCCCGTATTGTCGGTGGCAATTATAGAGGGTTGGCTTTGCAAAAGCGAATCCGGGCCGTCGTCAGTCTGCGCCCGCCATGCCCTGCAAAAGAGCGACGAGCCGGTCGCGGTCCGCCGTCACGCCCTTGTAGTCGAGTTGCTTCTCGTCGAGCGCGGAAAGCTGTTCGGCGAAAGTTGCGGCCAGCGTCGCCCGTTCGGGATGCTTGGCCAGCACCTTTAGCGGGTCGAGATGGATGCGGATCGTGAACAGGATGTCCTTTGAGGCCGGCAGTTTCCGCAGCGTCTGCCGCTCGACGCGGATGAAGGCGTGGGCGGCGATATCGCCGTTCGGATAGCGCGACGGGCGGCTGGTGGCGCGCTCGTCTCGCTCGACGTCGGAAAGCGGCTGATAGAGCGCATCGCCCGCCTGGATGGACCAGTTGTAGCGCTCGAGCGGCTGGTCGATCTGCAAGGCGTCGAACATGCGCGCGATCAGCAGGTCCGGCCGGGAGCCGGGGCCGAAACCCGGGACCGGGATATGGATTTCCTGCAGCGGCTTGCCGAATTTTTCCACAAGCGACCATGAGGACGGGAAGCACAGCGAACCGGCGACCAGTCGCCAGCCCTGCTCGCTCCGGCGCATCAGGATCAGGTCTTCCTGGACCAGCAGCGAGGCGGCGTAGATCGGCTGGCTTGCCAAATTGCCGGACGGCTCCGGTGAAGCCGCGCTCGGCACATCCGGAAAATGCCGGCGCATGTGGTCGGTAACGAGATCGAGCACTTCCTGCTGCGCGGTTTGTGTACCCGCTTCGGCGACGAGAATTTTTTCGGGTATTTTTGCGTAAAGCCGCCGCTTCTCCGCCAGATGAGCGGAATGGTGCTCGTCGACCTCGATCCAGTTGTCGAGATCGAGCGGCTTCAACCCGATGGTGAACAGTTTTGAAGAGCCGTCATAGGGCGTATGGGCAGGCAGTTTCGTCACGATTTGTGTGCTCGCTTGATGTATTCCTTGGGTATCAAGCGGCAACCGGCTGCGCAATGCATGGGTCTTAGGCCAGCCTCGCCGGGATCAGGCCGCGTAGCGAGTTGCCGACATATAAGGCGCTGGCGGTGCGCAGGTCGGCCATGGTTAGGACGGCTTCTTTTGCTTTTGCCCGGTCCAGCATTTCTGCGCGCAGCACGCCGGCCAATAGTCCGCAGCCGAGGCGCGGCGTCAGCAGGATGCCGCCGCAGAAATCGGCGAAAAGCGTGGTGATCGTGCCTTCGCAGACTTCGCCGCGCTCGTTGGTCAGAAGCACCTCGTCGGCTTGCGCGGCCGGATATTCGGCGCGCGCCCGCACATAGACCTCGCGCCGCGTGGTCTTGTGGCGAAGCAGCCCGTCGGTGGAAGCCAACCGCGTTTGCGCCAGTTTCACACTCCAGACCGCGTCAGCCGGGAGCGGTTCATAAGCCTGGGTGGTGGCGCTCGCGGTGCCGTTTCGCGCAAGCACCAGACGCACGCGCAGCGGCAGGGCGGATCGGCTGACAGTGCTTTCGAGCGTCGAGCCGATTTCATCCGCCCCATAGTCGAAACCGAGTTCCGATGCCGATGCACGGAGCCGTGCCAGATGCCGCTCGAAACGGACAAAGCCGTCGCCCGGCTCCCAGCGCATGGTCTCGATCAGGTCGAAGCCGGCAGGCTCCCCGTTGCGAAGCGGGCCTTGAGCAGACACTCCTGGTATTCCTCCTCAACCTTGGAATCGAAGACGATGCCGCCGCCGACATTGTAGACGGCTTCGCCGTCCGGAAAGAGCGACAGCGTGCGGATCGCCACCGAAAAACGCATCGTGCCGCCCGGCGCGATCCACCCGATGGCGCCGCAATAGACGCCGCGCGGCGTGCGCTCCAGATCGTGCAGGATTTCCATCGCCCGGATTTTCGGCGCGCCGGTGATCGAGCCGCAGGGGAAAAGTGCGGCGAACACCTGGCGGATGCTCAGGCCGGGCAGCAGCTTTGCGCGTACGCGGCTGACCATCTGGTGCACGGTCGGATAGGATTCGATGTTGAAGAGTTCGGGCACTTCCAGCGTGCCGACCTCGCTTATCAGCGAGATGTCGTTGCGCAGCAGATCGACGATCATGCGGTTTTCCGCCTGGTTCTTCTCGTCGTTGCGCAGAAAGGTTTTCAGCGCCGCGTCCTGTGCCTTCGTTTCCCCGCGTGGCGCGGTTCCTTTCATCGGATGCGCCTCGATGATGCCTTCAGCATCGATCTTGAAGAAAAGCTCGGGCGAACGCGACAGAACGATGGGCTCGCCCAGATCGACCAGCGCGCCATACCGCACTGGCTGGCGTTCGGTCAGCGCGTTGAAGGCGGCAAGCGGTTCGCCGGACCATTGCGCATTGACGGGAAAGGTCAGGTTGCCCTGATAGCAGTCGCCCTCGCGGATATGGCGGTGCAGGCGCGAAAAGCGCTTTTCATAATCCTCGAACGACCATGCCGCTTTCGCGTCGAAGATCGGCCCGTTGGTGGGGGGCTGGCGTGGCGCGGCTACTGCCCGCTCGGACGGCCCGTCGAAAACGCCAAGACATAGAAGTGGGGCGCGGCGGTTTTCCGGCAGCAGCGGCACCAGTTTGGGTTCCAGCAGGTAACCCGCTTCGTAGGAGAAAAACCCGGCCAGCCATTTGCCGGCATCGTGGGCTGCCTGGGCCGCCGCCAGTGCCGGCTCGAATTCATCGGCATCATAGGCTGCGATGATCGCGGCGGGTTGCTCGAACAACACCTCCCGACCGGCAAGATCGTCTCGGAACAGGGCAAAGGGCGCGGGCATGAAATGAAGGGTCCGTTTAGTCCAGCGCTTCCAGTTCGTCGATCAGCCCGCCGATAACGCCAAGGCCGATCTGCCAGAAGGCGGGGTCGGTCGCGTCGAGGCCGAAGGGGGCGAGCAGTTCGGAATGGTGTTTGGTGCCGCCGGCGCGCAGCATGGTGAAATATTTGTCCTGAAAGCCGCGCTCCGCGTTCTGGTACACCGCATAGAGAGAGTTCACCAGGCAGTCGCCGAAGGCGTAGGCATAGACATAGAAGGGCGAGTGGATGAAGTGCGGGACATAGGTCCAGAACGTCTCGTAGCCCTCACGCAGCTTGATCGCCGGCCCGAGGCTTTCGGCCTGCACTTCCAGCCAGAACTGGCCGAGCTTGTCGGATGTCAATTCGCCGTTCTTGCGCTCGGTATGCACCTTGCGCTCGAATTCGTAGAAGGCGATCTGGCGCACGACCGTATTGATCATGTCCTCAACCTTCTGCGCCAGCATGGCCTTGCGCTCGCGCTTGTCTTTCGTCTGGTCGAGCAGCGAGCGGAAGGTCAGCATCTCGCCGAACACCGAGGCTGTTTCGGCCAGCGTCAGCGGCGTCGAGGCCATCAGCGCGCCCTGGCCACCGGCCAACACCTGATGCACGCCATGGCCCAGTTCATGCGCCAGCGTCATCACGTCGCGCGGCTTGCCCATATAGTTCAGGAGAACATAGGGATGCACCGACGGCACGGTCGGATGGGCGAAGGCGCCGGGTGATTTTCCCGGCCGTACCGGCGCGTCGATCCAGTGACGGTCGAAGAAGGTGCGGGCGATGTTGGCCATTTCCGGTGAGAAGCGGTCGTAAGCCGTCAGCACCGTGTCTTTGGCCTGTCGCCAGGGAATCGTCGCCTGCGGGGTTTCGGGCAAAGGCGCGTTGCGGTCCCAATGGTTCATGGTGTCCATGCCGAGCCAGCGCGCCTTCATCGCATAATAGCGGTGCGACAGGCGCGGATAGGCCTCGCGAACGGCGGCTGCGAGTGCATCGACGACGGGGCGTTCGACGCGGTTGGCGAGATGGCGTGAATCTGCGATGTCCTCGAATCCGCGCCAGCGGTCGGAGATTTCCTTGTCCTTGGCCAGCGTATTGGTGATCAGCGTGAAGCTGCGCAGGTTTTCGCGGAAGGTTGCGGCCAGCGCTTCGGAAGCCTTGCGGCGAACCTCGCCATCGGCATCCTGCAGACGGTTGAGCGCCGGCTCCAGCGTCATTTCCTCGCCATCGATGTCGAAGCGCAGGTCGGTCATCGTTTCATCGAACAGGCGGTTCCATGCGCCCCGCCCGGTGATGGATTTCTCGTGGAAAAGCTGCTCGATGCGGTCTTCTAGCTGGTACGGCTTGTCCTTGCGCAAATCGAGGACCCATGGCCGGTAATGGCCGAAGGCGGGGTCGGCATCCAGCGCCTGTTCGAGCACGGCGTCCTCGATCAGATTGAGTTCGAGCGCGAAGAACAGGAGATGCGCGCTGGCATCCGTCATTTTTTCCTGGATGTCGCCGTAAAGCTTGGCCCGCTGCGGGTCCGAGGTGTTTCCGGCATAGATCAAGCCGGCATAGGAGACGATCCGGCCGATCAGTTCCTCCAGGCCTTCATAGGCCTGCAGCGCCTCTCCAAGCCTGCCGGAACTGCCGCGGCCGGCTTCGGCGGCGAGCGTGCCTTTCCAGCGGTTTTCGAAAGCGGCGGCATCGGCGGCGGCAGTCTTGAGGTCGCGCGCCAGTTCCGGCGCTTCCATGCCGGAATAAAGATCGCCCAGGTTCCACTCCGGCAAATCGCCAAGCGCTGCTGCACGCTGGTCGGCGCCTTGTGCGGGGGAGGCGGTTGCCCTGTGGCGAAGCGAAACGGTGCGCATGACAGATACCTTGTAGAATTGAGGCTTGGGTGGAGCAGGAACCTTGCCGAAGAGGAAAAGCCGATCAAATCCTAAGGAATTCGTTCACCGGCTTTTTTGAAAGCTTATTTAGAACCCTGTGCCAAGATGATCCATAGGGCAAACTTCCTCGGGCGGGCGATTTCCATCAGTCATGGCAGGTTCCATACTCATAGTCGATGACGATCCGGTGCAGCGCCGGCTGCTTGAAGCGGCGGTAACACGGTTCGGCCATACGGCAATCGTCGCGGATGACGGCGAAGCCGGCTTGTCGGCGATGGACGGGCCTAAAGGCCGAGACATTTCCGTGGTCATTCTCGATCTGGGGATGCCGGGCCTCGACGGCATCGGCGTGCTGAAGGCGATGCGCGAACGCGGCATCACCATTCCCGTCATCGTGCAGACCGCGCAGGGCGGCATCGAGACGGTGGTCCTGGCCATGCGGCATGGCGCTTTCGACTTTGTCGTCAAGCCGGCCTCTCCCGACAAACTCAATGCGTCCATTACCAACGCGCTGAAGGTCGAGGCTGTCGGCGACGAAATAAAGCGCTCGGCGCGCCAGGGCGGGCAGCGCCTCACCTTCAAGGACATGATCACGCACAGCCCCGCCATGGAGCGGGTGATCCGTCTCGGGCAGAAAGCCGCGGCGTCCAGCATCCCGATCTTGATCGAAGGCGAATCGGGCGTCGGCAAGGAACTGGTGGCGCGCGCCATCCAGGGCAGCGGCGATCGCCGGACCAAGCCTTTTGTCACCGTCAATTGCGGCGCGATTCCCGACAATCTGGTCGAATCCATTCTGTTCGGGCACGAAAAAGGATCGTTCACGGGCGCTACCGAGAAACACACCGGCAAATTCGTCGAGGCGCATTCGGGCACGCTGTTCCTGGACGAGATCGGCGACCTGCCGCTCGACGTGCAGGTCAAATTGCTGCGGGCTGTGCAGGACGGCGAGGTCGATCCGGTCGGAGCCCGCTCGACGGTGAGGGTCGACATAAGGCTGATCTCGGCTACGCACCGCGATCTCCTGCAACGGGTCAAGGACGGAGCCTTTCGCGAGGATCTTTTCTATCGGCTGAACGTCTATCCCATCTTCGTGCCGCCGCTTCGGGACCGGCGCGACGATATCGAGCATCTGGTCAGGCATTTTCTCGACAAGGTCGGGCCAGCCGATCCGCGCCGCCGCCTGAGCGGCATTTCCGATGCGGCCCTTGCCATGCTCCGAGCCTATGACTGGCCCGGCAATATCAGGCAGTTGGAAAACGCCGTGTTCCGGGCCTCGGTGCTGGCCGAAGGCGATGTGCTCACCGAAGAGGAATTTCCGCAAATCCGGGCGCAGGTCGAAGGCGTCGTGCGTCTTGGCGCCGAGGCGGAGGCTCCCGCCGTTGCGGCTGAAACTCCGGCAGAGGATGCGTCCGCACTGACGGCCACCGGCGCGCGGGCCGATCTTGTGCAAGCGCGGCCGGGAAGGCTGGACGCGCTGGACGAGCGGGGCAATGTCCGCTCGCTTGCTTCGGTCGAGCTGGAGATGATCAAGCTTGCGATCGACCATTACAACGGACAGATGAGCGAGGTAGCCCGCCGCCTCGGCATCGGCCGGTCGACGCTTTACCGCAAGCTTAAGGAATACGGCATCGATCCTGAAACCGGCCGGATGGAGAGGCTCGCATCCTGACGGCGTGGACAGTGTCCACGCCTTGCACTTGCCCGGGGAATGCGAGCGACAATCACGCATTGTGGCGGACGGTAACAGATAGTGTTGGTGACTACGCCGAAAATTCATCTAAACCAACGGTTTACCACGATTGGCTGATGCCGGTTTTCGCCAGGGTATCGCCATGGTGTTACCGCATTTGAACTTCAATAAGCGATGATTAACCATTAGGATCGATAATCGGATGTGACTCGGTACATCCGTTTGGTCAAATCCGGGGACAAACGGCAGCCTTTAGGGCCATTTGATTTGAACAGAATCGAACGACACGCACATGGGCGGCGTAAGCCAGTCTGGCCGCGATGGTTGGCCGCGATGGTCTTTGCTACCGGCCTTCTAGCCATGAGTTCGGGCGGTGCATCCGCCTCGACGCGGTCGTTGAAATTTTATCACCTTCACACGCACGAAAAGGCCGAAATCGTCTACAAGCGCAATGGCCGCTACGATGCGGCCGGCCTGAAGAAGATCGACCATATCTTGCGCGACTGGCGGCGAAACGAGCCGGTCAAGATCGATCCGCGCCTGCTGGATCTGGTCTGGGAGGCCTATCGAGCCACAGGCTCGCACGAATATATCCAGGTCATTTGCGGCTACCGCGCGTCAGCCACCAATTCGATGCTGCGCAGCCGCAGCAAGGGCGTGGCGCAGAAAAGCCAGCACGTTCTCGGCAAGGCGCTCGACTTCTATATTCCAGGCGTGCCGCTCAAGAAGCTGCGCGATATCGGCCTGAAGATGCAGGGTGGTGGCGTCGGCTACTATCCCACTTCCGGTTCGCCCTTCGTCCACATGGATGTAGGCAATGTTCGCCATTGGCCGGGCATCAGCCGTCAGGAACTTGTGCGCGTGTTCCCGAACGGCAAGACCTTGCATGTGCCGAGCGACGGCAAGCCGTTGCCCGGTTATGCGCAGGCGCTCGCCTCTTACAAATCGCGCAAGAGCAGCGGGACGACGGCAATCGCTCTCGCCAGCGCCACCAGTTCCAGCCGGTCCGGCGGTCTGCTTGCTGCCCTGTTTGGCGGCGGCGCCGACGAGGAGGATGACGTTGCCGATGTCGCGACGGCGGCTCCAAAGGCCAGAACCGCAAAGGCGGCCCCCGCGGCAAAGAACAGCCTGCCCGGCATCACTATCGTAGCGCCCGAGAACGCGAAGCGCACCGACCTTGTCCAGGTTGCGGAAGCCGCGCCTGAACCCGAAGCGGATTTGCAGCCGCAAACGCCTGAAAAGATCATCGCCGAACTGCCGGCGCGCAGCATCCCGCTACCGGGCTTTGCGCCTCGGCCCAAGGTGGATGTCGGCGTGCAGGTGGCCGAAGTCGCACAGCCGGCTGAGCCGAATAGCGTTCCGTTCGCGGTCGCGTCCGCGCAGCCGGTAGAGGCAGCACTTCCGGCAACGGCCGACGTCCCCTTCGAGGCTGCAAGCGAAGTACCGTCTTCCGACGACGCGCCGCAAATTGCCGCAAACCATGTCCCGCTGCCCAGCTGGCGGCCGGAGATGAGGACGACCTCCGATATGATGCCCAAGGATGCGATCCTGCTGGCGCTTGCCGATACGACCGTCAGCGGCAATGCGGCAAGCGACGTATTGGCGGTGTTGCCTTCGGCGCGGCCGGCCGTTGCCACGCCGGTCGACGCCAAACTGGCCGATGTCAGGCAGGCTCAGGTTACGCGCGACGAGATCAAGGCGGTTCTGGATCGTGTCTCTACCGCCGATTATCAGGTGGCTTCGCTGGCAAACGCGCCACGCTCGGCCTTCAGCGATCCGGCCGGGATCGATGCGGCATCGCCGCGAGTGGCTATAGCTAGCCGCCCGTCCGGGTCCGATCCTGCCTCAGCCATCGGTGCCGGGGTGAAGACGACCCGCAAGGAAGCCCGCGCCAGCGCGCGCGACCTCAAGCCCGAACCAAAGGCGATCGTGGTGTCGGCCGAGCCGAAGGCTGCCCGCTGGGCGCTGCACAGCGCGGACTATGTCGCGACGGTTTCGGATTCCACGACCGCGCCGCGTTATGCCTACAACCTCGTGCGTACCGCGCCGAGCGAAGTCTATACGAATGGCTTCCAGTCCGGCAACGAGATGGCCGACGCCAACCGCTTCACCGGCAATGCGGTGAAATTCCTGTCGGTGGCCCGCTTCCAGACCAAGTAAAAATACATTCGACCGCAAAAAAGGCCGCGCTGTTTGCGCGGCCTTTTTCGTTGATGGGCGAAGAAGTTTGAGGATCAGACTCAGCTTTGGCCGAGCCTGCTTGCCTCGCGAGCCAGCGCCTCGATGGCTTCCCATTTGCCGGCCTTGACCAGGTCGTCCGGGGCAACCCAGGAGCCGCCGACGCAGGCGACATTGGGCAGGGCCAGATAGTCGCCGGCGTTTTTCAGGCCGATGCCGCCCGTCGGGCAAAAGCGGACGTCGGCGATGGGTGACGCCAGCGCCTTGAGAAATGCCGCGCCGCCGGCCTGCTCTGCGGGGAAGAATTTCAGGAAATTAAGCCCGGCTTCTCTCGCGGCCATGATTTCGCCCGGCGTGATGGCGCCGGGAAGCAGCGGGACCGGGCTGTCTTGAGCGGCGGCCAGCAATTCGCGGGTGATGCCGGGGCTGACGATGAATTTCGAGCCTGCCTTGGCAGCATCCTCGAACTGGCGCGCATTCAGGATAGTGCCTGCACCGACGACGGCCTCTTCGACTTCCGCGGCAACGCGCCGGATCGCCTCGAGCGCATCGGCGGTGCGCAACGTGATCTCGATCATCGGCAAGCCGCCCCGCGCCAGCGCCCGCGCCAACGGAACGGCATGAGCGACATCGGCGATCTTCAGGACAGGGATCACCCGCTGGCCGTTGAGAAGGGACATAAGCAGTTCGGTCTTGCTGGACATTTCGATCTTTCTGGAAGGCGTCGTGAATTTCAACCGATTAACATGAGGGCGGTTTGCTGTCCACGATGCGGGCGGCGAAGCCGTCTCAGCTTCGCCCGAACAGCCCCGCCAGCCAGCCGGTGAGCCGTCTCCAGACTTTCCCTACAGGGCCGGGGGCTGTCAACGCGCCCTCGATGGCGGCGTTCGTTCTTGCGCCGACGATCCCGTCTATCGCCAAGGCGTGATCGCGCTGGAACGCCTTGACAGCCTGCACTGTGGCCGGCCCGAAAACACCATCGGCGGCGAGCGGATAGCCGAGCGCGGTCAGATCGTGTTGCAGATCGGCGACGGACGTTCCTTTCGAACCGCGTTTGAGCAGGGGCATGGCAGGCCGTGCCTTCGGATCGCGGGACGAATAGCGCGAATAGGCGGTGGCGAGCTTGGTCTCATAGGCGTTCCGCTTATAGGCCGGGCCGTTATAGGAGCGGGCAAAGCCTGCCCAGTCGTGCTTGCGCAGCGCGTCGCGCAGGCCGGCCTTGTCGATGTATTGCATCATAAGGCGGACCTGGCCTGCAACGCCCGAGCGGGCGGTGGCCACGAGCGCATCGACGTCGGCATAGCCAAGCCATGCCCAGTGCGCGCCCATCACCTGCCCCAGGCCCCAGGACACCGATTCATAGGCGGCCTTGGCGTCTATCGCTGCCGCCTGCTCCAGCATTCGCCAGCGGGCGGTTTGCGTCCTGGGGTTGGCGATCGCGCCGGCTACCGGTGCGGCGAGGCCTTTTTCACGGGCGACGGCCCGCTTCCTGTCGCTTAGCCGCCGGTCGAAATAATGCGCCTCGAAGCGTATCAATGGTTCTCGCCTGCCATCGACATCGGCAAAGGCGGTGCCACCGCTTTCCACATCCGCAACCGCCAGAAGCGCTGCTGGTTCGATGTCGAGGCTCTGAGCAGCCTTGGTGATCTCCAGAATAATCTCTTCAGCGAACATGCGAAAATCTCCCGTTTGGGGAAATTCTCACTCCATTGCCCGGCCCGTGGACAAGCTTCAGGCAGTGACGCGTCGGCCGCTTTTTGGGGCAGCTCGGTAAGGCCTTGATTGGAAACCACAACGGGCTTTGTCTTGAATCGGCGCGCCTGACCGTTTAGGGGCTTTTGCGATGAGCGTTTCCACACCCCCGCATCCGTTTCGCGTCGCCGCGCTCTACCGCTTCTGCCGGCTTGAGCGGTTCGAGGAATTGCGCGCGCCGCTGACGGCGTTTTGCGGTTCCTATGGCGTCAAGGGTACGTTGCTGCTCGCCTCGGAAGGCATCAACGGGACGGTCGCGGGCACGGAAGCAGCTATCGCCGAACTGATTGCCTATCTTGGCGGCATCCCGGAATTTGCCGGCCTCGAGGTGAAGTTCAGCAGCGCCGACGCCATGCCGTTCCGCCGCATGAAGGTTCGGCTCAAGCGCGAAATTGTTACCATGGGCGTCGACGGGATCGATCCGCAACGGAGCGCCGGCACCTATGTCGCGCCGTCGGACTGGAACGCCCTGATCGCCGACCCGGATACGGTCGTCATCGATACGCGCAACGGATACGAAGTTTCGCTCGGGACGTTTCAAGGGGCGCTCGATCCCGGCACGGAAAGCTTTCGAGAGTTTCCGGCATGGGTCGAAGCGCATCGGGAGGAGTTCGAAGGCAAGAAAATTGCCATGTTCTGCACCGGCGGCATTCGCTGCGAAAAGGCGACGGCCTTTGTGAAGGCGCAGGGTATCGAGGACGTGTTTCATCTGAAGGGCGGCATCCTGAAATACCTCGAAGAGGTGCCGGCCGAGCAAAGCCTGTGGGAGGGCGAGTGCTTCGTCTTCGACGAGCGTGTTTCGGTGTCGCACGGGCTTGTCGAGGGCGAGGCGGAACTTTGCCGCGCATGCCGTTTCCCACTGACGGCAGACGACCGGCTGTCGCTCCGGTATGAGCCGGGCGTTTCCTGCCCGCATTGTTATGAGGCTCGCTCGCAGGAAGATCGCGCACGCTACGCCGAGCGCCAGCGCCAGGTGGAACTGGCGGCGGCACGAGGCGAGGAACATATCGGCGGCTAAGAGCCCATTTGCTAACTCTACCCAGCCGGTCATCTGACGCAATTTTCTGCGCTTCCGGTGCTCACGTACTGATGTACGCTCCGCTTCGGTTCTCGAAAACCACGCCATATGCCTCGGCAGGGCGAATTATCAAACGGACTCTAAGCGCTTGCCGTCATTGTAATGCCAAGGTTGCGCCCCTACTTCATCGGCACCTGAAACCGGCCCATGGCTGGCCAATCTGGAGGCGTTGATGTTCGATCCCAAGAAGCTGCTCGACGATCTGCTTGGTTCGCAAGTTCCCGGTACGAGCGGGACCGTGCGCGACAAGGCGGAGCAGGCCGTGCAGTATGCCAAGAACAATCCGCTGGCGGCCGGCGCATTGGCAGCGGTGCTGCTTGGCACCGGAACGGGCCGGCAGGTTACCGGTGCGGCCGTCAAGCTTGGCGGTCTGGCGGCAATTGGGGGCCTCGCTTACAAGGCGTATCAGAACTACCAGAGCGGTAAGGCGCCCGCCGATGCACCGGTCGCGAGCGAGCCCGAATTGTTGCCGCCGCCGTCCGATACAAGATTTCACCCGTCGCAGGCACCGCAGGGCGAAACCGAATTCGCGCTGATGCTGGTCAGGGCGATGATTGCCGCCGCCAAGGCGGATGGTCGGGTCGACGACGAGGAGCGCCGCAAGATCGGCGAGAAGCTCAGCCTTTCGGGTATGGCCGGCGAAACGGAAGCTTTCCTGAAGGCGGAACTTGACGCGCCGTTCGATATTGGCGCGCTGGTCGCGTCTGCCCAGAGCGAAGAGCAGAAGGTCGAGCTTTATACAGCCTCGCGTCTTGCCATAGATGCCGACACCCGCGCCGAGCGCGGCTATCTCGATCTGCTTGCGGGACGCCTCGGCCTTCCGGACGCGCTGGTCGATCACATCGAGGCTACGATCTCCTCCGTAAAAGTGCCCGCACCGGCCGGAACCACGCCGAACCCGCGCTGGTGACCGTGACATGGGAACGGCTCTTTTCGCGTTAAGATTTCGTTAACCGAACAAGCGCATGGTTCTCATCAGTCGGATAGGCTTTCCTCCTCCCAAGCCAGTCCGGATCGGGGCGGTCGCCAATGACCGCCCTTTTTGTTGCGGCCAGATCGACCTCGGCAATGCGCCGACCGGGATGGCGCAGCCGATGGCCATTTGTCTGCCGCGCGGGCACTCGATGTCGCGACGGCGCGGAAACCGCGCTGGTCGAAGCCCACGGTCCGGGTGGATCATTATATTGGTCCAGTTAGGTGCTAAATCGAGCTTTCGACAGGTTGCTCATTCGACACGGCATTTTTGAAAGCCTGCGCGTGGGTATCAAAACAAGGGGGATTTTTGCGTGTCCGACGATCTCGAGAACTGGAAACCCCGCCCACGGCCCGAACGCAAGATCATGAATGGCCGTTTCGTGCGGCTTGAGCCGTTGGATGCGGGCAAGCATGGCGACGGCCTGTTCGCGGCATCGACGGTGCCGGATGCCGACGGCCGATTTACCTGGCTGTTCGAAAATCCCCCCGAAAGCCGCGCCGCGTTCGATGCCTGGATCGAGAAAGCGCAAGCCAGCGAAGACCCCCTGCAGTTTGCGGTGATCGACAAGGCCAGCGGCAAGGTCGCCGGGCGGCAGACGCTGATGCGGATCGAGCCGAACCATGGCGTCATCGAGATCGGCAGCATCTATTGGGGGCCGCTGATTTCGCGCAAGCCGGCAGCCACGGAGGCGCAGTATCTGTTCGCTCGCTATGTGTTCGATGAATTGGGCTACCGCCGCTACGAATGGAAGTGCCACAACGATAACGCGCCATCCAAGCGTGCGGCAGAACGGTTCGGTTTCAAGTTCGAGGGCATCTTCCGCCAGCACATGGTGGCCAAGGGTGGAAATCGCGATACGGCTTGGTATGCGATCATCGACAAGGAATGGCCGGCGCTCAAAAAGGCCTATGAAAACTGGCTTGACCCTAGCAACTTCGACAGCGAAGGCGTACAGAAAAAGCGCCTCGAAGATTTCTCTAAGTAATTGAGGCGTAAGGTTATTTCATCACAGGGAAGGTATGTGATGACACACGCCCACGATGACGGGCCGCATGGCCACAGCCATGGCGGCGGCGCGCATGTCCATGCGGGCACGGACAAGAAACGCGTGCTGATCGTGGCCTGCCTGACCGGCGGGTTCATGGTCGCCGAGGCGATTGGCGGTTGGCTCACCGGTTCTCTGGCGCTGCTGGCCGATGCCGGCCACATGCTCACCGATTCGGTGGCGCTGGCGCTCGCATGGTATGCGTTTCATCTGGGCGACAAGCCGGCCACCGGCCGCCACACCTATGGCTTCGGCCGGGTCAAGACGCTGGTTGCCTACACCAATGGCCTTGCCATTTTCGTGGTGGCGCTGTGGATCTGCTACGAGGCGTGGAGACGGTTCGAGGCGCCATCGCCTGTGTTGGGTGGGCCGATGCTGATCGTTGCCGGGCTCGGCCTGCTGGTCAATATTGCCGGGTTCCTGGTGCTGCATGGCGGCGACCGCGAAAGCCTCAACATGCGCGGCGCCATATTGCATGTGCTGGGCGATCTGCTGGGATCGGTTGCGGCGATCGCGGCGGCCATCGTCATCCTGCTTACCGGCTGGATGCCGATCGACCCGATCCTGTCGGTGCTGGTGGCGGTGTTGATCCTGTTCAGCGCCTGGCGGTTGATGCGCGAAGCGGCACACGTGCTTCTGGAGGGGACACCTTCCAGCCTTGACCGCGATGGGATTGCCGCCGATCTGGTGAAGAATATTCCCGGCCTGCGCGAAGTCCACCATATGCATGTCTGGTCGCTCGACGGCACAAGCAATATGGCGACGCTGCATGCCTGTCTCGTCGAGGGCGTCGATCCTTATGAAACAGTGCTTGCCGTCAAGCAGCGGTTGAGCGCAAAGCACGGCATCGACCACGCAACCGTCGAGCCTGAATTCGGCCGGTGCGCCGATGGTCCGGACCATCATCATGACCACGCGGATGACGATCACGATCATGCGCACAATACGCCGCGGCCCCGGCACTATCATTAACGGGCCGCGTTGAGTAAGACCCGTGCAGTCTGCCTCACTTCAATTTCCGGACCGGGGTTAAGAAAATGGATCGCGACAACAGGAATGCGGCAATCGCCGCTGCTGTGATCTTGGTGCTGTTCTTCTCCTTTGCCTATTACCTGCCGGTCATCATGCTGGCAGCCGGCAAGGTATCGGGAATATTGGCGGGCGTCGTCGTGGCCGTCTTCATGCTGGTGCTGTTCGTGGTTTTCTGGTTGCGTGGCCGCAGCCAGCGCCGCAAGGGCAACTGATCTGGTTGAGCCGCTCTCAGGCGCTTAGAGCGGCGGAAAGAAGCAAAAGCCCGAACAGGAAGACGAAGGCCGCGCCGCCGATCTCGACGAGCGCATGGATGCGATTGCCGAGGCGTCCGTCTCCGGCGAAGTAGACGGCCCAGTTCTTGGCGGTCACCGCGATGGTGGCCAGCGCCGAGACGGTGATGGCGGTGCCGAGCGCCATGGCGAGCACCGACAGGATACCGCCCACCCACAGGCCGTTAAGCAGCGCGAAGGAAAGCACGATCAGCGCGCCGGAGCAGGGGCGAATGCCGACGGCGACGACCGCGGTCCAGGCCGTGCGCCAGTCGAAACGGTCGCCGGACAGCAGTGCTGGATCGGGTGCGTGTCTGTGGCCGCAGGTCTCGCAAACCTCGATTCCCTGGCTGGGAAGCTCTTCGCGGTTATGCGCGGGGTAGCGCAGGCGACTGTGTGTTTGCGTGCAATAGGAGCCGTCGGCATGGATATGGCCCGCCGCCGACGCATGGGCAGCCGAAAGGCTGCGGGCAGCGCGTGCGCCGAACAGCCGGAGCAGCGAAGGCCCGGCTTTCTTCCACAACAACCATGCGCCGAAACCGGTTACAAAGACGTAGCTCGAAATTTCAAGAAAGCGGGCGGCATCGGTCATCGACACCGATGTGCCGCGCAGAACGAAATAGGCGAGCAGCATGACCACGATCGCGGTTATCGCCTGCAGCAGCGCCGAAACGAACGACAGGAGGATGCCGCGCCGCAGCGCTACCTCGTTCGCCACCATGTACGAGGAAATGACCGCCTTGCCGTGGCCGGGGCCGGCGGCGTGGAAGATGCCATAGGCAAAGGACAGGCCAATGAGCAGCCAGAGCTTGCTCTCATCCTGGCGCATGGCCTTCATGGCGTTGGCCAGCGCCCGGTAAAACGCCTGTTGCTGCTGGTTGATCCACAGCAACTGGTGCGCGAACAGGCCGGTGCCGGCCGGCATTGCGTCGTTGGTGCCGATGCCGAGCGAACTCTGGGCCTGCGCGAGGCCGGTGAAATGCGACGCAACGAAAGCCGCGGCCAGCAAGCACAAGATCATGCGAAGGTTGGCTTTAGTCACCTTGTCTATCCGCTCGCCCGGCAGTTCAGTTCCAGCTTGGTCGCGAAAATCTTGCTCATGTCGGTGCCGGTCGGATCGTTGAAGAAGGCATCGGTCAGCGTCTTCTGGTTCTCGGCAATCGCGGTGTCCGGGTCTGGCCGGATAACGGTTTTCGTGCAATTCGCGGGCATCTCGTCGACGGCCATGTTGGCGTCCTCTGGAAAGTCGATGGCGGTATAGAAGGTCGGATCATAGACGCCGAAATCGATCTTGCCGGCCAGCTTGATCGGGGTGTCGGGCTCGGATTCGAACAGGACGATAAGCTGGTTATTGTCGAAATTGGCCATCAGATGCGAAGGCGGCTTCATCTTCACGTCCTTGCCGTCAACCGTGACGAGTTGGAAGTACTTGTATTCCGCCAGCGAGGCGAAGATCGTGTCCGACACTTCCTTCAGTTCGGTATCGTCCAGCTTCAAGTCGGAATTCTTGTCGAATTCCATCAGCACCGTGCTCGAAAACAGATCGTCGAAGCGCCAGACGTGGCGTAGCGCCGTCACGCTTTGGCGATCCGCGCTCAGCACGACGTCCAGCCGGGCTTCGGCAAAGACGTGCGGGTGCGCGTCGGCCGTCCCAGCGGCAGCCAGCAGCGATGCCGCAGCGGCGGCCAGCGTGAAAATTCGTCTTTTGAGCGGCATGGCCCATCGCAGATTCGTCGGCGGTCAAGAAAGCCGAGAGTTATCACAAAGGGGGCGAAATTCGGACCGGCCGCACCCTAATCCGTCACCACGACCGAAAGCGTTTACCGGGGTTCCGCATTTTTGAACCATTGCGCCAGGAAATCGACGAAAACGCGCACTTTCGCCGGCAGGTAGCGTCGATGCGGGTAAACGGCAAAGATGCCGGCCCCGGAAAGAATGCGGCCGTCCAAGGCGGCAACCAGACGACCGCTTTCAATTTCGGGCGCGGCGATAAAATCGGGCAATATGCAAAATCCGAGGCCCGCGACCGCTGCCGCCCGCGCGGTCATGGGGCTGTTGACCACAATCGGCCCCGACACCGCAACGCTTACCGGGTCGCCGCTGTCGCCCTTGAACTGCCAGTTGGAAAGCCCGCGACCGTTGGTGTCGACGATGCAGGGAATGCGCGCAAGATCCTGCGGCCGCTCGGGCATGCCATGCTTGGCGATAAAATCCGGCGAGGCGCACAGCCGCACCGAGAACGGGGCAAGCCGCCGCGCGATCAGCGAGGAATTCTCCAACCGCGAGATACGCACGGCCAGGTCGAAACCTTCTTCGACCAGATCGACGAATCGGTCGTCGAGGTGAATGTCGAGCACGATATCGGGGTGCTGCCGGGCGAAATCGATCAGCGACTGGCCGATCGGCGCGTCAGCAAAGGTGCGCGGTGCGGAAAGCTTGATGCGGCCGCGCACGTCGCCGGATGATTCGCGCACCGCATCCGACAGGCTGTCGACCTCGCGGATGATCTCCGATGCGCGCCGGTAATAGGTGTGCCCGGCTTCGGTCAGCGAGAACTGCCGCGTCGTGCGGTTGAGCAGCAGCGCGCCAAGATCGTCCTCCAGTTCGCGCACATATTTGGACAATAGCGCCTTGGAGCGGCCGATCTTGCGGGCCGCCGCCGAGAACCCCTCCGCCTCGACGACATCGATGAAGGCGCGCATGCGGGTCAGGGTGTCCATGGCGTGGGTCTTTCAGTCTGTTGGTCGCAACGAATCATCAAGAGCAGACCGCGGCTGGGGCCATTCCGCGAGAATCCATCAGGCGTGGGCAGGCTTATAGCCGAGCGCTTCACCAGTTGAAAGAACGGGCTGCGGCGGGCGCTTTCCAGGCCCCGAAACGGGTAGTCGAAATTAAATGCGAAAATCGAATTTAGTCATTGATTGGACATGATTCTCTGCCTATATCGCGCTTGCCCAAAGTCGCACGTGCCTGTGGGTGTCCGCCGATCCTCGAATGGCGAGAAAATCGGTAAGGTAACCGGAGCTAACCCCTCCGGTCGGTTTAGCGGCCAACCGCGAAATCGAGGACACCTTGAAGCAACGACGGTGCGGGCCTTTCTGGTTCTCTTCCGGCTGTCCAAAAGTCGGAATTACTGAAGAGGCACACCATCATTGCCGGCAGTGCGGAACGGGGTACTCCCAATCCAAGCCAAGGCAGACAAAGCGGGTTTCTGGCCGGGCAAGGCCATCGACCCATCGCCGCGAGATGGCGTTTCATGGTTCCGGTGTCTCCACCGGCTGGTTCCATGCATTTCTATCTCGCCTTTGTTTGACGAGCGCGATCGCGAGGCCGAGGCCCGTGTTCCGCACCCTTGCGCGCGCTTGAACGAGCGCGTCTGGAGAGAGCTATGGCAACCCAGCGCATTCTTGATTTCCTTGCAGTCCGACGACCGGAAGGTCCTTGCCTCGTGGTCGATCTTGAAGTCGTCGCGGACAATTTCCGCGCCTTCGAAAAGGCCATGCCCGATTCGAAAATCTACTACGCGATCAAGGCGAACCCGGCGCCCGAGATCCTGCGCCTGCTGGCGCAGATGGGGTCGTCCTTCGACGCCGCTTCCTTCGCCGAGGTCGAGATGGCGATGAATGCGGGCGCTACGGCCAACCGCATTTCCTTCGGGAACACGATCAAGAAAGAGCGCGACATCATGCGCGCCTATGAGCTTGGTATCCGCATGTTCGCCGTGGATTGCGTCGAGGAAGTGGAAAAGATCGCCCGCGTTGCGCCGGGCGCCCGCGTATTCTGCCGCGTGCTGACCGACGGCGAGGGCGCCGAGTGGCCACTGTCGCGCAAGTTCGGCTGCGTGCCGGCCATGGCGGTCGATGTGCTTCGCCGAGCCAAAACGCTTGGCCTGGACGCCTATGGCGTGTCGTTCCATGTCGGCTCGCAGCAGATCGACCTCAACGCCTGGGATCGGGCGCTGGGCGACGCGCGGCAGGTATTCGCCAGGTTGGCCGAAGAGGGCATCGTGTTGAAGATGGTCAATATGGGCGGCGGTTTTCCGACGCGCTATCTGCGCGACGTGCCGGCGGCGCAGGCCTATGGCCACGCCATTTTCGAAGCGCTGCGCAAGCATTTCGGCAATGCCATTCCCGAAACCATTATCGAGCCGGGTCGCGGCATGGTCGGCAATGCCGGTGTCATCAAGTCCGAAGTCGTACTGATTTCCAAGAAGGCCGACAACGACAATGTGCGCTGGGTTTTCCTCGACATCGGCAAGTTCGGCGGGTTGGCCGAGACGATGGACGAGGCGATCCGCTACCCGCTCGTCACGCGCCACGACGGCAGCGAGACCGCGCCTTGCGTGCTGGCTGGCCCGACCTGCGATTCGGCCGACGTCATGTATGAAAAGACGCCGTACCCGTTGCCGCTGTCGCTGACCATCGGCGACGAGGTGTTGATCGAGGGCACCGGCGCCTACACGACAACCTATTCGGCTGTCGCCTTCAACGGCTTTGAACCGCTCCGATCCTACGTGATCTGACGGCTCATCGAGCCGTCAGATCGATCCGCCGCCGGCGTTGATGTCGGCGACGGATTCGCTTGTGGAAAATCCGCTCGTGAAGGATCGCGAAAATGGAAATGTCCGTCGAAATCCTGGATGGCTCGCCTCTTTTTGAGGTTGGGGCGGAAGCCGCCGCCAACGGTGCGGCGCGCGAAGCGTTGCTTGACCGCGCCATGGGACTGGCGCGTCGCCGCAAATCATCGGAAAAGCTGCGCCGTGGCCGCCGGCCCGCCGAGGGCCTTGCTTTTGTTGCGCGCAACCCTGCTGGAACCGTTGTCGGCACCGTCCGTCTTTGGGATGTATCGCGCTGGGTGAGGGCGGTGCTGCGGCGCTGTTGCTTGGGCCGCTTGCGGTCGATCCCACATGCAAGAATGCCGGTATCGGCTCGGCGCTGATGCGCTATGCCGTGGCGGAAGCCGCGCGGCTTGGCCATTCGGCGATCCTGCTTGTCGGCGATGCGTCTTATTACGCCCGCTTCGGCTTTTCGGCCACAAGCACCGGAGCGCTTTCCATGCCCGGCCCGTACGAACGGCACCGCTTCCTGGCGCTGGAATTGACGCCGGGGGCGCTGGATGACGCAAAGGGTACGCTGAAGCCTGCGGGCCGCAAGCTGAATGCGGCAGGCAGGCGCGAAATACTGGCGGCCTGACCGGGGTAGAGCCTCGGGCCTGGCCGGGTCAGCCGATCAACTGGCTGAGGGCCATGGCGACGGTCATGTCGCCTTCGACCTTTATCTTGCCGGTCATGAACGCCATGGTCGGGTTGAGGTCGCCTGCGATCAGCGATTCCAGATCGTCCAGCGACAGCTTGATGGTGCAATCGGCCGCGCCGTCCGTGGTCGAAATGGTGGCGCCGTCGATGACGATCACGCCGTCGCTGCCCGTATCGAACTTCACGGAGCGGTCGAAACCGCCGCTTTCCACTCGCGCCCTGATCTGTTCGGCAATGTCGTGAATGCTCATCGTGGCTTCTCCTGTCATCGGCTGGCAGGCGCGCTGCCCGTATAGCCGCCTCGCCATGCACGAAGGCAGCATCACGCGCTATACCCTTTATCTTACGTTTACGTCAACTGGATGGGGGCGGCCGAGCCTATGCGTCCAATCGGGCGCACGGTGTCTACTGGCTCTCTTTCGGTTTTATCAGGGGAGCGGTGTTCTCGGCCCCCTTTTTTCGCCGGATGGAATTGTCGCGAATCTCGTCTTTTGTCAGGAAGTCGATCTGATCGACCAGGATTTCGTGCACCAGTTCCTCACCTACCCGCGCGTTGATCGAGGTGCGGATAGCCTCTCGAAAGGCATTGATGTCGAATTCCGTCTTCTTGGTGAAGTCGATCTGCGGGTTCATGTAAAGATAGGAATAGACCTCATCGGTAATCAGGGCCTCCGCTGGAACCGATAATTTCTTCACCTGCTCCGGCTCGACGGTATAGACGAGCTTGGTCAGCAGATAGCCTTCGATTGCCGAATTGCGCACCAGCGGCACGGAAATGACGTCGGTGTTGACGTAGTCCAGGCCGCCCAGCATCGGCTTGGGCGGTTTGTCCGCGCCGGCCTCGCCTGCCGCCTGAAACGAATAGAACACCGCCCCGACCGTGGCCACGCAGATCCAGATTGCCGCGGCGATGAATTTTATCATCGCGTGCTCACGGCCGCGCCCAGCCGAACTCGCTGGCGCAATAGGTGCCGTCCGCTTCGGCGCGCTGGATCGCGTTCTTCAAGAGGTTGGCGACTTCGGTAACGGCGTTGAGATGGGCGACAATCGCGGCTTCGTTGGCAGTCAGCTTTTCCTTCAGCCGGGTCAATCCGTCCCGGTGCTGTTCCATATGTTCGCCCTGGCTCATGCCTTTCATGGCGCGGTTCAACTCGTAGAGGCAGCGGCTCTTGCGGGCGTTCGACGCCTTCAGGTCGAAGCGGGGATCGGCGCGGATACCGGCGGTTTCCTCTTCGACGGCATCCTCGATGCGCCGGATGATGATGTCGAGATTCCCAGTGCGCACGAAAGGAACCGGCGCGTCCGTTGCCGTCGTCAGCGCGGGCAGGTTCGACGTGAATTCGGAATAGTCGGCCATGCCCTAGACCTTTCCTTTGACTTGCGCGGCTGTCTCGTCACCGGTCATGGAACGCGCCATCCGGCGTTCGACTTCCTGGACCAGCGAGGTAGACAAAGCGGCCTGGCGGTCGCTCTCGACCCGTTCCGGACCGCCCGAAACGGGGCCGATGGGAACCTTGCGCTTGCCATCGAGATAGTGGTCGGCGAGCATCGACCGGGCGATGCCGATGCCGCCGCGTTCGGCCATCACGTCGGCGATATGCTCGGCCATCTGCGACTTCCACATGTCGCCGGCGAGGCCCTTGCCGTAAACGCCTTCTGCGTCTTTCGGCAGCATGTTCTGGATGAATGTCTGCAGGACCATCGCCTCGAAGCGCTTGAATTTCGTCGCATCGCCGGAATCGGTCTGGGTCGCCGTCGTGCGCGAAAATGTCGTTGTACGCGAAAGCATTGGGGCGTCGTCGATCGTGAAGGCGGGCGAAGCGGCTCCGGCCCGCTTGGTCAGGGCCGCGCGCGCTGCCTCGATCTCGGTCGGGCCGACGGCGCGGGCAACGTCCAATACGATGTCGCTGGGTGGGGAGATTGCCAAAAGTTCCGGCCCTCGCGTGGTTTCCTGATCGTATCCTTGCAAAACAAGCTTGTGGCAGGCTTACGAAGGTTCGCTTTTGCGCTGCAATCCGATGAGGTCGAGCCTGTCGCGGTCGGCCAGTTCGCGCTCTTCGCTGCGGCTCACCTCTTTGTAGGCGCGCTCGACCATGTTGGTTCGCGCGGTCGCCGCGACGATGGCGCCGGCCTCCTGACGGGCGCTGTCGAGGTTTTGCTGCTGGCGCGCTGCGGCATTGGCGATGCGGCGATGATAGAGATCGGGAAACAGGCCGGAGAGCGAATCGGCGGCGTCGAAACGTTCGACCAACGCGCTCGCCTCGGCCTGGGCCTCGTGTGCCTGGGACAGGAATGTTGCGTGGCGCGTTTCGTGCAGGGCTTTCAATTTTTCCTGCACGAGGACCAGTTTTTTCAGTCGTTGCCTGCGGGTGGTCATGAATTATCGTGCCAAGGTCATGTCGATGAAATTGTCGGCGAACAGCGATAGCAGCGTACCGATCGCGAAATAGAAGATGATCATGCCACCGGCGATGACGAAGGGCAGCGAGATGAAATAGACCGGGATCTGCGGGGTCAGCTTGTTGACGAAGCCGATCGTCAGGTTGACCAGGATCGCATAGGCGACGAACGGGCTGCCGAGGCGCAGCACCAGGAAAAAGGAATCCGATAGCGTATCGGTGACATCGACCAGTGCCGTTTGCGGGTTGAAGAAAACGTTGACCGGGGCGACCGAGTAGGACGACACCAGCGCGCGGATCACCTCATGATGAAAGTCGAAGACAAACAGGAACAGAAGCGCCGACAGCGAGATGATTTCGGCCAGCGCCGCCTGCGGTTCCGGTTCCTCGATGGCGGGACCGCCCATGCTGGTCAGGCCGATCTGCATGGCGATGGCGGCGCCGATGAAGCGCAGCGCTTCCATGTAAAGCCTTGTCATCGCGCCGATCAGCCCGCCGACCAGAAGTTCGGAGGCGATCATCGGCAAAAGGACCGCCGGATGGGGATCGGCGAAGGGATAAATCTTGTCCCACAGAAAGCTCAGCAGCCCGAAGGTCACGGCGACCGATACGAACAGCCTGATCTGCAGCGGCACGCGCACGCTCGACGTTCCGGGCATCAGCATGAAACAGGCGCCGACCCGGCAGAAGGCAAGGAACGCCGCGATGATGACATCTTGCGAGAGAATGGGGAGGCCGGTCATGGCGCGCGGCCTGACGAGGTTGCTACCACCCCTGACCCCTGCCCCCAAGGGGGAGGAGGGTTCTGCAGCGCCCAGTCGCAAGCAAGCCGCCAACCTTTGCGGCAAGACGCCACAAGATTTCCCTCCCCCTTGTGGGTAGGGGTCGGGGGTAGGGGCAGGTCGGGCGAACCTTCGAGAATTTTCATGTGGCCTACGAGATGGTGCCCAGCACCCTGACCTCGACGCCCTTGGCGATTTCGACGTGGCTGAGCACGGGCAGCGTGGTGAACAGGCGTTCCACGATCATGCGCACATAGGGCCGCGCATCCGGGGCGGTAACGAGGACGAAGCGCTCTCCCGCCTCGAGAAATTTGCGGATCGCCTTGGTGGCGTCCTGACCGAATTCCTCGAGTTGGCGCGGGTCGATGTCGAATTCGCGCACCTCGCCCTTGGCGTCGCGCTTGAGGCTCTGGTGGAAGGCGAGGTCCCAGCGGTTACCGAGCCGCAGAACCTTGAGCACGCCGCCTTCGGAAAGGTCGCCGCAAATCTGCTGGGCCATGCGAACCCGCACATGCTCGACGATCTGCTCGGTGCGGCGCACATGCGGCGCGATTTCGGCGATGGCCTCGATGATGAGATGCAAATTGCGGATCGAGACGCGCTCGGCCAGCAGCAGTTTCAGCACCGCCTGCAGGCCCGGATAGGAGATGTGCGTGGTGCAAATCTCGTCGGCAAGCTTGCGGTATTCCGGGTCCTGCCGCTCGAGCAGCGCCTTCATGTCCTTGTAGGACAGGAGCTGCGGCAGGTTGTTGCGGATGACTTCCGACAGATGCGTAAGCAGCACCGACATGTTGTCCGCATAGGTATATTGCTCGCGCTTCAAATCTTCGGCGAAGGTCTCCATCACCGAGAAGGCGCGCATGCCGAATGCCGGCTCGCGCACCTCTTCGCCCGGAATGTCGGGAAGGTCGCGCGTGCCCAGCAGGACCATGATTTCGCCGACCCGCATCTGGTATTCGGCAACGACCGTGCCGTGCACCTTGATCTGATAGCTCTTCGGCGGGATGGCGAAATCGTCGGTCAGGCGAACCTCCGGCACGACGAAGCCGTATTGGGTGGCGAATTTCTTGCGCATCTTGGCCATGCGGAACGCCAGTTCCTGATGCGATGAGACCAGCTTGGTCGACAACTGCTTGCCGATCAGAAGCTCGATTTCGGCGGTGGCGAGCGACGCCTTGATGGAGTTCTTCTCCTCTTCGACCTTGTCGACGCTCTGCTGCTCCTTGACGGCGTCCGCCTCCGCGACGCGACGATTTTCACGCAGCGGAATGATGTAGCCGAGAGCGGCCATGGCCGCTGCCATGGCGAAGAACGGGAACATCGGCAGGCCGGGCATCAAGCCAAGCAGCGTCAACATCGACGCGGCGACGTAGAGGGCGCGCGGATGGGCGCCAAGCTGGCCGAAAACCGCCTGGTTGGTCGATCCGCGGGTGCCGCCCTTGGAAACGAGCAGGCCGGCGGCGAGCGAGACGATGAGCGCCGGGATCTGGGTGACGAGGCCGTCGCCGACGGAAAGCTTGATGAAGACATCGGCGGCTTCGCCCATGCCCATGTCGTGGCGGATATAGCCGATGGCGATGCCGCCGACGATGTTGATGGCGGTGATGATGAGGCCGGCGATGGCGTCGCCGCGCACGAATTTGGAGGCGCCGTCCATCGATCCGAAGAAGGAACTTTCCTCTTCCAGTTCGCGGCGGCGCAGTTGGGCGGTCTTGTCGTCGATCATGCCGGCCGACAGGTCCGCGTCGATCGACATCTGCTTGCCCGGAATGGCGTCCAGCGTGAAGCGTGCGCCGACCTCGGCGATACGCGTCGCGCCCTTGGTGATGACGATGAAGTTGACCACGACCAGGATCATGAAGACGATCAGGCCGATGACGAAGTCGCTCGACATGACCAGCTTGGAAAAGCCCGAAATGACATAGCCGGCGGCATGGGTGCCTTCATTGCCATGCGCCAGGATCATGCGTGTCGTGGCGATGTTGAGCGAAAGCCTCAGCATCGTGGCGATCAGCAGGATGGTCGGGAAAGACGAGAAGTCGAGCGGCCGCTGGATCCACAGGGCGACCATCAGGATCAGCACCGAAAGCGCGATGGAAAATGCGAGACCGATATCGATGAGGAAGGCCGGGATCGGCAGGAACAGCACCGCCAGGATGAAGACGATGCCGAGCGCAAAGAAGACGTCGCGGCCGTTCTTGGGCAGCGGAACCGCCGAGATGCTTTCGCTGATTGCCATCTGTGCTCCGGCCTAACCGTCTTGCCGGGCATCAGACAGAGGCCCGCTAGTTCGAAACTAGTCGTTCAAGCTTGCGCGAGGGTGGCAGGCAGCCCGCCGGAAACCGCCTCGCGTGCGGGGGAGACGGTTGTCAGGCGCTGGCGGCGGGCGTATCAGCGCGCAACTTTTGTTCGATCCTGAGCCGTATGTTGCCTTCAGCAAACCAATACGCCCTGCGTGCTCGTCGCCTTCGCGCCGTGTTCATCCGGTCCATTCCGATGCTGCAGGCGCGCGGCATAGCGGTCGTCGTGCTTGCTGCCGGCGTGGGCGTGGCGGCAGGCTTCATCGTCACGGCGATGAGCCAGTTGGTGCAAAGCCTGCACTGGCTGCTGTTCGGCCTGCAGCCGGGCGCACGCCTGTCGGCGATGTTTTCGTTGCAAAGCCCGATCCAGGCGCTGATGCCGGCGATGGGCGGTATCCTGCTCGGACTGACGTTCGTTTATCTTAAAAGGCGGAAATACCGCACGCCCGTCGACCCCATCGAGGCCAACGCGCTGTATGGCGGGCGCATGTCGCTTACCGACACCTGCATCATCGCCGTACAGACCATGATCTCCAGCGGCTTCGGTGCTTCGGTCGGGCTGGAGGCCGGCTATACGCAGGTTGGGTCGGGGCTGGCGTCGCGGCTGGCGCGCACCTTCAACCTGCGCCGCAACGACACGCGCATTCTGGTCGGCTGTGGTGCCGCCGGCGCCATCGCGGCCGCGTTCGATGCGCCGCTGACCGGTGCCTTCTACGGGTTCGAACTGATCATCGGCATCTACTCGGTCGGAAATGTCGCTCCGGTCATGGCGGCAGCGATCTGTGCGTCGCTTACTGCCGAAATGTTTGGCGGCGTACCGTTTCCGCTCGAGCTTTCGGGCCTGCCGGCGCTGACCGCCAGCCAGTATCTGCCGTTCCTAGTGCTGGGGCTGCTGGGCGGCGGCGTATCCATTGCCATCATGCGCCTGGTAAACCTGACCGAACGGGCCTTTGCGAGAATGAAGATCAGCGGATCGCTGCGGCCTTTCATCGGCGGCTGTGCGGTTGGCCTCCTGGGCCTGGTCACGCCGCAGGTCTTGTCCAGCGGTCACGGCGCGCTGCATCGCGAATTCGCCATGAATTACGGGCTTGCCGTGGTGACGAGCGTTTTCCTGCTCAAGCTCGCCGCATCATCGATCTCGCTCGGGTCCGGCTTTCGCGGCGGCCTGTTCTTCGCCTCGCTTTTTCTCGGCGCCCTGCTTGGCAAGATGTTTGCGGGCGTGATGGCCTTCGTGTCGCCGGCGACCGGCATCGATCCGTCCGTGGCAGCGGTCGTCGGCATGACATCGCTGGCGGTCGGGGTCGTCGGCGGGCCGTTGACGATGACGTTCCTGGCGCTGGAATCCACCCGCGACCTGACGCTGACCGGCGTGGTGCTGGCGGCCTCGATCATGTCGGCTATCCTGGTTCGCGAAACGTTCGGGTATTCCTTCTCCACCTGGCGCTTTCATCTGCGCGGCGAAACCATTCGCGGCGCCAACGATATCGGCTGGATGCGCAGCCTCACTGTCGAGAAAATGATGCGCAAGGACGTCAAGACCATAGACGGCTCGACGACGCTGGCTGCCTTTCGCACGGCGGTGCCGCTGGGTTCGGCGCAGCGCGTCATCGCCATCGACAGCGAGAAGCGCTATGCCGGCGTGCTGATCGTCGCCGAACTGCACAGCGACCTTTCAAATGCGGAAAGCCCGGTGCTGGCGCTGGCCAAGTTCAAGGACGCGGTTCTGGTTCCCACCATGAACGTGCAATCGGCGGCCGAAACCTTCGAGCGGGCCGGGGCCGAGGAACTGGCGGTGGTCAAGGACTTTACCGATCGCATCGTCGTCGGCCTGCTCACCGAAGGGCACCTGATGCGGCGCTATGCGGAGGAACTCGACAAGGCGCGGCGGGATCTTTCGGGCGAGAGCGACTGAACCGCTGCTTGCCGGCAGGAACACCCATATCAATGGCGGTTTCTTGGCTCGCTCGCCGCGCCAAGGCCGTGGTCGGCGCTTGTCGGGCGCTCGATCATGCGGCGCACGCGGGGCCGCTCATTGCCGCTGTGCAATGCGCGGATACGCTCGGTAATCGCTGAATCCGCATGCGTGGCCCGCGTATTGTGGCGGATATAATCGAGCCAGGTCGGCGTATGATAGCTTTCCATCCATAGTTCGGGATTGCCGAGGTCGCGCCCCAGCGTCCAGTTGCGAGCGCCGTCGCGGCGGCGGATGCGTCCACGTTCGGCCATCAGCGCGATGAACTCCGGCAGGTCTTCTTCCTTGATGACATATTCGATCATGATCGCGATGGGGCCGCTGCGCGGCTTGAGGTCGAGCGCAAGCATCGGCTCGGTCCAGCGGTTGAGCGGATCGAGGTTGAGCGCGGCATGCTCAGGCAAGGGCAAAAGCAGGCCGATGGCGCCGCCGGCCAGCATGGCGACGCCTGCGGCGATCAGCGAGACATCGACGCCATGTGCGTCGGCGACGACGCCCCAGATCCAGCTGCCGAGCGCGATGCCGCCGAAATTGGCGGTCTGGTAGATCGACAGCGCGCGGCCCACCACCCAGCGCGGCGTCGACATCTGAACGGTTACGTTGAAATGCGAAAGAGCGATCACCCAGCAGGCGCCGCCGACGAACAAGCCGATTGCCGTTTGCCACGCTTGATGGCTGAAGGCCGCGTTGACGGCGCAGAACGCGAAACCGGCAAAGGCCCAGCGCACCATCGTTTCGCTGGAAAGCAGCGCGCGCAGCCGAACGCTGGCGAGTGCGCCGCAGACGGCGCCGACGCCGAAAGCGCCGAGCAGGATGCCATAGGTCAGCGCATCGCCATGGATGAGGTCGCGCGCGATCAGCGGTAGCAGCGCAAGCACGGAGCCGGCGGTGAAGCCGAAGGCGAATGCCCGCACCAGCACCTTGCCGATGTTGGGCGACATGGCGACGTAGCGCAGGCCGGCGGCCATAGCGGCGCCGAATGCTTCGCGTGGCAGCGAAGCGTCCGGCAATTGCGGCTTCCAGCGAAACAGCACGACGATCAGGGCGATATAGCTGAAGGCATTCGCGGCAAAGGCGGCGGCGGCCCCGGCGGCGGCGACGATGATGCCGCCGATTGCCGGTCCGACGCTGCGTGTCAGATTGAAGCCCAGGGAATTGAGGGCCACGGCCGCCGGCACCTTGGCGCGCGGCACGATGTCGCCGACCGACGCCTGCCAGGACGGGCTGTTGAGGGCGGTGCCGGAATCGATCAGGAAGGTGAAGGCGAGCAACGACCAGGGCGTCAGTAGGCCATTATAGGCGAACACCGTCAGGACGACCGAAATGACGAGCATGAAGCACTGTGCGGTCAGCATGACCGTGCGCCGGTTGAAGCTGTCGGCGATGGCGCCGGCAACCAGCGAGAACAGCATGATGGGCAAGGTGGTGGAGGCCTGGACCAGCGCAACCTGATAGGGCGACGTGGCGATCGTGGTCATCAGCCATGCAGCGCCAACCCCCTGGATGAGGCCGCCGAAATTGGAGACGAGGCTGGCGCCCCAGACCGCGCGGAAGATGCCGTGCTGGAAGGGGGCCAATGCCGAGACACGTTCGCTTTCCGGCTCGTCGTCGATTACATGCGTGGTTCCGCTTTCGTGCGGCATTCGGCTTCCCCGGCAGGACTTTCAGGCGGCGCAAATCGCGTTGGCGTTAAAGCATCGGACCGAAAAGTGGCGACGGTTTTCGGATTATTCCGATGCTCAATCAAAATGTTAGAGCGTCCTTTGTGCGTCCAATCGGACGCACGGCGCTCTAATGTAACCTACGGTTTGCAAAGGTCGATTGCCTTTTGGAGAAAGACCGTCAGAATCCGGTCTGGACACGCTCGAAGATGACGTTGGTGAATGCCGAGATCTGGCTGCCGATGAACGGGCCGGTAAGCGCCACGACGAGCATGATGGCAACGATCTTCGGAACGAAGGTCAGCGTGATTTCCTGAATCTGGGTGAGCGCCTGGATGAGCGCTATGCCGACGCCCACGGCCATGGCGACCAGGACGACGGGAGCAGAGGCGGTCAGGACCGTCCACACCGCAAACTGGACGATGTCGAGCGCGTCGGCTTCGTTCATGCTTCAGGCGGCCGGCTTGATCGTTATGCCGGGGCCGACCGCGACCTCCGTGCCATCGCCAAGCACGGCGATCAGGCCGGAGCTTGCGAGGCGCACCTCCGCGACCGTGCCGGTGG
Source organism: Mesorhizobium sp. A623 (assembly GCF_054489405.1). Lineage (NCBI taxonomy): Bacteria > Pseudomonadati > Pseudomonadota > Alphaproteobacteria > Hyphomicrobiales > Phyllobacteriaceae > Mesorhizobium > Mesorhizobium sp. A623. The sequence continues at coordinate 53,707 of NZ_JBTMXB010000002.1, forward strand.
TGGCGCCATCGGAGGAAGTGATGGAGCGGCCAATGATGCTGTCGGCCTGCGCCAATGCCGAGGTCTGGAGAATCTGATCGAGCTTGGCATTCGACTGCACCGTCTGCTCGACCTGGGAAAAGGTAGCGAGCTGGGCCACGTATTGGGTGGAATCCATCGGCTGTGTCGGATCCTGGTTCTTCATCTGGGCGATGAGGAGTTTCAGGAAGGAGTCGTAATCAACCGCCGTCTTGGATTTCTGGGCGGCCTGGCTGGTGCCCACGGGAAGTGTCGTCGTCATATCCACGTTCATATTCAGCGTGCTCCCACTGCCATCGGGCGACCGCTATTGTCGTCCCGAACCCTGTTGTCGTCCAGAACCGGATTTTCGCTGCCGGAAAGCAGGCTGTGTTCGATAGGATAGAGCGCGCGGATCGCCTTCAGCGCCTCATAGATCCTGTCTTCGCCGACCATTCGGTCGATGTTCTTGAGCGCGCTGCGTACCTGCTCGTCCTGGAAGGTCACCAGCAGAAGCGGCAGCGAGCGGCGAACCATTTCACGCGCGTCGACGGCCCCTTGCGGGTTCATCAGCATGACCTGCAAGATGAAGTAAAGCTGCTTGAGCGGCGTCGATGCATGTTCCGGCTGCAGCACATGGTTTTCCAGCAGGAACTGGACGTCGTTGAGGAGTTCGAGCGTCACCTTGCGGTCGACACGGATGACCGCGCCGTTGACATAGAGCTTTTCGTTCGGCTTCAGCGACAGTTTCAGCGTGTTTTTCATTGAATGCCGTCCCGGATGATCTGGGAGACTTCGATGATGCCTTCGAAATTGTCGGTGCGGCCCTGCCGGATGTCCTCGGCCTCGCGCAGCACCCACAGGCCGATGGAAATCAGGTTGGCGCGCAGTTCCTTGGGCAAGGCATTGTCGCTCGAGCCAAGATCCTCGACGAAATTCGTCCAGACGCGGTTGGTGAAGTGCAGGGCCTCGATGGCCTCCATCGACTGATGGCCCGCTGCCGCCGCCGCCGTCAGCAGGTCGATGGATCGGCTGAGGAGCTGCCGCTCACGATCCTTCGCGTCTGCCACCGAGTCGGTCTGAATATCGGCGTATGAGAATTGGTACATCGCGGGTTCCGTCGGGTCTGGATCACGGGGTGAGGAAGTTGAGCAGGCTAAGCTGCTGGATGCGCGCGGTGAGAGCGAACGATGTCTGGATATGCGACACCAGATCGTTGACGCGGTTGGCCGCTTCGTAGGGGTCGACGCCTTCCAGATCCAGGATATGGCGGTTGAAAAGGTCGATCTGGGTGCTCATGCGGGTGTTGGCGTCCGTCACCCGCTGCTGGACGATACCGGTCTGCGACCGCGTCTGGTCGAGATTGCTCAACGCCTCGCCGACGAGAGAGAGCGAACGGGTGACAAGCGCCCGCTTGGCGTCGTCGCTCACATTGCTTCCCATCAGCTGCGTGACCAGCGAAGCAGCCATGGCCAGCTTGCGCACACCGTCATTGTTGGCGCTGACCGAGGTTTGCGTCGTCTCGTTCAAGGCGATGCGGCTGACGATCGATTCGTCGGTGGCGGTCGACCAGTTTTGCCAGTCGGTGCCGAAAAATTGCGGCTGGATGTCGTTGTCGATGAAATCGTTCATGTCGGCGGCGCTGATGCCTGCCGCCGCCGGATCGTTCTGGCTGAAGCCGAAACGGGCGACGAAGGCGCTGTCGAATGCCGCTTGCGCCGGCGAGCCGGCCTCGGTGAAATCGCCCATCGGCTTGATGTCGGTATTGGTGCCGGCAAACAGGTATTCGCCGTTGATGCTGGTGTTCAGGATCGATGCCAGCGCCTGCAGCGTCGCCTTGCCGCTGTCGCGGGTGATGTTGTCGGTCAGGTCGCCGGAGGTGGCGCTGGCAAGGCTGGAAAGCAATGTCTGCGCCTTGTCGGCAAGCTGATCGAGCGCATCCTGCGTAGCCGTCAACCGTGCTGCGACAAGCCCGTTCGAATCGACGATTGCGTTCAGCCGGTCGAGGTCGCGGGCAAAGGTGACGGACTGCGCCGTGCGGCTGCCCAAGGCAAGGCCGACGTCGGCCACCTTGCCGGTGTCCATTTCCTTCTGTGCCTTGACGAGATCCACCTGCATGCGCATCTGCGAATAGCGCATCGCGTTGGAAATGCCCGAGGATGAGACGGAGGTGGCTTTCATGGCTTACCCCGCCGCCTGAAGCAGGGAGTCCAGCATCTGGTTCACCGTGCTGAGAATGCGAGCCGAAGCCTGATAGGTGTGTTCGAGGTCCAGCAGCATCGACATTTCCGTGTCGACATTGACGCCTGTGTCGTTGGACAGCGCCTCGGCGGAGCGGGTGGCCAGCGCTTCCTTGGCATCGGCAGCACTTGAGGCTTGCTGGCGCACGCCCTGGAACCAGCCGATGGCATTGGCCGAATAGGCGGTCACGCTGGAGTCGCTCGTCATGCCGGCTGCCGGGCTGAAAACCATCGGCTTGTCGAGCCGGTCGCCATAGGCGATCAGCAGGTCGGCATAGGCGGAGCCGCTGGTGTTGACGACATAGGCCGCGCCATTGGCGCCTCCGTCGCGCAGTTTTGCAGGATCGCCGCCGGCGGCAGGGTCCATCGCCGCGTTGATCCTGATCGAACCGGCCAGGCCGTTGACCAGCGTGCCGGCAGTCGGGACCGCAGGCCCGCCGGACCAGGTGAAAAGGCCGGCTAGATCGGGATTGCCCGGCGATGTTTCCGCAAAAGCCGTGACCAGCCCGCGCGCTATTTCGTCGAGCTGGCTCTGCATGGTGGCGGCGACGCCGTCGCGTAGCTGCACCATCCCGGCAAGCTTGCCCGAGGCGTCAGTATTGCCGCCCGTGCCGCCGGTAACGCGGACATTGTCGATATAGACGGCGCTTCCCGCCATGCCGGCCGCGTAGCCGGGCGAGGGCGAGAACGTGACCGAGCGCGGGATCGTCTCGAACAGCGTCGTGCCGTCGGTCGTGGTGATGACCATATCGTTGCCGCCGCGCGTGTAGGTCGAAACCGGCACGTATTCGGCGATCTTCTTCAGCAGCGCGTCGCGCTGGTCAAGCGCGTCGGATACGTCGGAGCCGGAGCGTGTTCCCGACACGATTGCCGTGTTGGCATCCTGAAACTGGCCGAGCAGCGAATTCAGGTCGTCCACGGCCGCAGCTATCTGGCCATCGGTCTGCGTGCGAAAATCCTGGATCGCGTTGGTGCCGTCGTTCAGCGAGCGCACCACTTGCCGGGCTGCATCGATGACGCTGGCGCCGAGATTCTGATTGGATGGCGAGGTCGAATAGAGCTGCAGCGCATTCTGGAGCGCGCCGATGGCGGTCGACGCCGACGAGGCGTTATCGACGCCGTTGACCGAAAGGTCCAGCCTGTCCATGCCGTTGTACAGCGCGCTCTGGCCAGCCCATGACGACAGCGCCGACAGGTTCTGGCGAAAAAGCAGTTCGTTGGTTGCGCGCTGGATATCGACATAGCGCGCGCCGGGCGCGGTGGAGATGACGGTCGCGGTACGTCGTGAATAGTCCGGGTTGGAGGCGTCCGACACATTGCGGGAGACAACGCTGGTCTGGCGCGACGTGTTTTGAAGTGCCGACTGGGCGATGTTCAATGCGGAGGACAGCGACATGCGGGTCTTTCAGAAGCCAGCGGCCTCTTTTTTATCTCTTCAGGTTGACGAGTACGTCCATGAGGTCCGAACCGGTCTGGAACACTTTCGAGTTGGCGGTGTAGCTGCGCTGTGCCGCGATCATGTCGGTCAATTCCTCGGCGATATCGACGTTGGAGTTTTCCAGCGCGCCGGAAACGATGGAGCCCTGCTTGCCTTCATTGGCAAACCCGATGCGAACGGCGCCGGAATCGGTGCCCTGCGAATAGACGTTGCCCGGCAGCACGGTGAGATTGTCCGGGCTCTGTACGTCCGCCAGCGGTATCTTGTAGAGCGCCTTGGTGGAACCGTCCTTGTACTGCGCGAAGATGGTGCCATCCTTGCTGATCTGGATCTTGTCGATGGTGCCGGGCGCGCTGCCGTTTACCGCCCCGTCGGACACGGTGAAGCCTGCACCGAGCTGGCTCATCTTGGAAAGATCGAGGGTGAACGATGCGCCGCCGGGGACAGGCACCGTAACACCGCCAGGCGGAGTTATCATCTTGCCGGTGGTGGCGTCGAAGGCAAGGTTTGCCGTGCCGAGCGCGCCGCCGGTATAGGGGAACGACGTGCCGGGGGTGGCCTGCGACTGGTCGAAGACCGTGACTTCCCACTGCCCCGCCGTGGGCGTCTTGGTGAAATACACGTCCAGCAACTTCTTGTTGCCGAGATTGTCATAGACGACCATCGACGATTTTGCCGAATACTCGCTGGTGGAAAGGTTAGCCGATGGCAGGTCGCCGGTGACCGGTGTGGCATTGGCTGCGAGGTTGCCGGTGTAATAGCCTTCGGTGCTGGGCGTCGCTGACATTTCCTTGTCGGAGATTATTACCGGCTCAAGGCCATCGAAGCCGTTGACGGTCGCGGCGGGGGTTCCGTTCTCATAATTGTAAGCCATGAGCTGGTAGCCGGCAGCGTTGACCAGTCTGCCTTCGCCATCTGGAACGAATGCGCCCGCGCGCGTCAGAAAGGGGGTGCCGCTTGGGCTCTGGACCACGAAGAAACCGCTGCCGTCAACGGCGAGATCCGAAACGGAGGTCGTGTACTGCATCACGCCCTGCGCGCTGATCGAATTCATGACCGTCGTGGAAACACCGCCGGAATTGTAGGCGCCGCCTGTCGTGGGCATGACCAGCGTGGAGAATTCGGTGGAGGCGCGCTTATAGCCGGTGGTGTCGGCGTTGGCGATGTTGTCGGCGGTGGTGGACAGGCGGTTGGCCTGCGCGTTCATGCCGGACACGCCGGTCCGCATCATTCCATATAGGCTCATTGAAGTGTTTCCCCGTATCCCGCATGGCAGGTGACAAGGTTAGCGCTTCTGTCTTGCGCGAGGCTGGCGCAATTGGCGGCCATCAGAAAACCAGCCGATAGCCGAGGAAGCGCTTGGAATCGATGGGGTCGCTCCCCAGCCGTTCGCGCAGCTTCTTGCGCAGCTTGCTGATGTGGCTTTCCACCACGTTTTCTTCGACATCCTCGTCGAAGATACCGTAGATCGCGTTGAAAACCTGCGTCTTGGTCACGCGCCGGCCGCGGTTGCCCGCCAGATATTCGAGGATGCGCCGCTCGCGCCGCGGCAAGGGAAGCGGCTGGCCGTCGATCTCGGGATCGCGCCCGTCCATGAAGATGCGCATCGCGCCGATTTCGGTGTAGGCCACGTCCTCGTGGGCGCGGCGGCGGATGGCGGTTATGCGCGCCAGGATTTCGCGGATGTGGACCGGCTTGCGAATGACGTCGTCGACGCCGGATTCAAACAGGCGAAGGGTGTTTTCAAGGGAGTGCTGTTCGCTGAGCGCGATGACCGGTGCACCTGTGCGGTTGCGCAGCTGGCGCGGCGAAATCGTGCTCTCGCGGCAATCGCCGATAAGGAAGGCCCGGACCGACTTGAGGTCGCCGTCCGCCGCGCCCGACACCCAGTCGTCGAAGTCGCCGGGCGCGAACCCGGCGCACGCTATCCCCTCGCGGTCGAATAGTGAGTTGTAGCCCTCGGTTACCAGCTCGCGTTCATCTACGACCACGATCATTGGCCCGTCCCCCGAATCAGTTCATCTGCCCCTGGGTCAAAGGGGTAGTCGCAGTCGGGAATCGTGGACAACCATCAATTCTTGTAGCTAGTTTCTTGGGAGTCTGGCGGAATGCCCCGTTGCGGAATCGGTCCTTGGCGACCGCTGGGGGCGGTCCAGGAGCATGGCTCTCCGCCCTCCGAAACGGCATCTAGCCGGTTCGGATAGGGGTCGATCAATACACTTTGGGATTGCAGAACGCACGCGCGTTGGACGTCCATTTACCGAAGCCGACCGCGACCATATTGGTGATGACGCGGCAGACGTAGCGTTTCTGCGCGGGGTCGTTGTCAGGCCCGGCATGATAGCGCGCGACGGCCATCGACCATGTCTCGTGGCGGGCATGCAGGCTGGCCAGGAACCGCGCCGCATAATCGACATTCTGGCGTGGATCGAGCATGTCCGCGACGCTGCGGAAATGCGAGGCGTGATAGTGATGGTTGATCTGCATGCAGCCGAGATCGATCAGTTTTTTGCCCGCGCGTTGCGCATTCGCGAACGCTACGAGCGCCTCGCTACGGCTTTTCGGAAATACGGCTTTCCCCTCTATATTCAATGCATTAGGCTGAAGGCTGCCTTTGTTTCCGGTCTCGGTCAGACCCACGGCATAGAGGATGCCGGCAGGAATTCCATACCGGTCTGAGGCGCGCAGGATTTCGGCTTCGCACGGATTTCCGGATGTGCTGGCGGCAAGGACGGGCAGGCTAGATAAACCGATCTCCACCAGGACGCAGGCGAGGAGCCGGAGCATTCTGCTCGTGATTATGACCGTCATTGTTGCGGTTCCTTCCGGATTGCTGGCCTCCAGACATGTTGCCGTCGCCACCGGAATTACCTGACTGGAAAGACGAGGAATCGCGGCCGCCGGCACCGCCGTTCATGGCCGCGTTATCTGTCCGGGCGGTCGCCGGTGCTGCTATCGAAGGTTGCAGGACGGTCACTTTGTCGACGTCGAAACCCATCGCGTGGAGCGACTTGACGAGGCTGTCCGCATCGGATGACAGCCGCCTGTGCGCTTCGTGATTTTCCGGCGTCAGTTCGATCGAAAGCTGGCCTCCCGAAAGGCGAAGACTGGCCGTGATCATGCCGAGTTCGGCAGGATGCAGTTCGATCTTCAAAATGTGTGACGATTGCGCAACAGTGGAAGCCCATTGGGGAAGCCCATTGGACGGCGAAAAGGCCGCGCGCGCGCTGCCGTCCATCGCGATGGCGCTGGCGAGGCTGGTTACCGTCTGGCTTGCCGGATGCTGGGCGGGCGCCGGAAAGTTGTGTTCGCCGGTGACGACGACATGCGCGGGAGATGCCGCTTGTCCGTCGACGCGAGAATTGCGGAGCGTGGACTTCGGCGACTCCTTGTCGGCTTTCCTGTCAAGGGCCGAGACTGGCTCTTGCGAGGTTTTTTCATCACGATCAGGCCCGGCCAGGTCGGCAGGGTCGGTCGGATTGGCCGGACCGACTGGGCCGGCCGGCTTGGCTGGATTGGCTGGATTGGCTGAACTTGCCGGGTTTGCCGAATTGGCGGGACCGGCCAGCGACGGGGTTTGCGGGACGTCCGGCTTGCCGTTTCGTACTTCCGTGGCCGAGGTTCTGGCCTTGTCTCGTGGTATGGCTGCGGGGTCGTTCGCGGCCACCGACGCGACCATCGTTTCCAATCGACCCGGTGCTGGCGCAGACGTCTCGCCTGTTGGTGCCTGCGGCATGTCGGCCGTTATCCCTGCTTTTGCCTTGGCGTCCGCTTCGCCGGACGCCGGCGCAGTGCGAGGCTCGCTCAGGGCGATAAGCAGGGGTATTTCGGCGTGCGGCTGGTGATCTTCGGCGTGCTTTGCCTTGCGGTCCTTGTCTTTCGGCTCCGCTGTGGCCGATGTCGTCGCCTCATCGCTGCCTTCCGGCGAAGGGTCGGTAGCGTCGTCCGCGGTCGCCATGGCCTTGTCGTCGCTATCAGTAAATTTCGTGACCAAGTCCGGCCAGTGTGGCTGAAGGAAGGCAGCGGACTTGGCTTGATCCTGCGCTCTTGGCGGTTGCGCGGTTTGCTCGGCATTCCGCAAATGGCTGCCGAAGTCGGCGTCGCCCTTGTCGTCGCCGGTCGTTCGGGCAGGCTGGGCGCCGGAAGTAACCGGACCGGGTAAAGTTGCGCCGACATTCATTTGGGGGAGGCTCCCAGCATCTGGTCGATTTTTGCTAGCTTGCGTTGGGCTGCGGCAATGGCGGTGTCGGTGTGATCGGGTGCGAGCGTTGTCTCGTTCGTCGAAACAGGTTCCGCATATGCGGCCTCGATTGGAGCGGCCCCGATTGGCGCGGCAGAGGCAGGCGAGGCGGATGCTTCGATAATCGGCTTTTCCGGCATGGCGCCCTCGACAGCGGGCAGGTCGGTCGCTTCCGAAACAGCAACGTCAGGCACTGGCTGGCTGGCATCAGGGGGCGGCGGGCCTGCGACGGGCGCGCGCCTTGGCGCGGCAACAGGTGGCGGGGCGGCGACCATCTCGCTGGCAACGGCGCGGGCGGCATCGAGCAGCGATTGATCGCCTAGCGAAAGCTTGCTGCGATCGATCGATTTCAGTTTCTCGCGCACCTCTTCGACGGTGGCCGAGGTAACGGTGGAGAGGCTGGCATAGAGCAATGCGCGCGGGTCGTCCTCGTTGCTGTTGCCGTTGCGGCCCTGTTCGGCCTTGGCCGAGGCGAAGGTCGAAAGATCGATCAGCCCCTCGATTGCCGCGCGTCGGGCGATGCGCAGGTAGATCACCTTCTCGCGCTCGGCATCCATCATCGCGGTGATGTCGGCCAGCTTGGCCTGGCTGACGCCCTCATGCAACGCGATCGCGCCCGCGACGAAGGCGTCGGCGAACTGGCTGGCGTAGGGTGAACGAAGAAAGCGCTCGACATACTGGGTGGAGGCAAGCGCGAAACGCGCGGCGTCGCCTTGTGCGGTGGCGATGGCGACGGAACGGCGAAGTGCGGCCTCCTCGACCAGCGTGCCGGGGCTGAGCAGGCGTGCCTGATCGAGTAACGCAAGTGCCTCGACGGGGTGTTCCGAAGCGAGCAGCGATCCCTTGACCAGCGCGAGAAACGCACCAAGGTCGCTCGGCAATAGCATCGGATCGACAGGCTTCAGGGCTTCGATGGCGGCGGCGGGATGGCCGCTCAGATAGTCAATTACCCCTTCGGAGATGGCGCGATTATTGCCGTCAAGCTCGATGCGCGACGTGGCCACCTTGAGGGTCGTGGGGTTGCCGCCGCTCATGCCATAGACGAGCAGGGCACGAAAATTCTTCGGCTCCTTGAAGAGGTCCGGCGAAGCTGCGCGCAGCCGCGCATCGATCATCTCCAGCAGTTTCCCCTGCATCGGCAGCGCGGCATGGTCACCATTGGCGATGCGGTCCTGCACGAGTTGCAGCGAGCGCACGAGTTGGTAGGGCTGCAGTTCTTCGCCCGCCATCGACGCGCCAGGCAGGATGATCGCCGAAAGAGCAAGGCCGATCATGCAATGCCAGGCCGATGGATGGTGGGGCGCGAGGCGTCTCATCCGTCGTTTTCCAGGCGGATTTCGATGCGGCGGTTGACGGCGGCCAGAGGATCGGACGCGTCCTTGGGTTTGCGATCGGCGAAACCGGATACTTCGACGACGCGGCTCTCTTCGACACCGCCGCGAACCAGCATGTAGTACGCCGATTGAGCACGCGCCGTGGATAGCCGCCAATTATCATAGGTGGCGCTTTTGAAGGGGCGGGCATCGGTATGCCCTTCTATCGTGATCTTGCCCTTCTGGCCGTTGATGATGCGGCCGATCTTGTCCATCGCCAATACGAGGTCGTGGTTGGGCGTGGCCGAACCGATCTGGAACATGCCGAAATCCAGTTGATCGGTGATGGAGATGATGACGCCCTTGTCGGTCACTTGGACCGAAACCCCGTCATGCAGCTTGTCGCCTGCCTTGAACGCTTCCGCAATTTGCTTGCTGACTTCCGCCGCAGCCTTGCGAGCGCTGGCGGACGGCGCGCTTTCCGCTTTGCCGATCTTGTCTTGCGTCGTCTTGTCTTGCGCCGTCTGGGCGGTGTCGTTGGCGGCGGTGGTTTCGCCTGGCTGCGCCGGCGTGCCAGAAGAGGGGGGAACGGCCTTGACCCTGACCACCTGCGTTTCGGCGGCCTTGTCGCCGGGCTGTACCGGGTCGCCCTCTATCTTCGCCCGCTCGGCGCTGGCTTCGGCTGCCGGCTCGGCGATTTGCTGGGACCAGAAATCGGGAGCAAAGGGGTCGCGATAGGAAGTGCCGCCGGACGCGCCTGTCGCGGGCCCCGCATTTTGCATGCCGCCATCGCCTTTCTGGCTGACGTTTTGCATCGTGCCGGTGTCCATGGCGATTTCAGCCAGCACGGCATACGGATCGGCGAAGAGGCGTTCGTCGGCATTGTCGGCTCGCTTGGGGGCCGCCGCGGAATCCTGAGTTTGCGAAGACTTGGCGCCGCTGTCGCCGCCCTGGCCCGCTTTGGAGGTCGATTTCTCAGGAGAATCGGCCGTCAGTCCCGATTCTCGCGGGCCATCGCCAAGATCCTCCAGACCCTTGCGGCTGGCATCGCGGTCGATCAGCTTGACCGGGTTGAAGTAGCTGGCAACGGCTGCCTTTGTCTGCTCGTTGGCGGCATTGATCAGCCACATGACGAGGAAGAAGCACATCAAGGCGGTCATGAAGTCGGCGAAGGCGATTTTCCAGACGCCGCCGTGAGGGGCTTCGTCATGGTCGCTATGAGCGCGCCGGACGATGATGATTTCTTGCCGCGCATCGTGGGTATCGACGGCGCTCATGCGAGAATCTCGCCGAATGCGTCGGCCCATTCGCCCATGCGGGTTTCGATCACGGTATCGTCTATGACGACGGTCAGGTCGAAACCGGACGCTTCGACGAAATCGAGGCGCTCGGCATGGGTCCCGAGTGCGGCGACGAGCGGCTCGAACAGCGATTGCGGCCCGCGCACCTTTATGCGCGTTGCCTCTCTTCCGCCAATGCTCGCTTGAATGGAACGGGCGAGCGCTTCCAGCGAGCGCTTGCGCAGATCGTCGCCGAGCGCGTTGCCGAGAATGCGGGTAACGGAAGCCCCGACGACTTCGCCGATGCGGGCTTCCATGGCGTCGATCCGCTCGGCGATCCGCTTGCCGACATCGTCGCCAAGGCTTTCGAGAAATACCTTGGCCTCTTGCGCATTTGCCTCGCGCTCGGTCTCCAGTGCTGCCTGGTGCGCTGCGGCCAGCCTTGCCTCCAGCGCGGTCTCGGCCTCGGCAACGGAGCGGGCGACGATGGCCGCGACATCCACTGCCGGCTGGACATGCCGTTTGGGCTGGTCAGCTTCCGTCGGAGCCGTTCCATGGCGCGGGAGGCTTGCGCCGAAATCCGGCAACAGGTCGAAAAGGGCTGCGGAGGGCATCAGCCGACGGCTTCCTGGGCGGCCCATTTACGCAGGATCTGCGCGGTGCGCTCCTCGTTGATGTCAACCATGCGGGCAAGCCGATCCTGCGGCGCCGGCCTCAGCTTCTGGCGAAGATCGTCCAGCGCGGTCGGCCCCGTGCGGCTCAGGGCCGCTGCATCGGCTGCCCCGTCAGGATTTGGCAGCGCGCGCTGAACCTCGTCGAAGCTCGGTTCGGCCAGCGCCGGCGTCGCCTGCGCGGTCAGGGCCGCCGCCATCGGCCGCAGCCCGAAGAATGCCACCAGGAAAACCACGACGATGAAGGCGGCGGCATTGATCAGGCTGCCGGTATAATGCCCGATAGATTCCAGGATGCTGGTTTTCGGGATCGCCTCGCCGTCGAGGCCGTCGATGAATTCCACCGAGGAGACGTCGATGACGTCGCCGCGCTTGTCGTCGAAGCCGGTGGCCGACGCCACCATCTTCTGGATGTCGGCAACCCGCGCGGCGATATTTTCCGGCGTGGCGTCCTTGCCAAGGATCGATACCAGCCTTTGCCGGTTGACCACGACGGCAACCGACATCTTGCTGACCGAATAGCCGTTAGAAACGGTGGCTATCTTCTTGGAATTGATCTCGTAATTGGTAATCTCTTCCTTGCGGTCGTTCTGCGAGGTCGATTGCGGCCCTTCCGTAGTGGTGGTCTGGGTTTCGGGCAGGTTCTGTTCGACGCTGGCCGGCGTGGAGGTCTGTTTCTGGCTGCTGTTCTCGTTGTTGCGCACCGTCTGCACCGACCGCTCGACGCGCGAATCCGGATCGAAGATCGTTTCCTCGATCTGGCGCGTGTCGGTGTTGACGTCGGCCTTGACGCTGGCGCGGAAATTATCGGGGCCGAGATAGGGGCTTAGCGCGCGGCGGATGTTGTCCTCGATCTGCGCTTCGACCGATTGCTCGATGCCCAGCGTGCGGGCGGCGCTCGAATTCGAGGGATCGTCGCCCGATGCGAGAAGGTTGCCGCTGGAATCAAGCACCGTTACCCGGTCTGCGGCCAGCGCCGGCACCGCCGCGGCGACAAGGTGACGGATCGACATGGCGGTCTTCTGGGCGTCGACGCCGCTGTAGCGGATGACGACGGAGGCCGACGGCTGCTGCTCCTCGCGGCGGAAATTGGCGCGTTCCGACATGACGATGTGGACGCGTGCCGCCTTGATGCCGGAAATCGAGCGGATGGTGCGGGAAATTTCGCCTTCGAGCGCCCGCACGCGGGTGATCTGCTGCATGAAGGAGGTGAGGCCGAGCGAGCCGACATTGTCAAACAGCTCATATCCGGCATTGGCGCTGGTCGGCAGACCCTTTTCGGCCAGCAGCATGCGCGCTTGCGCCGTGGCGCCGGCGGCAACGAGAACCGTGGTTCCATCCGAGCCGACATCGAAGTCGATGCCGGCTTCGCCGAGCACCATGCCGATCTGGTTTACGTCGGACCGCTCCAGCCCGACATAGAGCGTTTCGTAGGCGGGGCGGTTGAGATAGACCGCGCCGATGCCGATCACCGCAAACACCAGCGCCGTTATGCCGGCCAGGATGGCCAGCCTCTTCGTGCCGAAACCCTTGAGGTTCGAGATGATAGTCTGGATCTGTTCCGGCACGGATCGATGGCTCCCGCATCATTGCCCATGCCGACCCTAGACCGCGAAGCTTGTGCGAAAATGAAATCGGGCCGCATCATTGACGCGGCCCGATAATCTCTACGCAGATCCGGACGTTCAGCCCTTGAACAGGGACAGGATGTTTTGCGATGTCGCGTTGGCGATCGACAGCGACTGGATACCGAGCTGCTGCTGGACCTGGAGCGCCTGCAGCTTTGTCGATTCCTGGTTCATGTCGGCATCGACAAGCTGGCCGACGCCACGGTCGATGGAGTCCATCAGCTTGGAAACAAAGTCCTTCTGCATGTCGATGCGGGACTTGGCGGCTCCGAGTTCGGAGGCGGCGGCCGTCATGGTGCCAAGCACTTTCTCGATATCGGTCAGGAGGTTGTCGAATTGGACAGCATCGGAGGAGCCGGTGACGCTGGCCATACCAGTCGCAGACAGGTCGATATCGAGGAGCGATACCCCGGAATTCGTTCCGCTCGCGTCGAGGATGCCGGCATGCGTCGACGCCGAGGCGTCGATGAGGCGGATATTGCCATACAGGATGCTGATCGATCCGGTGATCACGGCGCCGGTCGAATCACGGTTGTAAGACGAGATCACATCCAGGGAGAGGTTGGTCGAGGTCGAGTCCGTCTTGAGCAGATTGGCTCCGGCGTAGGTGGCGCCGCCAATGGAGTCCTTGAGCTGATCCTGGTATGCCTTGATCTCACTTTGAATCTTGGCCCGATCTTCCGGGCTGGAGGTCTTGGCCAGAAGCACCTTGGCCTTGATATCGTCAATGACGGTCATGGCCGAGTTCATCGCGGTATAGGCGGTGTCGACCTTGCCTGCGCCGAGGCCGAGCGCATCCTGCACGACCGAGTTCGCCTTATTGTCGGAACGCATCGTGGTCGCGATCGACCAATAGGCTGCGTTATCGCTGGCATCGGCGACGCGGAAACCTGTCGAGATACGGGCCTGCGTCTGCTCGAGCTGCTTGTTCGTCGCGTTCAGGCTCTGCAATGCAGTCATTGCAGAAGCGTTCGTCATGATGCTTGCCACGGGACACCCCTTCCTCAAACCACCCGCCGGTCCGGGCTGGTGAAACCCAGCACACACGTTCGGTTAACCATATTTACAAAGGCATGGTTAACAGACGATTAAACGGGCGGAGCTTGGGAAGCGGGTTGAACGCGAAAAGGCCGCGCTTCCAGAAGAAGCGCGGCCTTTTCAGTTTGATACCCGGCTGGAGTGCCGGGTGCGAGCCTTAGCCGCGGAACAGCGACAGGATCGACTGCGTGTTCGAATTGGCGATCGACAGCGACTGGATGCCGAGCTGCTGCTGGACCTGAAGCGCCTGCAGACGGGTCGATTCCTTGTTCATGTCGGCATCGACAAGCTGGCCGACGCCGCGATCGATCGAGTCGGACAGCTTCGAGATGAAGTCCTTCTGCATGTCGATGCGGGCCTTGGCTGCGCCGAGTTCGGCCGCGCCGGTGGACATCAACTTCAAGCCGGCTTCAACGCCCGTCAGGAGGTCGTCGAAATCATCCGAGTCCATCGCAGCCGTCGAAACATCCAAGGTGAGGATCGAAACGGTAGCAGCGCCCGAGCCGGTCGTGGTGAATTCCGTGTCGAGCATGCCGGCCTTGGCAGTGCTGGCGTCGATCAACTGTATGCTGTCATAGTCAATTTCGATCGTCCCGGTCGTTACCGCGCCCGCCGTGGTGCGGTTGTACGAAGTTAAGACCGTCAGCTTGGTGTCTGTTGTAGAGGTCGAATCGGTCTTCAGCAGGTTGGAACCGGCATAGTTGGCGCCGCCGATATTGTCGGTAAGCTGCGCCTGGAGCGACTTGATTTCGGACTGGATTTTCGTGCGATCGTCTGCACTGGATGTCTTCGCCAGCAGGACTTTTTCCTTGATCTGGTCGACGACATTGATAGCCGAATTCATCGCGGTATAGGCGGTGTCCACCTTGCCTGCGCCGAGGCCGAGCGCATCCTGAAGGACCGAGTTGGCCTTGTTGTCGGAGCGCATGGTCGTGGCGATCGACCAGTAGGCGGCATTATCGCTGGCGGTGGAAACACGGTAGCCCGTCGAGATGCGCGACTGGGTGGCTTCGAGGGCCTTGTTGGTGGAGTTCAGGCTCTGCAGCGCGGTGAGCGCAGCGGTGTTGGTCATGATGCTGGACATGAGTACGCGTACCTTGTTTTTACTGGAAAACTTTTGACATACCGGGCTGTCCGGTATGACGGTACGGCATCATGCCCATGATCGCTGAAACCCGATCACCCGCCATTTGCTGGAAGATGACAGAGACTCCCTGCAAAAGGGCTAAGCTTTATGGTTAACGGAGAATGAAGTTCCTTCGCCGACGTTTGCCCTGGCGGCAATGCCCTTTTTAGGGGCGAGGCAGCCCGTTATTCCCCTGAAAGAGACAGCTTCGCGCAATCCATGCCGGTTAAAATCGGCGCATGGGATGCCCAAGCGGCACGAAACTATCTGGGCTGGGGAAGACATGGCATCGGCAAAAGGCGCTCGCAAAGACTTTTTGGCAAACGGCCATCGCTCGCCGGCAGGCGGTAGGATCCGCGGCGCCGACGCGCTCGTGCAGGCCGTGGTTGGTGGTGGAACAAGCGCTGCCGATCTGATCGGTTCCACGCAGGACATTTCCCAAGACCGGAAGACGATCAAGAAGGCTAGCCGAATTCTGAAGCAAGCGGTCGAAGCCCTGGATGCACGCCGTTGCAAGGCTTCGGAGGCGCTCTTCGACGAAGCAATCGCCCTGCTCGATACGCCGCCGTCGCGCTTGTGGTGCTATCGCCTTGTCGCCGCGTCCAAGGGGGACAATTACGAATACGTCGTCAACAATTACCAGCGCATCCGGGCTCTCGCTTCCAGCGATGAGGAACTGGTGTTGGTCGATCGCGCCTGGATCGACTGCCTTGCTGCCGGAGGCTACTTTCAGGAAGCGTTGCGGGAAGCCGAGACGTTGTTGTCTACCCGCAAAACCAGCGCCTGGGCCTCGATCAAGTCCGCCACCGGCGTCATCCACGCCCATCTTGGCAATCTCGACAAGGCAATCGCCATCCAGAAGTCGATTCTAGAAACCGAGCCGGCACATATACTCGCGCGCTGGAACCTTGCCATCCACCAGTTGGAGGCAGGCGAATTGCCCGAAGCCTTCGACAATTACGAGGCCCGCTGGCAATGGCCGGATTTTCCCTCGGAACGCCGTACCTTCGACGTGCCGCCATGGAACGGGGAGAAACTCGAAGGGAAACGCATCCTCGTTTGGCGCGAACAGGGGGTAGGCGATGAAATCCGATTTTCGGGCATCCTGCCTGATCTCATCGCTACCGGAGCGCAAATAACGTTCGAGTGCAGCGGCAAGCTTGCCGCGCTTTTTCGCGCGTCCTTTCCGGAAATCGATGTCCGCGCCGTGCAGCCTGCCGACATGCGCCGGCAGCGGGACTATCGGGATTTCGATTTTGAGGTTCCGATTGGCTCGCTGACGCGGCACTTCCGGCCGACGGTGGCGGAAATGCAAGCGAAATGCAGGCCGTGGCTCAAGCGCGACGCCAAGATCGAGAACCAAGTACGCACCGACATGAACGTGGCCCCGCAACAGCCGGTCATCGGTCTCAGTTGGCGGTCGACCAATCGGAACCTGCAAAGGAACCGGCATTTCGTGGGTGCCGACTACCTTGCGCCCCTGAAATTGCTCGGCGGGAGCAAATTTCTTTGCGTGCAGTATGACGAGTGCCGGGACGAGGTTGCCTCGATGCGCGAGTTGGGCCTGCCGATATATGACTTCCCCAACATCGACCAGATGAACGATCTGGTGTCGGCATCCTATCTCCTGGGGGCCTGCGATCTGGTTATCTCCGCCCCCACGGCTACCGCTGAGCTTTCGGCCGGGCTCGGCGTTCCCACCATAATGTTCGGGTCCAGGAATTCCCACATCCAGCTTGGAACGGATGGCGTGCCTTGGCATCCGGCGTCGCGTTACCTGGCGTTGGACCCGGACGACCCTATTGGCGTTGCCAAATCCGTTCTCTTCACCTGGAAGGAAATCGCCCCCTGGGCTGAACAAGCGAGCATTTCCGGACGGAGCATCGACTGGGGTCTGTCCTTTCCAGGGGCTGGCTGAAAGGCCGTTACCGAATCGGTTACGAGTGAACAGGGCCGGCGTGATTGCCGGTCTCTTTCTTTGTGGAAACGGCGGATAAGGGCTGGGTCAAGCCCGGCGTTCAGTTGAACGATCGCACCAGGCTGCCGACCAGCAGGTTCCAGCCGTCGATCAGCACGAAGAACATGATCTTGAACGGCAGCGACACCACGGTCGGCGGCAGCATCATCATGCCCATGGCCATGGTGATCGTGGCGACGATCAGGTCGATGACGAGGAACGGCAGCACGATCAGGAAGCCGATCTCGAAGCCGCGCCTTATCTCGGAAATCATGAAGGCCGGAACAAGCACACGCAGATCCACCGTGTCGCGCGCTACCTGCTGGCCGCGTTCGCGGGCGAGGTCGGCGAAAAGGTCAAAGTCCTTGTCGCGCACGTTTCGCAGCATGAAGGTGCGGAACGGATCGGAAATCTTTTCGAACGCCTCTTCCTGCGTGATCTGGTTGGCCATCAGCGGCTTGACGCCATTGTTCCACGCTTGGTCGAAGGTCGGCGCCATGACATAGAAGGTCATGAACAGCGAAAGCGAGATCAGGATCATGTTGGCGGGCGTCGACTGCAGGCCGATACCGGCGCGCAGGATGGAAAAGGCGATGATGAAGCGCGTGAAACTGGTGACCATGATGAGCAGGCCGGGCGCCACCGACAAGACGGTGAGCAGGCCGAACATCTGGATGATGGTGCCGACGGTGCTGCCGTCCGCCTGGGCGATGCCGCTAAGGTCGATCTGCTGGGCAGAGGCGACGGAAACGGCGGCAAGGACGATGGCTATGCTGGCGAGGAAAATTTTCATTCAAACAACAACGTCCGGATAAGCACAGCCTTCACATGGCCGCCGCTGCGAATGGATGCGCGTTCCTGCAGGTCGGCCTTAAGGTGCTGGTAGCCGCTGGCGCCCTCGATCTGATGCAGCTTGAGCGTGCGCACGAAAGCCAGCAAATCCTCGTGGACCGCCCGCGCCATTTCCGGAGGCTGGGGCGCGTCGAACACGATCGATGCGTCGAGACGAACCCAGACGGTGTCCGGGGAGGCTAGATTGGTCGTGATGGGCGCCAGTTCGACCAGAAGTGCGGCGGCGTCCGGCCCATGGGATTCGGAACCGGCCTTATCGTCTTCCTGCCTCTCGGTAGCAGGCTTGACGCTGGGCGGAGCTTCCGAACTTTTCAGGTAGGAGCCGGAAAGCCAGCCGATGCCGAGCGCAGCAACGGTCATGGCGGCCAGCATCGCTACCTGGACAACCGTCGAGGGACCGTTTTTCGAGGGCGCTTGTTCCACGGTTGCCACGGCCGTCTTGCCTCTCGCCATTTCAGAACGGCAGCACCTGGTCCAGCAGTTGCTGGCCATAGGCCGGCTGCTGAACCTCGGTGATGCGGCCACGGCCGCCATAGGCGATGCGGGCCTCGGCGATGCGCTCGTAGGAGATCGTGTTTTCCGCGCCGATGTCGGACGGGCGCACGATACCGGCGATGGTCAGCACCCTCAATTCAGCGTTGACGCGGACTTCCTGCGAGCCCTTTATCATCAGATTGCCGTTGGGCAGCACGTCGGTGACAACGGCCGCTACATTGAGATCGATCGATTCCGAGCGTTCCGTCGCGCCGTCGGCATTGGTCTTGGTGGCCGAATCGAGACTGCCCTTGCCCTTGCCGCTGGTCGAATAACCGTCCCAGCCGAGGTCCGCGCCAAAGCCGAGCGAACGCGTTGCGGTGCGGCTCCTGTCGTTCTGGTTCTTGAACTTGGCCTTGTCGTTGATCCTGATCCTCACGGTGAGGATGTCACCTTCCCTGAGTGCGCGTGGATCGGTGAAAAGCCGGCTCTGGCGGTCGTCCCACAGCGAGAATTTCCTGACAGGGGCCGAAGGCGTTTCGGGATAACGATAGACCGAGGTGCTGCCGTCCTCGATGCCGGAACCGACCGGCGACAGGGCCGGCTCCTTGCCGACCTCCCTGAGATCGGTGGCGCAACCGGAAAGGCATATGAAAGCCAGCAGCATGAGGGATTTGCGGATCATGAGGGGTCTACTCTGCGGACAGCGCTGGCCATGATGCCGGTGAGGGCGGCTGCTGCCTTGCCGTCCATTTCATTCAGGATGACGCTGGCCTTGCGCGTGTCGAGTTTCATCAGAATTGCGGCGGCGAGATCGGCATTGACGATCGCCAGGCGTTCAGCGGCGGCGTCGGGCTTCATCCCGGCATAGATCTGGACGACACCGTCCTCGGCCCGCGCCAGGAATACCTCGCGCCGTTTCAGCCATGTTTCGTATTCCGCCGTCTTGGCATCAAGCGCCTTCATGCGGGTGTCGATATCGGCTTGCAGCTGCTTCAGTTCGGCTGCCTGGAGAGCATA
The DNA here is from genome assembly GCF_054489405.1 of Mesorhizobium sp. A623. Taxonomy (NCBI): domain Bacteria; kingdom Pseudomonadati; phylum Pseudomonadota; class Alphaproteobacteria; order Hyphomicrobiales; family Phyllobacteriaceae; genus Mesorhizobium; species Mesorhizobium sp. A623. Next base: position 72,981 of record NZ_JBTMXB010000002.1, read on the forward strand.
ACGGCGGTCGCGCGCCGCATCGGCGATGTTGGAGCAGAAGCGCTCGACCTCGCTTTCGTCGCCGGTGGGCGGGGTCACCCTGGCCAGTTCCTGAGGCGCTGGCGCGGCGGCGGGCGCGCCAGGCAATACCTGTCGAATGGTTTGCGCATGCGCGGCACCGGATGCGGCGAGCATGGCGGCGAGCGCCACAGCAAGGCCGCTGCTGCCGGAAAAAGGATGATGCGAGACGAGGGTCATCGGCAAGCCTCTCATTGGACGACCAGATCGGCCTGCAAGGCCCCGGCCGACTTGATGCCCTGAAGAATGGCGATGATGCCGTCAGGCTTGACGCCGAGCCTGTTCAGCCCCGAAACCAGCGTCTCGAGATTGGAACCATCGAGGACGGCAACCCGCGCGTCCGGCTGCGTCGCATCAATGGCGGTGTAGGGTTCGATCGCCGTTTCGCCGTTGGAGAACGGTTCGGGCTGCACCACCTTCGGGGCTTCGGTAATGCGCACGGTCAGCGTGCCGTGGCTGATGGCCACCCGCGAAATCTTGACCTCGTTGCCGATCACGATGGTGCCGGTGCGCTCGTCGATGACGACGCGGGCCGGTGTGTCCGATTCGACCATCAGGTTCTCGATCTCGGCGTAGAAGCGCGCCGCCGAAATGCCCTTCGGCTTTTTGACGGAAACGGTGCGTGCATCCCGCTCGGCGGCGACGCGAACACGGAAGCGCTGGCCGGTATAGTCGTTGATGGCGTCGGCGATGCGAACGGCGGTTGAGAAGTCGGGGTTGCGCAGTTGCAGGGTCAAGACCTGCTGGTCGCCGAATTCAGCATCGACCGCGCGCTCGACGATGGCGCCGTTAGGCACCCGTCCGGAAGTCGGCACGCCTTGCGTCAATTGTTCGGCCTGCCCCTGCGCATTGAAGCCGGAAACGATGACGGAACCTTGCCCCACGGCATAGATCTCGCCATCCGCGGCCTTCAGGGGGGTCATCACCAGCGTACCGCCCGCCAGCGACGTGGCGTCGCCCATGGAGGAAACGTCGATGTCGATGCGTGCGCCCGACTGGACGAAGGGCGGCATGTTGGCCGTGACGATGACGGCGGCGACGTTCTTGGCGCGGGCGCTGCCGCCCTGCGTCGCGATGCCGAGGTTTTCGAGCATGGCGCGGATCGACTGTTCGGTAAAGGGCGAGTTGCGTAGGGAATCACCGGAACCCTGCAAGCCGATGACAAGGCCGTAGCCGACAAGCTGGTTGTCGCGGGCGCTTTGCAATTGCGCGATGTCCTTGATGCGCGAGGCGACCTGGCCGGGCGGCAGCGAACTTGGGCCTGTCGACACCTGGAACATGCGCGCCGTGGTTTTCGGATCATAGTCGGGATCGATAGACGCTGCGCCGTTCCTGGCCGCAAGCTCGCGCTTGGCCTTGGCCGTCAGCCCGTCGGCAAGGGCAGGTTGCAGGCAAAGCGCCGTCGCTGCCAGAAGAAAGACGAGGCAGCGCTTCATGACGCGCCGACCCGAACGGTGCCGTCGGCCATGACTGTGCCGGAAAAGACCTTGCCGCTGTCGATATTGCGCACCTTGACAAAATCGCCGGTAGAGCCGGGTTCCAGCGTCACGGCCGCAGCCGAGATGGTCAGCGGACCGACGGCGAAGATGACCTGCACCGGCGCACCCCGCTCGACCACCCACGGCTCGCGAATGGCGTTGATGGGGATATAATGGCCGGGCAGCAGCGTGCGTTTGGCGATCCGGCCGTCGAGTTGGTCGATTTTCGTGGCGACCGAGGCAGGCTTGCGCTTGCCTGGCACCAGCGTCACTTTCTTCAGGGCTGCGAGCGCGATGGTTTCGCCGGGATAGATGACCCGGTTGGGGATGAGCACGACTTCGCTTGTTGCCTGTGTGCCCGAAACCGCCGCCGCGTTGTCCTGCGCGAAGGCAGGCACGCCGACCGCCAGCAGCGCCCCGACAAGGGCTGCACGGCAAGAAGCGAAGCGGAGGATCGGCAGCAGCACGGCTCGTTACCTGATGCTCTTGGATACGACGGAAGCCATGTCGTCGGCCGCCTGGATGACCTTGGAATTCATTTCATAGGCGCGCTGCGCGGAAATCAGCTCGGTGATTTCCTTGACCGGGTCCACGTTGGAGGCTTCGAGATAGCCCTGTTCGATGGTGGCGTAGCCGGGATCGCCGGGAATGCCGATATTGGCGGCGCCGGACGCCGGCGTTTCCTGGAACAGATTGTCGCCAAGCGGGGCAAGGCCCGCCTCGTTGGCGAAGTTGGCCAGCGTCAACTGACCGAGATCCTGAAGGTCGGTCTGGCCGTCGATGCGGGCAAATACCTGACCCGTCTTGTTGACGATGACCTCGACGGCGTCCTGTGGAACGGTGATCGCCGGGATTACGGTCGCGCCGTCGACCGTCACCAACTGGCCGTCGGCGTTGGTGTTGAAAGCGCCGGCGCGACTATAGAGCGTGGAGCCGTCGGCGGCTTCGATCTGGAACCAGCCCTTGCCGGTGATCGCCAGGTCGAAGTTGTTGCCGGTGCTTGTCAGTGAGCCTTGGGTGTGGACGTTGCGGACGGCAGTGGTCTTGACGCCAAGACCGATCGAGACCCCTTCCGGAACGATCGAGGAATTGGCGCGGTTGGGCACGCCCTGCGTGCGGTCGACCTGATAGAGCAGGTCGGAAAATTCGGCCCGCGCCCGCTTGTAGCCGGTGGTGTTGATATTGGCGATGTTGTTGGCGATCACTTCCAGGTTCGTCTGCTGGGCGTTCATGCCGGTGGCGGCGATGGCGAGTGCTTTCACGGAAATTCCCTCAGATGCTCATGCGGCTGACGTCGAGATAGGCGGAAACGATCTTGTCGCGGATGGCGACGGCCGTCTGGAGTGCCTGCTGTGCGCTCATGACCGCGTCGGCAACCTCGCGGGTGTCGGCGTCGCCTTTGAGCGCCTGCAGCGAAACCTGTTCGGCGTTCTGCAAGGTGTCGATCGTCTTTGTGGCGGCCTGCTTCAGCGCGTCGGTAAAGGACGTGGCGAAACTGTCGCCCGACAGCGGTGCGGCACCGCCCTGGAACAGGCTGGTTGCCGCATCCGTGCCGCCGATGGCGGGTTTTAGTTGAAGAGCGCCGATGCCGCCGATCATGCCTAGTTCCTCATCAGGTCAATGGTCATGGAAATGAGGTCGCGCGCCTGCTTGATGACCTGCAAATTGGCCTCGTAGGAGCGGTTGGCCTCCGTCATGTCCGCCATTTCGACCAGCACGTTGACGTTGGGCATCTTGACGTAACCCTTGGCGTCGGCGGCCTCGTTGCCGGGCTGGAATTCGACGGGAAAAGCGGAATGGTCGCGGTCGATCGCGCTGACATCGACCAGCGAAGCGCCCGAGGCGCGGTCCAGTTCGGAGACGAAGCTGATGGTCTTGCGGCGGTACGGATCGGCGCCCGGCGTCGAGCCGGTCGACTGGGCGTTGGCGAGGTTTTCCGAAACGACGCGCAGGCGTTCGGACTGCGCGCCGAGGCCGGATGCTGCGACTTTCAATGCGGCGGAGAGCGCGTCCATGGTCAGCCCTTCACCACGGTCATCATCATGGTATGGAAGGCCTTGACGATGGCCGTGTTCAGCTCGAAGCCGCGGCGGACCTCGCCGGCCTTCACCAGTTCGTCTTCGACCACGACGGTGTTTTTCGAGGGCAGGATCGCGCCGTTATATTCCTGCTGGCGGATGGTGTAGCCGGCCTGCGTGGCGCCGGTGCCGAGATGACCGGATTGCGTTGCGCGCAGTGACACTTCGGACTGATCAAGAACCTTTTCGAAAGGCTGGACGTCGGTGGCGGTGTAGCCAGGCGTGTTGGCGTTGGCGATGTTGCCGGCAATCGACGACTGGCGCACGGCGAGCCATTGCGCCTGCTTGGTTGCAAGACCGAAAAGGTTGACGGGCTCCATGAGAATCTCCGGGCAGGTTGCCGCAGACTACGTCGCCAGTCTTGCGCGGGCCTTGCGCAGGTTCTCCCGGATCAGGCTGCTATTTCGTCAGCGCGACGACGCGGTTGGTGCTGGTGACCAGAACCCATTTGCCGCCACGCTGTTCGATGGAGGCGACCTTGCTGTTGTCCGGCAACGTGGAGCCGGGCTGGACGATCCACAGGCCGGCATTGTCCTCGATCATGGCGCGGCCATTGGCGACATGCACCAACTGGAACTCGGTATGTTCCGCGGGGAAGGGCTGCTGGTCGAGGCCGGGCGCCTTGTCGGGGTCCTCCGGTCTTTCGGCAGGCGTGCCGGTGGCGAACAGATCGAGGTTGCGGGCCGACATATCGGATGATGGATCCGGCACGATGCCCATGGGACGATCCGACATGACCATCCGGCCGCTCCTGTTGCCGTGGCCGCCCAGCTTGAAGCCGTGGCTGCTGAAGCGGATGTCGTTGTAGAAGATGTACCAGGGAAACAGCGCGCAGATCAGGCCGAGCGTGACACCAAGCGCGGCAAGCACCAGGTCGCTGCGCCGGTCGGATTTTATCTTCGGTTTCGGAAACTGAGCCTGAGGCGGTGAAGGCCAGTCTGCCGCGAGCGAATTTTTTGCGCGGGGAGCCGCGCCGCCGGGTCGCGACTTGACTGGCGACTTTTTCGAAAAAAGCCCTGAAAGCAGGGAGCGGCGGCTTTCTTCGACGCCGCCTTCGCCAACCTGCTTCTCGGCAAGCAGTTCTTGTAGCACGCGCTCGGTGCGCTGCCGTTCACTCTCCGGCATCGGCATTCTGCTTCACCTTCAAATGACGGGCGAGATCGGAGAACGGATCGGCGGAGGGCCGGTCCTTCGGCGATTGGGTGAGGGCTTCATAGATGAGCGGAACCTGCAGAACGGCCATGTCCAGTTCGGCGTCGACGCCGCCCTGGTAAGCCCCGAGCAGGCGGATGTCGCGCGTATCCTCGAATCGAGAGATCATCGATTTCAGTTTCGTCACCAGTCCCCGCTGCTCGGGGCTCCAGGCCTTGCCGGCAAGGCGCGAGATGGAGGACAGCGGGTTGACGGGCGGATAGCGGCCCTGCTCGGCGATGGCGCGGTCCAGCACGACATGGCCGTCGAGGATGCCGCGCACCGAATCGGCAACCGGGTCGTTGTGGTCGTCGCCGTCGACCAGCACGGAAATGATGGCGGTGATGGAGCCTGTTCCCTCGACGCCCGGCCCCGCACGTTCCAGCAGCTTGGGCAGGTCCGTGAACACGGATGCCGGATAGCCGCGCGCGACCGGGGGCTCGCCGGTTCCTGTCGCTACCTCGCGCAGCGCGTGCGCAAAGCGGGTGATCGAATCCAGCACCAGCAGCACGCGATGGCCCTGGTCGCGGAAATGCTCGGCAACCCGCATGGCGGTATCCGGGGCGCGCCGGCGCATCATGGCGCTCTCGTCGCTGGTGGCGACGACGGCAACCGTCTTGGCCATACTTTCGCCGATCGTATCCTCGAGAAATTCGCGCACCTCGCGGCCGCGTTCGCCGATCAGCGCCACCACGACGGTATCGAATGCGTCGGCACCGGCCAGCATGGCGAGCAGCGTCGACTTGCCGACTCCGGAGCCGGCAAAGATGCCGAGACGCTGCCCAAGGCAGAGCGGCGTGAAGATGTCGATGACGCGCACGCCGGTCATGAACGAGGTGCCGACGCGCTGGCGCTCCATGGCGCCTGGCGTGGCATCGTTGCCGGAGCCGGCATCATCGCCCCGGATCAATGCCGGCCCGCCGTCGATGGCGCGCGCAAGCGCGTCGATGGCGCGGCCGCGCCAAGAGGCATGCGGGTTCACCGTCAACGGGCCGCGGCGGAATACGGCATCGCCGATGCCGGCTTCGGCGCTGCGCTCGAAGGGGGCGACCACCACCTCTTCCCGCGCGATCTTGATGATCTCGCCGCTTTTGGTTCCTGCCTGGCTGCGGTGCTCGACGACGTCGCCAAGCCGGGCGATGCTGGAAAGGCCGTGCGCCTTGTAGTGGGTGGGAGAGACCTCCACGATGCGGCCGCCGCGCCGCAGCAACGTTTCCTCGTCGCCGAAACGGCGCCAGACATGCTCAAGCGCCGACAGCGAGCCCTGCGGGTCGGCATCGACGGCGCGTTCCGCCACGCGCACCAGGGGCTGGTCGGGCGACATTCAGGCGGCGCTACTTGGAGCCGAGCGCCTTGATCGCTTCGTCGCTGGACGAAGCGACCTGGCGCATCAGGGCCGCGGTGTTCTCGAAGGCACGCTGAACCTGGATCAGCCGGGTCATTTCCAGAATCGGGTTGACGTTGGATTCCTCGATGAAGCCCTGCGCCATGCCGGCGTCGGTCCGGTCGACCACCGGTTCCGGCTCCTTGGCCGGCACGACGCCTGAATTGCCGTAACGGACAAAATTCGGGCCGGGATCGAAGTCGAACAGGCCGATGGTGCCGACAGACTGAGCGCCTTGGCGGAGCGAACCGTCTGCCCCGGCCTTGGGCGGACCGCCGCGCGGGTCGAGCTGGATCGGCGCGCCGCCGGCATCCAGTACCGGATAGCCTTCGATCGACATGAGCTGGCCGTTCTCGTCCATCGAGAAACGGCCGTCGCGCGTCATCACCGTACCGGCCGGCGTTTCTATGCCGAACCACGCGTCGCCCTGGATGGCGAAGTCGAACGGGTTGCCGGTCTGGGTCATCGCGCCATGTGCGCCCGACAGGAACGTCTTGCCCGTGGAAGCAAAGGAAACGGACTTTTGCCCGGTGCCCGACACGACGTCCTCGAATTTCACCCCGGTGGCGCGAAAGCCGACGGTCGAGGCATTGGCGACATTGTCGGCAATGGTGTCGAGGCGGCGTTCCAGCGCGATCTGGGCCGATAGGGAGACGTAGAGACTATCCTGCATCGGGTCCTCAGTATCTCAAATTCTGCATGGCGATCATCAGATCGGTGGAAATGCCGATGGCGGTCGGCTGCGCAAACAGCACGCTGACCGAAGTCACCGCGCTGGAGGTGGGGTGGTTGATTTCATAGAGGCTGGTGAAGCGGGTCAGAAACTTGTCGAGCTTGGCCGGATCGGTGAAATCGGCGATGTCCAGCTTGCTTTCGAAAAGTGCTGCCTGCCTGTCGATGTCGGCGGTAGCGAAGGAATCGGGCAGGCCGAGCGCGGTGCGCACCACGGAAGCCAGCGCCTTGTCGGCCAGTACGTCGTACCAGTTGGTGATGTCGGGCGCCTTGCGTTCGAAGTTGAGCGCGAGGCGCACGCCGTCATTGGTCTTGCCCGCGTTTTCTTCCAGCGTCTGGCGCATGTATTTGTCGACGGCAGGCTGGCCCGCGGCGACATAGGTCGTCGCCTCCTCGCCATATTGCTCGAAGTTGAAGGCGGATACGAAGGCCGCATAACGCTTGTCCGAAAGCTTGTTTGCGGGGCTGTCGGGGTCCTGGACGCCGCCTTCGAGCAACGAGCGCAGGTGGGCCGGGTTCTCGGTTTGCGGATCGAGCCCGAAAGAGGAAAGGGCGTAGTTGAGCAGCCGCTTGTCGGCCATCAGGCCGTCGATGGACGTGAGCTTCGTGACATTGGCCTGGTAGTAGTCGGTTTCCGCCTTCACATAGCTGTCCGGCGGCTTGACCAGGCCAAGCGCGTTCAAGGTCGTATAGCCGGCAGGCGTGGTGTCGAGCACGACCGATCGGGACGTTGCGTTGGAACCGTATGCCTCGAAATTAAAGGCATGGACGAAGGCGCCGTATCGCTTGTCGTCAAGCTTGTTGGCCGGGCTGTTGGGATCGCTGACGCCACCGGTCAGCATCTTCCGGATCGTCGCCGGGTCCTCCAGGGACGCGTCCAGCCCGTAAGCCGCCAGGGCGTAGGTCAGCAGGCGCGTGTCCGCCATAAGGCCGTTGATCGACTTCACCTTGGAGATGTTGGCGCGGAAATAGGCGGTTTCCGGGTCGGCGTTTTCGATATGGTAGCGGGGGGTCTGCTCGATCACCTCGAGGCGCGACGTCGTTGCGGCTCCGTAGTCGGCGAAGTCGAAGGCGGCGACGAACGCGGCGTAACGCTTGTCGGTCGACTGGTTGGCCGGGCTGCCCGGATCGCTGATGCCGCCCAAGAGCATGGTGCGGACACGGTCCAGCGGCTCCTTCGTCGCGTCGAGCCCGTAGGCGGCCATCGAATAGGTCAGCAGGCGCTTGTCGAGGAGCAGGTCGTTGACCGACTTCACGCTGCCGATATTGGCGCGGAAATAGGCGTTGTCGGGATCGTCGCTCTGAAGGTAGAGCGCCGGCGTGGCCTGGGTCACCTCGTCACGCGCGGTTGTCGCCGTGCCATATTGCGAAAAGTCGAAGGCCCTGACGAAGGCCGCGTAACGCTTGTCGGTCAACTGGTTGGCAGGACTGTTCGGGTCGCTGACGCCGCCCGCCAGCATATCGCGGACCTTGACGGACGATTCCGTTTTCGCATCGAGGCCGAAAGCGGACATCGCGAAAGTCAGCAGGCGCTTGTCGCCGATCAGGTCGATGATCGAGGTCACCTTGCCGATATTGGCGTTGTAGTAATCGGTTTCCGCCTGCATCGCGCTCGAGCCGCCGCCGGGCAGGGTGAGGCCGGTTTCCTTGAGATAGGCTTGCGGGGTTTGCGTGAGCACGGCGCTGCTCTGCGTGGTCTGGTCACCGTGTTGTGCGAAGTCGAAAACGGTGACGAAATTTGCGTAACGCTTGTCGGCAAGCTGGTTGGCCGGGCTGTTGGGATCGCTGACGCCGCCCTCCAGCATCTGCCGCACGGTGGCTGGCGGCTCGGCGGCGACGTCCAGCCCGAAGGCGGCCATCGCATAGCCGAGCAGGCGCTTGTCGCCCATCAAATCGTCGATCGACTTCACATTGCCGATATTGGCGAGGAAGTTGATCGTTTCACCCCGGTGGCCATCGAGGCCACCTTGCGTGGCGTTGAGTTCGACCTGGATCGCAAAATTCTTGGTCACGCCCTGCTGGGCCATATTGTAGGACGTAGCCGTTTCGCCGTTCTTGGCGAAGTTGAAGGCGGAGACGAACTGGGCGTAGCGCTTGTCGGTCAGCTTGTTGGCAAAACTGTCGGGGTCGCTGACGCCTTCATTCAGCGCCTTGATCATGAACGCCTTGGCGTAGGCCATGTCTCCCAGCCCGTAAGCCTTCATCGCATAGTTGAAGAGGCGGTAGTCGTTGACGAACTCTTCCGCGCTTTTCACCTTGGTGATATTGGCGAGATAATAGTCGGTCTCGCGCTTGACCGCGGGCTGGATTTCGACGCTGTCGATCGCCTTGGGAATGTCACGCGCTATCAGTTGATAGCTCGTATAGGTGTTTATCATGGCGCGTCTCCGGCCGAATCTATCCGCAAGATAACCGAACTTCCTTGCGCGAAACTGAATCGGCCCCCGCCTGCGATTCAAGCCTCACACAAGGCACGCGTGCGATTCGATACGCTTGACGTGAGTCGGAAGGATCGGCCGTGGGCATTCTGATCGGATTGGTAGTGACGCTCGGCTGTGTGCTGGGCGGCTTCATGGCCATGGGCGGGCATCTGCAGGTGCTGATCCAACCTTATGAAGCGGTCGTGATCTGTGGCGCCGCCCTTGGAACCTTCATCGTGGCCAATTCGATGAAGACGGTAAAGGATACCGGCAGGGGCATCGTCGAAGCGCTCAAAGGCTCCGTCCCCCAGGAACAGGATTATCTCGAAACTCTCGGCGTGCTGCACGCGCTGATGCGCGAATTGCGCTCCAAATCGCGCAGCGAAGTCGAGGCGCATATCGACAGCGCCGAGGAATCGGCGATTTTCCAGGCTTTCCCGACCGTGATGAAAAATCCGGACCTGCGCAATTTCATCTGCGATTACTGCCGCATCATCATCATCGGCAATGCACGCTCGCATGAAATCGAAGCGCTGATGGACGAAGAGATACAGACGATCCGCACCGACAAGCTGAAAGCCTACCACGCCATGGTCGCAGTGGGCGACGGGCTGCCGGCGCTCGGCATCGTTGCCGCCGTGCTCGGCGTGGTCAAGGCCATGGGGGCGCTGGATCAGTCGCCGGAGGTTCTGGGCGAACTGATCGGGGCTGCCTTGGTCGGCACGTTCCTCGGCATCTTCCTTTCCTATACCGTGGTCGGTCCCATCGCCACCAAGATCAAGACGGTGCGCGAGAAGAAGAACCGGCTCTACGTCATCGTCAAGCAGACGCTGCTGGCCTATATGAACGGCGCGCTGCCGCAGGTGGCGATCGAGTTCGGCCGCAAGACCATCTCGTCGCATGATCGCCCGTCCATCGACTCGGTGGAGCAGAGCACGATGAACACCGGCGCCGCCGAAAAGAAGGCGGCATGAGCCGTGCGGCTGGCGCTAAAGCGACGGCGGACGGCATGCACAGCGCGTCTAGCCCGGCCGAGACTCGTGCCTTCATCATCGAGCGGCTCGTCGGCGACACCGGCGAGCCCGAGCAGGTGATCGCCGCCGCGCGGGCCTTGGCCGAGCGCGCCGTGCCGGCCATCATGGCCGGGATGCACCAGAACATGGCGATCAGCATCGCCATTGAAGTCATCGACGTGGAGGTCGTTCGCTTTGTCGAGGCGCGGCCGCCGCAAACAAACCATGCCATGACCATCGCGGCATCCGCGTCCTCGCCCGATGCGCTGGTCCTGTCGATCGACAACGATGCGCTGGCGGTGATCGTGAGCACCCTGTTCGGCGGTGATCCACAGGTTGCGGTGGCGCCCATTGCGCGAGAATTGTCGCCGCTTGAAACCGAAGTCGCGACCATGGTGTTTGAGCAGGTCGCCCAGGCCGTCAACGGTTCCGGCCCGCGTGCCTTCGAATTCAAGCTGCCGCTGCCGCTGGCGATTACCGGAACGGAAATGACCAGGCACCTGCTGCGCGATGGCCCGGGCGTACGCGTGACGTTTTCCGTGGCGACGCCGTCGTCGCGCGGGACCATGGCGCTGACGATGCCGCAGCGCGTGCTGCTGAAGCACCGCGGCGATACGGGCGCCGCTGCCCGCGATGCAGTTCCCGCCACCGAATGGCGCGACCGCTTCTCCGAAGAAGTCATGCGCTCTACGGTGAACCTCGAGGCGACGATGCCGCTTGGCCGGCTGACGCTTGGCGACCTTGCCGGCTTCGAGCAGGGCATGGTCATCGAGTTCGATGAAACGGCGCAGGCCCAGGCCCGCCTTTCGGCGCGCGGCAAGACGCTGTTCGTATGCGAATTCGGGAAACTAGGGCAGAATTACACCGTCCGAATCAGGCATCCTTTCGATGCCGGGCAGGACTTCATCGATGGGCTTTTGCCGGGATGACGCGTTTGCGCCAGCAGGCATTGCTTTCAGGAGACGACGCATGAGCCAGACTGAACCCGAGGCCGGGGCCGGCATACCCGACGAGCAGTTGGATCGGGCCATCGAGGAACTGCGTGGCGTGCTCAAGGAAGAAGAGCGGCGTCCCGATGCGGCCTTTCGCGCCGCCGGTGCGACAAATTCCGGCATCATCATGAACATCCCCGTCGATGTGCAGATCGTTCTGGGCAGCACCGAAATGCCGGTTTCGGAGTTGATGGCGTTGCAGAAGGGGTCGACGGTTGCGTTGAACCGCCGCATCGGCGAGCCGGTCGACGTCGTCGTCAACGGCCGCAAGATCGCGCGCGGCGAGATCACGGTGCTGGAAAGCGACCCGTCGCGTTTCGGCATCAGGCTCACCGAAATCATCGCCGCCGCCAAGAGCGCCTAAACGTGGTTGAAGCGGCTGGGCGGGGAGGGGCAGCATGACGCAGTTGGCACTGACGCGCGCGCAAAAAGCCGCCGCCATCCTGGTGGCGATGGGCAAGCCGTCCGCAAGCAGGCTGCTCAAATTCTTCAAGCAAGAGGAACTCAAGGCGCTGATCGAAGGCGCGCGGCTGCTACAAACGATTCCGCAGAGCGTCCTTGAGCAAATCGTCGCCGAATTCGAGGCCGAGTTCACCGAGGGGGCGGGCTTGCTCGATTCGGCAGACAAGATGGATACCATCCTCAATGAGACGCTTTCGCCCGAGGAAATGAGCGCCATCATGGGCGGCAAGAAGCCTGTGGCGACCGATGGCGCACCGCCCCCGATTTGGCCCGACCTGGAAAATCTCGATCCGGCCAGGCTGGGCGCGTTCCTGGCGGGCGAACATGCACAGACATCGGCCATGGTCTTGTCCAAGCTTTCGCCGGAAGCCGCCGCCAAGGTGCTGCTCACGCTGGAGAAGCCGTTGCGCAACGCGGTGATCGGACGGATGGTGACGACGTCGACATTCTCCGACACGGCGACGCGGATCGTCGAGAACCAACTGCGCAGCCGCGTGCTTGCCGAAACGTCGTCGACGGACAATTCGGCGGGGCAGGCGCGCGTCGCCAGCCTGCTGAACGAGATGGACAAGTCCCAGCTCGACGAGATCATGCAGGATCTGGAAATGTCCGGCACGCCGGACCTGGCGGCCATCAAGGCCCGGCTCTTTTCCTTCGAGGATATCCTTCTGCTGACCCAGAAGGCTCGCGTGGCGCTGTTCGACGGGCTGTCGAGCGAGTTGGTGACGCTGTCGCTGCGGGACGCCCCGCCAGAGGTGGTCGAAGCGGTGCTGTCGTCGATTGGCGCACGCTCGCGCCGCATGATCGAGGCCGAACTCGGCCAGGGTGTGAACGGCATCCAGCCGGCCGATATCGCACAGGCGCGCAAGACCATTGCCACCACGGCGGTCGCCATGGCGCGCGAAGGGGCTTTCGAGCTTCCCGCCACGCAGACGGCTGAAGCCGCGTAGGCCGCGGGCGGCGTAAGCCATGGCGGATGAAGACAAGGACTCCAAGACAGAAGACGCGACCGAAAAGAAGGTCCGCGACACGATAGAAAAGGGCAAGCTACCCCAGTCGCGCGAAACGGCGCTGCTGGCGTCCTTCCTTGCCATCCTGATCTATACCGTTTTCTACGCCAAGGACGCTTTCGTCGATCTCGGCGTATTCCTGTCGATGTTTCTGGAAAAGCCGGAAGCATGGCCGATGGACACCGCAGCGGATGTCACCTTGCTGTATAAGAGCGTCATGATGGAGATCGGCCGCGCGCTGGTCGGCCTGCTGGTCCTGTTGGTGGTGGCGGGTGTTGGCTCTTCGGTTCTCCAGAACCTGCCGCAATTCGTCGGCGAGCGGATCAGGCCGCAGCTTTCGCGCATCTCTCTTTCGAAAGGCTGGAACCGTATGTTCGGTATCCAGGGCTTCGTGGAATTCCTGAAGTCGCTGGCCAAGCTTGGCTTTGTCAGCGCGGTTCTGGTGTTCACCCTGTCGCAGGAACACCGGCGGCTTTTGGCCGGAATGATTACCAATCCGCTCGAATTCGCCATGGTCATCCGGGGAACCGTTGTCGACATCCTGGTGTCGATCATCTTCGTCATGGTGCTGATCGCCGGCGCTGACCTTGTCTGGTCCCGCTTCAACTGGCGCCAGGAAATGCGGATGAGCAAGCAGGAGGTGAAGGACGAGTTCAAGCAGTCGGAAGGCGACCCCATCGTCAAGGCGCGGCTGCGGTCGCTGGCGCGCGACCGGTCGCGGCGGCGCATGATGGCGGCGATACCGCGCGCAACGCTGATCATCGCCAACCCAACCCACTTCTCGATAGCGCTCAAATATGTGCGCGAAGAGGATTCGGCTCCGCTGGTGCTGGCCAAGGGCCAGGACCTGGTGGCGCTGAAGATCCGCGAAATCGCCAAGGAGCACAATATTCCGGTCTTCGAGGACGTGGCGCTTGCGCGCTCCATGTACAAGCAAGTTTCGGTGGATAGTGTGATCCCGTCGCAATTCTACCAGGCCGTCGCGGAACTGGTGCGGGTTGTCTATTCGAAAAAAGCTTAGGCAGGTCATGAACGGACGGTCCATCGCACAATGAATCGACAGCCCCATGCAAACACGCGAGAAATCATCGTGGCCGAGGCCATCGAGCAGGTGGTGCGCGAGCTTCGGCTGATCGATGTCGCCGACTACATCGCCTTCATCCGGCTGGAGCATTTCGCCTGCCTGTCCGATCTCGTGGATTCCGCGGCAGAGCTGTTTTTCATGCCCGGCACGCTGAAACTCGGCCATGGCGGCGAAGCCCATATCGATTGGAGCGGCAGCCCGCGCATCGAACTCGACCTTGAAATGCGGCCGCCGGGTGCTACCGTCTATTTCCAGTTGACGCTGAGCGAGCACGACGCGTCCGTCGTGGTCAACTACGTGTCGTTCGAACATCCCGACGAAGACCCGGCCCGCAACACCGCGTTTTTGCAGAACGTGATCGACCAGGCGCGTATCCGGCGGGCTGAACCGGCGACGATCCGCTAGAGCGGTGGACGCTCGAATAATCCGAGCTGCCGCTCTATCTTTTTGTTTGAGCATCGGGTTTTCCGAAAACCGGTAACCACTTTGCGGCCCGATGCTCTGGCTCGTTACTCGATCAGGCCCAGCCGCAGCGCCTTGGCTACCGCTTGCGTGCGGCTGACGGCGTTGAGCTTCTGGGCGCATTGGGTGAGGTACTGGTTGGCGGTGTGGACGGACAGCTTCAACGCCCGTGCGATGGCTTCGCTGGTATACCCGTTCGCCGTCAGCTTCAGGCATTCCAGTTCCCGCTTGGATATGGCTCTCGCCTGGCCGCAATCGCCGGGCCTGATGCGCGCCACGGCGGCGAAAAGCGAAAAGCAGCGGGCGTGGATTTCGTAGAGCGCGTCTTGCGGCAGGGAAATTTCCGACCCGAGGAATACAACCAGCCCGCATTGACCGCGTTCGGCGTGAACGGGAAATGCGATGCCGTCGGTGCCCCGCGCCAGTGGCCCGATGGGTGAGGCGCAGGAAAGATCGCGGAAGACGGCGTCCGTGCCGGGCATGCCGGTGTCACCCCACCAGCGCGGCACGGTCGATACGCGCGTATGGCCGACGATTTCCTCTCCGTTATTGCCCGACATGAATTTGGTCGTGACGGCAACGCCGGGATATTCGCTGTCGAAGCAGGGAACGAGGCGCGCCCGCTCGGCCGATGGGCCGATGAAGAACAGCCCGAAACCCGATGCGTTGAGATCGGTGGCGATCCAGCGGCAGCGGCGGACGGCATCGGGGATCGTGATCGTGCAATGCGTTTCGGAACCAGGATTGATGGCGCCGAAGGGATTGCGATGTTCATCGAACGAGGTTTCGGTGTCCTGCCCGATGTCGTTCCTGACTGCGAAGGCGTGGGTCAAATGATGCCGCTCCTGATCGCGGTTGCAATTGCCATGGCGCGGTTCGACGCTCCGAATTTCTGGATCGCATGCGTGATGTAGCTGTTGACGGTGTTGGAAGAGACGCTGAGGATGACCGCAACCTCGTCCGTGGTCTTGCCCTCCGAAACCCAGAACAGGCATTCGCGTTCGCGGTCGGACAGCGGGTCCTGCATGGCCGACTGGGCAAGAAGGTCGGGAACCTGGGACAGCGCATAGCAGCATTTCAACTGGGCCTTCATCAGCCCGGTAGGGTCGATGCTGCCGGCCTCCGCCGCCGAGAACAGGATAAACAGGCGCTGGTGGCCGACATTCAGCCGCTGCGAATAGATTTCGGCGTGGCCAAGCACATCGAGAAGGCGCGCTTCCTCGCCGGTAATCAGGCCGGGCGCCTGGCTTGCAAGGAGGGGTTGCGGCCGGACGCCGGGGGCGGCGGTCAGCGGTCCCTGGGCGAGCGCGGCGATCAGCGGCTTGCCGGTCAATTCGATGGCATCGAATATCCAGTTGGAAGAAACGATGCGGGCATGGTTCCTATCCTGATCGTGGACGAGGGCGACAAGCATGTAGCTGTCGGCGCCTATTTCCGCGCAAAGGTTCATGAAAAAACCGGTGAGATCGCCACGGGACGCCAGCCGTGTCATCGGGCCGCTCGCCGGGTCGTTCTCAAGAAGGGCCGCAGAACCGTTCATCTTGTCATCAGGCCAGAATCGCTTCCCATGCCCGGTGCCGGCATTGCTGGCAACGGACCCCACTACGCAAACTTTTACGATGGCACACACCGGGCACACGACAGCACCCGGATCAGGCTGGAATCCATGGGGGAACGCGAACCGTCCGCGTCTGGCACCGGGAAAACGACCGGCTGGCGACACTTTGGGTGGTAAGCCGCGCCCCCCAAGGACCGGCTGATTCGGGGGTAATGTAAACGCACTCGAATCCGACTTCAAATGCCAATTGACAAAAAATTAACCATAAAATTATTTCGCGAGGTCGATGGGCCGGCAGGCGGCACTCCACGGTCGTCGGCGCCTTGAAAAGGAACGATTTCGGACACGGTCAGGCGCCGCCGTTGCCGCTTTCCTGTGGAGGTGCCTCTTTGGAGCCGCACGGCGGTTGGCTCCGGCGGTCGCTGCGCCTATGGTCGCCCGCCCGAGCAAAATCACGACGAGATAAAATGGCCACCGACATCAAGCGTATCGCCGCAATCATCGCGACGGAAATCAATGCCCGAGCCGAACAGGCCGCAGCCGCCATAGGCCTGCTGGACGAGGGCGCGACGGTGCCGTTCGTGGCGCGCTATCGCAAGGAAGTGACCGGCGGTCTCGATGACACCCAGCTTCGCCTGCTTGCCGAACGGCTCGTCTATCTGCGCGAGTTGGAGACGCGGCGCGACACCATCCTTGGCTCGATCCGCGAGCAGGGCAAGCTGACCGAGGATCTGGAAGCGAAGATAGCGGCGGTTTCGACCAAGGCCGAACTGGAAGACATTTACCTGCCCTACAAGCCCAAGCGCCGCACCAAGGCCGAGATCGCACGCGAGCGCGGCCTGGGACCGCTGGCCGAGGCCATTCTGGCCGACCGCGCCGCCGTTCCGGCTGAACTGGCCGCAGCCTATGTGACCGAAGAGGTCGCGGACGCCAAGGCCGCGCTCGACGGCGCGCGCGACATCCTGTCCGAGCAATTCGCGGAAAACGCCGATCTGGTCGGCAAATTGCGTACCTACATGAAGGACCGCGCTTTCCTGCGCTCCCGCGTCGTTACCGGCAAAGAGGAAGCCGGCGCGAAGTTCTCCGACTATTTCGATCACTCCGAGCGCTGGGCCACCGTTGCCGGCCACCGCGCGCTGGCCATGCTGCGCGGCCGCAACGAGGAATTTCTGTCGCTCGATATCGAGGTCGATGCGGACGACGCATCGCCGGTCAAGCCCGTGGAAAGGACGATCGCCAGCGCCTATGCCATCGGCCAGCAATTGCCGGGCGACCGCTGGCTGATGGAGGTGGTCGGCTGGACGTGGCGGGTGAAGCTGTCGCTGCACCTGACGCTCGACCTGATGCGCGATCTGCGCGAGCGGGCCGAGGAGGAGGCGATTCACGTCTTTGCCCGCAACCTCAAGGACCTGCTGCTAGCGGCACCGGCGGGATCGCGCGCCACGATGGGGCTCGATCCCGGCATCCGCACCGGCGTCAAGGTGGCGGTGGTCGACGGCACCGGCAAGGTAGTGGCGACGTCGACCGTCTATCCGTTCCAGCCGAGAAACGATGTGCGCGGCGCGCAGGCCGAGCTTGCAAGGCTTATTCTCCAGCACAAGGTCGAACTGATCTCCATCGGCAACGGCACCGGCAGCCGCGAGACGGAAAGACTGGTCGCGGACATGCTGGCCGACATGGTTTTCGATAATGGCGCGGCCAAGCCGATGAAGGTCATCGTCAGCGAGGCGGGTGCTTCGATCTATTCGGCGTCGGCGACCGCTGCCGCCGAATTTCCCGATCTCGACGTATCGCTGCGCGGGGCCGTCTCCATCGCGCGCCGCTTGCAGGACCCGCTGGCCGAACTGGTCAAGATCGAGCCGAAATCGATCGGCGTCGGCCAGTATCAACACGATGTCGACCAGTACCGGCTCGGGCGCTCGCTGGAAGCGGTGGTCGAGGATGCGGTGAATGCAGTCGGCGTCGATCTCAACACGGCCTCCGCGCCGCTTTTGGCGCGCGTGTCCGGCCTTGGCGCATCGCTGGCCGAGGCAATCGTTGCGCATCGCGATGAGACAGGCCCGTTCGCCAGCCGCCGCGAATTGCTGAAAGTTGCAAGGCTCGGGCCGCGCGCCTTCGAGCAGAGCGCCGGCTTCCTGCGCATCCGCGACGGCGCGGAGCCGCTCGATGCGTCGTCGGTGCATCCGGAAGCCTATGGCGTCGCCAAGAAGATCGTCGCCGCCTGCGGCCGCGATTTGCGTTCGCTGATGGGCGATAGTGCGGCGTTGAAGGCGCTCGATCCGCGCGTTTTCGTCGACGAGCGTTTCGGCCTGCCTACCGTGCGCGACATCATCGCCGAGTTGGAAAAGCCCGGCCGCGATCCGCGCCCCGGCTTCAAGACGGCGACTTTTGCCGATGGCGTCGATGACATCAAGGATCTGAAGCCCGGCATGCTGCTGGAAGGCACCGTCACCAATGTCGCGGCGTTCGGCGCTTTCGTCGATATCGGCGTGCATCAGGACGGGCTGGTGCACGTCTCGCAACTGGCCGACCGCTTCGTCAAGGACGCGCATGAGGTGGTCAAGGCCGGCGACGTGGTCAAGGTGCGCGTTGTCGAGGTCGATATCAAGCGCAAGCGCATCGGGCTTTCCATGCGCAAGGATGGCGGCGGCGAACAGCGGCCGGTGCCGCGCGAACGCGATGCCGGCAAACCTCGGGCAGCTTTGGCTCCACGCCAACCGGAAAAGCCGGCGCAAGGCGCATTCGGAGCGGCGCTGGCCGACGCCATGAAGCGCAAGTGACCGTCTGCTATTGAACGCGTGCTCGCGTGCTTTCGTTTGATTTTTTTATCGTTGCGGTCGATAAGTCGGCCCACATGAAACCTTTGGAGACCGAGCATCATGGCCGCCGACAAAAATGCCTTCGTATGGGACGATCCTTTCCTGATCGAGGACCAACTGTCGGAAGACGAGCGGATGATCCGGGATGCGGCGGCCGCCTTCGCCGCCGACAAACTCGCCCCGCGCATCGAGGAGGCCTATCTTCATGAAAAGACCGATCCGGCCATCTTTCGCGAGATGGGCGAGGCGGGCCTGCTCGGCATCACCGTTCCGGAAGAATATGGCGGGCTTGGCGGCAATTACGTAACCTACGGGCTGGTGGCGCGCGAGGTCGAGAAGATCGATTCCGGCTACCGCTCGATGATGAGCGTGCAATCGTCGCTGGTGATGTATCCGATCCAGGCCTATGGCTCGGAAGAGCAGCGCAAGAAATTCCTGCCCAAGCTGGCGAGCGGCGAGTGGATCGGCTGCTTCGGCCTGACCGAACCGGATGCCGGTTCCGATCCGGGCGGCATGAAGACGCGGGTCGAAAAGACCGCGACCGGCTACCGGCTCACCGGCTCCAAGATGTGGATTTCCAACGCGCCGATCGCCGACGTGTTCGTCGTCTGGGCGAAGTCGGCCGCGCACGACAACCAGATCCGCGGCTTCGTGCTGGAAAAGGGCATGAAGGGGCTTTCGGCGCCCAAGATCGAAGGCAAGCTGTCGCTGCGCGCCTCGATCACCGGCGAGATCGTCATGGAAGGCGTCGAGGTCGGCGAGGATGCGCTGTTGCCGAATGTTTCGGGCTTGAAGGGTCCGTTCGGCTGTCTCAACCGCGCGCGCTACGGTATTTCCTGGGGCGCGATGGGAGCGGCGGAAGACTGCTGGCACCGCGCGCGGCAGTACGGGTTGGACCGCAAGCAGTTCGGCAAGCCGCTGGCCGGCATGCAGCTTTACCAGAAGAAGCTTGCCGACATGCAGACCGAGATCGCACTTGGCCTGCAGGCCTCGTTGCGGGTCGGTCGGTTGATGGACGAAGGCAAGATGGCGCCGGAAATGATCTCGATCGTCAAGCGCAACAATTGCGGCAAGGCGCTCGACATCGCGCGCCAGGCCCGCGACATGCATGGCGGCAACGGCATCCAGATCGGCTACCACGTCATGCGCCACGCGCAGAACCTGGAAACCGTGAATACCTATGAAGGCGCGCATGACGTGCATGCGCTGATCCTCGGTCGCGCCCAGACCGGCCTGCAGGCGTTTTTCTAAAAAGTTGAGGGATAGAGTCGCAATGCGGCTCTATCCTTTTGGCATCGCTGTATAATCCGTCGACGCGGATGATTGCGGAACGGCCACTCCCTTCTGACAAGAAGAATCAGGGCGGCGTCTTATCGTCCTGTTTTGGAATCGGAATCCGCGCCTGTCGCCGCCGAGCTCGGGATTGCCTCAGACGGCAGAATTTTGTCGACGCGATGTCGGATTCGACCCTACTCTTACGTCCTTGGACAAGAGAAAGGGTTTTCATGCTTTATGCCATCCTCTGCTATGCCTCCGAAGACGTCGTTACCAGCTGGACCAAGGCCGAGGACGACGCCGTCCTGGCCAGGCTCTCCGTCGTGCAGGAGAAATATGCCAAGGCGGGCAAGCTCGGGCCGGTGGCGCGGCTACTGCCGACCACGGCGGCAACCACGCTGCGCCAGGTCAAGGGCGAGGCCATCGTCATCGACGGCCCCTTTGCCGAAACCAAGGAGCAGTTTCTCGGCTTCTACACGGTTGATTGCGCAGACCTCGAGGAGGCCGTCGGCTTTGCCCGTGAGCTTTCCGCAGTGAATCCGAGCGGCGGCTCCTATGAAATCCGGCCGATCAGCCTGCTCAATCCGGTGAAGGCCACCATCGGATGAGCGATCTCGGCTGGATCAGTTCGGCGATCTCTTCTGCCCGGCCGCAGGCCATGGGCGCGCTGCTGCGTTATTTTCGCGATCTCGATACGGCCGAGGAAGCCTTCCAGGATGCATGCCTGCGGGCGTTGAAGAACTGGCCGCAGAACGGACCGCCGCGCGATCCCGCCGCATGGCTCATTTTCGTCGGCCGCAACAGCGGCATCGACGCCATGCGTAAACGCTCGAAGCAAGCGCCGATGCCGGCGGAAGACCTTGTTTCGGACCTGGAGGATGCCGAAAGCGACATGGCGGAGCGGCTGGACGGGGCGCACTACCGCGACGATATCCTGCGTCTGCTGTTCATCTGCTGCCATCCCGACCTGCCGCCGGCGCAGCAGATCGCGGTCGCGCTGCGCATCGTCTCCGGCCTTTCCGTCAAGCAGATCGCTCGCGCCTTTCTGGTCGGGGAAAGCGCCATGGAACAGCGCATCACCCGCGCCAAGGCGCGTATCGCCGAGGCTGGCGTGGCGTTCGAGACGCCGGGACCGGTGGAGCGTTCCGAGCGGCTGGCGGCGGTTGCGGCCATGGTCTATCTCGTCTTCAACGAGGGCTATTCTACCAAGAGCGGTGAAGCATCGCTGCGCGCGCCGCTATGCGACGAGGCGATCCGGCTGGGCCGCCTGCTGCTGCGCCTGTTCAAGACTGAACCAGAAATCATGGGCCTGACGGCATTGATGCTGCTTCAGCACGCGCGCCTTGCCGCCCGTTTCGATGCCGGCGGCGAGATCGTGCTGCTGGAAGACCAGGATCGCAGCCTGTGGAATGCCCGGATGATCGGCGAGGGGCTGGCGCTGGTCGACAAGGCGCTGCGGCATGCCAGGCCCGGCCCTTATCAGGTGCAGGCGGCGATTGCCGCCCTTCATGCGCGGGCGGCAAAGGCCGAGGACACTGACTGGCAGGAGATCGACTTACTCTACGGCCTGCTGGAACAGATGCAGCCGTCGCCGGTGGTGACGCTCAACCGCGCCGTCGCCGTTTCCAAGGTGCGCGGGGCGGAAGCCGCACTTGCCATGATCGAGCCGCTCGAACAGCGTCTGTCCGGTTATTTCCATTTCTTCGGCCTCAAGGGCGGCTTGCTGATGCAGCTTGGCCGGGACGAGGAAGCGCGTGTCGCCTTCGACCGGGCCATCGCGCTGGCCAATACGGCGGCCGAAGCCGCCCATATCCGCATGCATATCGACCGGTTGATGAAGGATAGCGCTGGAAAGCGTGCTGTTGTGAAAACGGCGGTTTGAGGCGTCATGCGGTCGAGTTTTGCTGCGCCTTCTGGTCCAACGTTCCGCCGGCCGCTTGGCGGTGCGCCGGGGTAGCGGAACCGGCCTGAAACGGGTAATGCCTTCGCCATGATGGCCTCGCGCCCACGGTTGCGCAGGCGAATGGTTTTGAAGGGAACGAAAATGACGATTGCCAAGGAAACGGCTGCCCTGTTGGCGAAGCTGGGTGTTGCCGGTGGCGTGCTTGAGGGCGGCGACCTTTTGGTGCACAGCCCGGTGACGGGCGAACAGATCGCGGCGCTGAAGACGATTTCGCCGGCTGATGCCGGCAAGGCCATCGAGGCGGCGCACGAGGCGTTCAAGGCGTGGCGGCTGGTGCCGGGGCCGAAGCGCGGCGAACTGGTCCGCCTGCTCGGCGAAGAATTGCGCGCCCACAAGACCGAACTTGGTCGGCTGGTGTCCATCGAGGTCGGCAAGATTCCGTCCGAGGGCCTGGGCGAAGTGCAGGAAATGATCGACATCTGCGATTTCGCCGTCGGTCTTTCGCGGCAGTTGTACGGCCTGACCATCGCCACCGAGCGCCCCGGCCACCGCATGATGGAAACCTGGCATCCGCTGGGCGTCGTCGGCGTCATCTCGGCCTTCAATTTCCCCGTGGCGGTGTGGTCGTGGAACACGGCGCTGGCGCTGGTGTGCGGCGACGCCGTGGTGTGGAAGCCCTCGGAAAAGACGCCGCTGACGGCGCTTGCCTGCGAGGCGATCTTCAAGCGCGCCGTCGCGCGTTTCGGCAAGGATGCGCCGGCTGGCCTGGTGTCGGTGCTGATCGGCGACCGCGCCGTCGGCGAGGTCCTGGTCGATCATCCCAAGGTGTCGCTGGTGTCGGCCACCGGCTCGACCCGCATGGGCCGCGATGTCGGCCCGCGCCTGGCCAAGCGCTTTGCCCGCGCCATCCTGGAGCTGGGCGGCAACAATGCCGGCGTCGTCTGCCCGTCGGCCGATCTCGACATGGCGCTGCGTGCGATTGCCTTCGGCGCGATGGGCACCGCCGGCCAGCGCTGCACCACGCTTCGCCGCCTGTTCGTGCATGACAGCGTCTATGACCAGCTCGTGCCGCGGCTGAAGAAAGCCTATCTGAGCGTGTCGGTGGGCAATCCGCTGGAGACTTCCTCGCTGGTCGGTCCCTTGATCGACAAGCAGGCCTTTGACGGCATGCAGAAAGCCATCAAGGAAGCCGAAGCCCATGGCGGCAAGGTGACGGGCGGCAACCGCGCCGAAAACGGCCATGCCGATGCGTATTATGTGCATCCGGCGCTGGTCGAAATGCCGAAGCAGGCCGGTCCGGTCACCGAGGAAACCTTCGCGCCGATCCTCTATGTGATGAAATATTCCGATTTCGACGACGCCCTCGATCAGCACAATGCGGTCGGCGCAGGCCTGTCGTCGTCGATCTTCACGCGCGATCTGCAGGAAGCGGAACTGTTCCTGTCGGCCGGCGGTTCGGACTGCGGCATCGCCAACGTCAATATCGGTACGTCGGGCGCTGAAATCGGCGGCGCGTTCGGCGGCGAGAAGGAAACCGGCGGAGGCCGTGAATCGGGCTCCGACGCGTGGAAAGCCTATATGCGCCGCGCCACCAACACGGTGAACTACTCCAAGGAACTGCCGCTGGCGCAGGGCGTCTCGTTCGATATCGAGTGAACGGGATTTTCTGAATAAGTCGGACAAAAGGGCGCGGTGTCGAAACCGCGCCCTTGCTTTTTACGGCCCGGTGCTCTTGTCTTTGCCAGGTCGAATAGTGTGGAGGGGACGATCATGTCGGGTGTCTATGAGGTTCTAGACCCGCGTTTTGCGCGCCTGTTCAACGGCACCGCGCAGGTGGAGCGTTTGTTCACCGGCTGCCGCTGGACGGAGGGGCCGGCCTGGTTCGCCGCCGGCCGCTATGTCATATGGTCGGACATCCCGAACAACCGCATGCTGCGCTATGACGAAGCGGACGGCCATGTCAGCGTCTTTCGTCAGCCTGCCAACAATTCCAACGGCAATACGGTCGACCGGCAGGGGCGGTTGGTCACCTGCGAACATTCCGGCCGTCGCGTGTCGCGAACCGAGTTTGACGGGTCGATCACGACGATTGCCGATCGCTGGCAGGGCAAGCGCCTGAATTCGCCCAACGATGTCGTCGTGAAATCGGACGGCTCGATCTGGTTCACCGATCCGGCCTACGGCATCGAAAGCGATTATGAGGGCGACAAGGCCGACAGCGAAATCGGTGCCTGCAACGTTTACCGGGTCGATCCGGGTATAGGCACGGTGGAAGCCGTCATCACCGACATGGTGCGGCCGAACGGCCTTGCGTTCTCGCTGGACGAAAGCCTGCTTTATGTCTGCGATACCGGTCGCACGCACGGCCCGGAAAACCCGGCGCATATAAGGGCTTTCGACATCGGCGCAGGCAACAAGGTTTCTGGCGGCAGGGTCTTTGCCGATTGCACGGTTGGCCTGTTCGACGGCTTTCGCCTCGACGATGCGGGCCGTATCTGGACCAGTGCCGGCGACGGGGTCCATTGCTACGACCCGGACGGCACGCTGCTCGGCAAGGTGCTGGTGCCGGAGATCGTCGCCAACTGCGTGTTCGGAGGGGCCAAGCGCAATGTGCTCTATATGTGCGGAACAACCTCGCTCTATGCGGTGCGGCTGATGGTCAACGGCGCGAAGACGTTTTAACTCACCAACAGATCAGTTGGCGCGAATTTGGTTACGTCGATCAGGCCGACATCGGAAATACGCAGTTCGGGAATGACCACCAGCGCCAGTAGCGAATGCTGCATATAGGCGTTGTTCAGCCGGCAGCCGCAGGCTTGCATGGCTGCGATCAGCGCATTGGCTTCTTCGGCGACGATCTCGGCGCGCTGGTCCGACATCAGGCCGGCGATGGGTAGTTTCACCAGCGCCAGTTCGCGCCCCTCGCTGAATAGCACCACGCCGCCGCCGACTTCGCCCAGCCGGTTCGCGGCCAGCGCCATGTCGTTCTTGTCTGTGCCGACCACGATCATGTGGTGGCTGTCATGCGCGACCGTGCTGGCCATCGCGCACGGCTTGTCATAGCCGAAGCCAGAGACGAAGGCGTTGACGACCTTGCCGGTTGCCCGGTGCCGTTCGACCAGTGCGATCTGGCAGACATCGGCCTGCCGGTCCATTCCGACGAGGCCGCTTTCCACCGGCAGTGAGCGCTGCAGGGCGCGCGTCGGCGCCTGGTTTTCGATTACGCCGATGACGCGCGCGGTCACCGCGTTGGCGCCTTCGGGTGCTGCAATATCGAAGTCGGCTCCAGCCAGTCTCTTGCCGAGGTGCACGGTGTTCTTGGCTGTCGGCGGATAGTCGTAATGGGGGATGGAACCGGTAAGCCTGCCGTTTTCGGCAAGCACCTGCCCCCGGCCGATGACGGTTTCGACGGGCAGCGCGACAAGATCGGAAGTCAGGATGAGGTCGGCGCGGCGGCCGGGCGTGATCGAGCCAAGCTCGCGTTCCAGCCCGAAATGCTGAGCGGTGTTGAGCGTCGCCATCTGGATTGCGGTAATAGGCTTCAATCCCTGCGCGATCGCATGGCGGACGACGCGGTTCATATGGCCTTCGCCCACCAGCGTGCCGGAATGGCTGTCGTCGGTACACAGGATGAAATTGCGGGAATCGAGGCCGTTCTCGGTGATCGCCTTGACCTGTGCTGCAACGTCATACCAGGCCGATCCGAGGCGAAGCATGGCGCGCATGCCCTGGCGCACGCGGGCGGTGGCATCCTCGACGCTGGTTCCCTCGTGGTCGTCCGCCGGTCCCGCTGCCGCATAGGCATGGAAGGGGCGGCCGAGGTCTTTGGAGGCATAGTGGCCGCCGACCGTCTTGCCGGCCGCCTGCGTATGGCCGATTTCGGCCAGCATGTTGCGGTCGCCTGCCGCGACGCCCGGAAAATTCATCATCTCGCCAAGTCCGATGATGTTCGGCCATGTCATGGCCTCCTTCACATCCTCGGGGCCAAGTGCCGCGCCGCTGTTTTCCAGGCCCGGCGCGCTCGGCGCGCAGCTGGGCATCTGGACGTAGATGTTGATCGGCAGGCCGGCTGCTTCGTCGTGCATCAGCTTGACGCCGTCCATGCCGAGCACGTTGGCGATCTCGTGCGGATCGATGAACATCGAGGTGGTGCCGTGCGGGATGACGGCGCGGGCAAATTCGGTGACGGTGACCATACCGCTTTCGACGTGCATATGCGCGTCGCACAGGCCCGGCACCGCATAGCGGCCCTTGCCGTCGATGATTTTGGTGTCGGGGCCGATGGCATGGCCGGCATCCGCGCCGACAAAGGCGAAACGCCCCGCCGCAATGGCTATATCGGTGCCTGCAATGATCTCGCCGGAGTGCACGTTTACCCAGCGCACATCGCGGATGACCATGTCGGCGGGCGTTCTGCCCATGGCGACGTCGACCAGACGTGGCGCGCTTTCAGCCCAGCTTTTAATCACGATGTTTCCTTTTGATTGCCGGCGCGGGGAGGGGGCCCTTGGCGCGGCCTGACTATTTATAGCGCAAAGCCGTGACAAGTCCGGGTCACGGCAGGAATTGC
The DNA here is from genome assembly GCF_054489405.1 of Mesorhizobium sp. A623. Taxonomy (NCBI): domain Bacteria; kingdom Pseudomonadati; phylum Pseudomonadota; class Alphaproteobacteria; order Hyphomicrobiales; family Phyllobacteriaceae; genus Mesorhizobium; species Mesorhizobium sp. A623. The sequence goes on from NZ_JBTMXB010000002.1 coordinate 99,469, forward strand.
TATCCGGCTCCGAATGCTCCCGGCGTCGGCGTGGTGACGATGACGGCTTCTCCGGCTTGCAGAACGGTCTGGTCGCAGGCTTTCAACGTTTCAAGCGAGCCATCCGCGCGCCGGATTTGCGTGGAGCCGACCTCGCCGTCGCCACCACCGCACAGCCCCTGCGGCGGGCGGTTGCGGTGCGAGGACACGATCGCGCACTCCATCTTTTCGAGAAAGCGGATGGTGCGGCTGGTGCCGTCGCCGGCATCCCATTTGCCCTTGCCGCCGGTTCCCTCGCGGATGTGAAAGTCCTCCAGCAGCACCGGGAAGCGGAGTTCCAGCACTTCCGGATCGGTCAGGCGCGAATTGGTCATGTGCGTGTGAACGCCGGAGGTGCCGGCAAAACCGCGGCCGTCGTTCATTCGGCCGGCTGGCGAGCCGGAACAGATCGTCTCGTAATACTGATAGGTCTGGTTGCCGAAGGTGAGGTTGTTCATCGTTCCCTGCGCATTGGCCATGGCCCCCATCGCGCCGAACAGCGCATTGGTGACATGCTGCGACGTCTCGACATTGCCGGCGACGACGGCGGCCGGATAGGCGGGTTTCAGCATGCAGCCGTCGGGGATGACGATGTTGATGGGCCGAAGGCAGCCGGCATTCATCGGGATATTGTCCTCGACCATGACGCGGAAGGCATAAAGCACGGCTGCGCGGGTAACGGGTTCCGGCGCGTTGAAATTGTTCTTCATCACCGGCGAGGTGCCGGTGAAATCGACCATCGCCTCGCGCTTTTGCCGGTCGACGGTGATCCTTACCTTTATGACCTGGCCGGTGTCGGTCGGATATTCGTATTCGCAGGCATCGGGCAGACGTTCCAGCACCCGCCTGACGCTTTCGGCGGCATTGTCCTGCACATGGCCCATATAGGCCTCGACCATTTCGAGCCCGAAATGCGCGACCATCTTGCGCAATTCGGCGACGCCCTTCTCGTTGGCGGCGATTTGCGCCTTGATGTCGGCGACATTCTGGATCGCGTTACGGACAGGATAGGGGTGATCGGTGAGCAGCGTGTTCAGTTCCGCCTCACGGAAACGGCCGCGCTCGACCAGCCGGAAATTGTCGAACAGCACGCCTTCCTCGTCGACGGTGGTTGCCAACGGCGTCATCGAACCGGGGGCGGTGCCGCCAATATCGGCGTGGTGGCCGCGCGATGCGGTCCAGAAGAGAATTGTACCTTGCGCGTCGTCGAACACCGGCGTCACCACGGTGATGTCGGGCAGGTGGGTGCCGCCATTATAGGGCGCATTCAGCGCAAACACGTCGCCCGGATGAATGTCGCCGGCATTGAGCCGGATGATGGTTTCGACCGATCGGTCCATCGAGCCCAGATGCACCGGCATATGCGGCGCGTTGGCGACAAGAGCGCCGTTGCGGTCGAATACCGCGCAGGAAAAATCCAGCCGTTCCTTGATGTTGACCGAATAAGCGGTGTTCTGAAGCGTCACCCCCATCTGTTCGGCAATCGACATGAAGAGGTTGTTGAACACTTCCAGCATGACCGGATCGGCACCGGCCTTGCCGGAAAGACCGGTGCCAAGCGCCTCGCGCCGCTGCTTCTTTTCCACGCGATGCAGCAGGACATGGTCGCGACGGGTGATTTCGGCCTGCCAGCCGGCTTCGACGACGATGGTCTGGTTCGGCTCGATGATCAGGGCGGGACCGGCGATACGGTCGGAGGGACGCAAATCTTCGCGGCGGTAGACGCCGGCCTCCCGCCATCCGCCGTCGCCATAGACCTGCCGTGTCTCCGAGGAGGGTGCGGTGCGCGCGGGACCGGGTGAGGCAACGGCCTCGTCGTGGCGTTTGTCCGCGCTGCTGCTGCCTTCCACCGCCACGGTTTCGACAATGAGTGACTTGTCGTCATAGGCGAAACCGAATTGCGCCTTGTGGGCCGATTCGAAGCGTTTTTTGGCCTCTTCAAGGGAGCCGTGGCGAAAGTCCACCGGCAGCGTCGTGTCGGTACCGTCATAGCGAATGTGCAGGACGGGCTTGATGTCGATGGCAGCCTCTTCGATGCCCTGTTCGGTTAATTCATCGACAACGACGATGCGCAACGTGTCGATCATGGCTTCGATGTCGGGCAAGGAAGGATCGGCCAAGGGGACCAGCAAAGCTTGCTGGCGCGAGGCGAAGAGCGAGGCAAGGCCGATGCCGTAAGCCGAAAGCAGGCCGGAGAAGGGATGGATGAGCACGGTCTCCATGCCCAGGGCATCCGCCACCGGGCAGGCGTGCTGGCCGCCTGCGCCGCCAAAACAGTTCAGCAGATAGTCGGTTACGTCATAGCCGCGCTGGATGGAGATCTTCTTGATGGCGTTGGCCATGTTCTCCACGGCAATGGTGACGAACCCTTCGGCTACCGCTTCGGGCGTCCGCCCGTCGCCGATTTCCGCGGCAAGGGCAGCAAATCTTTCCCGCACGACGGTGCCGTCGAGCGCCTCGTTCTGGCCGGGGCCGAAGATCGTGGGGAAAAAATCCGGCTGCAGCTTGCCGAGCATGACGTTCGCGTCGGTGACGGCAAGTGGGCCGCCGCGCCGATAGCAGGCCGGGCCGGGATTGGCGCCGGCCGAATCCGGGCCGACGCGGAAGCGGCCGGCTTCATAGTGCAGGATCGAGCCGCCGCCGGCCGCCACTGTATGAATGCGCATCATCGGCGCGCGGATGCGCACGCCGGCCACCTCCGTGTCGAAGGCGCGCTCATAGGCGCCGCCATAGTGGGTGACATCGGTGGAGGTGCCACCCATGTCGAAGCCGATCACCTTTTCGAAGCCTGCAAGCCTTGCCGTCTCGACCATGCCGACCACGCCGCCGGCAGGACCGGACAGCAGCGCATCCTTGCCTTGAAATTTTTCCGCGGCGGTCAGCCCGCCGGAAGACATCATGAATTTTAAACTTGGGCTCGCGGCCGTGCGCTCGCTTTGCTCGCTGGCCTCCGCCGGGGCGGCCGATGACGGCCGACGCGCGGTCGCGCTTGCGGGCTCTGCCCGACCCTTGTCTATTCCCAATTCCGTGGCCACCCGCTGCACGTAGCGCGACAGGATCGGCGACAGATAGGCATCGACGACGGTGGTGTCGCCGCGCCCTACCAGCTTGATGAGAGGCGAGACCTCGTGGCTCACGGATACCTGCAAAAAGCCGAGCTTGCGGCAAACCCTGGCGAGCGCCTGTTCATGGTCCGGATGTTTCCAGGCATGCATGAAGGCGATGGCGACGGCGTCTATCCCGTCGGCCTTGGCCTGCTCGATGGCCGGAAGAACCGAAGCGATGTCGAGCAGCCTTTCGATGCAGCCATCGGCGCGCACGCGCTCATCCACCTCGACGACGCGCTCATAAAGCTGTTCGGGCAGGATGATTTCCTTGGCGAAGATATCCGGCCTGGCCTGGTAGGCGATCTTCAGCGCATCGCGAAAACCCCTGGTGATCAGCAGCAGGACACGGTCGCCCTTGCGCTCCAAAAGCGCATTGGTGGCGACGGTGGTGCCCATCTTGATCTCGCCGATCGTGCCTGCCGGTATGGCTTTGTCGCCGTCCAGGCCGAGCAGGCCGCGAATGCCGGCGATCGCGGCGTCGGCATAGGCTTCCGGATTCTCCGAGAGCAGCTTGCGCGGGTGCAATTTACCCTGCGGATCGCAGCCGATGACGTCGGTGAAGGTACCGCCGCGATCGATCCAGAAATCCCACTTCTCGCCCATCGCTTGTCCCTTGTGGCCTCGCCGCCGCAGCATGGTTGCGACACATCAAAACAAACGCAATTCGTCAACCGGCAATGACCGGCCGGCTGATTTTTCAGGCCGGTTTCAGGAGACGAGGTTGAAAGCCGTTTGGCCGAACGTGCGAGCGTCAGCCTTTCGGCGCATCGTCAGGCTTTATCAGGCGGGCATAGATTTCGCCGACGATGCCGCGGCGGAACACGAGCACGCAGATCATGAAGATCGCGCCGGTGGCGATGGTGACCGGAAAGCCGGAGGTCGCCAGCGTATTCTGCAGGCCGACGACGAGGCCCGCGCCGACGATCGGCCCGACCATGGTGCCGATGCCGCCAAGCAGCGTCATCAGGATGACCTCGCCCGACATCTGCCAGGTGACGTCGGTGAGCGTCGCGAACTGGAAGACGATGGCTTTCATGGCACCCGCAAGCCCGGCCAGCGCTGCCGACATGACGAAGGCGGCAAGCTTGTAGTTGGCAACCGAATAGCCGAGCGAAATGGCGCGATTTTCGTTTTCTCGGATCGAGCGCAGGATCATGCCGAAGGGCGAGTTGACGATACGCCAGATGGCAAAGACGCCGATCAGGAAGACGGCCAGCACCACATAATAGATGTTGAGGGGTTCATGCAGGTCGATGACGCCGAAGAAATGGCCGCGCGGCACGCCCTGGATGCCGTCCTCGCCTTCGGTAAACGGGGCTTGTACGCAGAAGAAGAAGAACATCTGCGCCAGCGCCAGCGTGATCATGGCAAAGTAGATGCCCTGCCGGCGGATGGCGAAGAAGCCCATGATCAGGCCAAGCACGGCTGCGCCCGCGACGCCGAGCAGGATGCCGGCTTCCGGCGGCCAGCCCCAGACCTTGACGGAATGGGCGCAGAAATAGGCCGCGCCGCCGAAGAAGGCGGCATGGCCGAAAGAGAGCAGGCCGGTATAGCCGAGCAGAAGATTGAAGGCGCAGGCAAACAGGGCGAAGCACAGCATCTTCATCAGGAAGATCGGGTAGACGAAGAAGGGTGCGGCCAGAAGGGCGATTATGCCAAGCGCGACCAGCGTCCATTCAAGACGTGCGGAGGTTTTGGCGCGGGCCTCCTGAAGCGTCACCTCTGCCATCTCAGGCGTCCTTTCCAAACAGGCCGGCGGGGCGGACCAGAAGAACGATCGCCATGATGACGAAGATGACGAGGTTGGAGGCTTCCGGGTAGAAAACCTTGGTCAGGCCTTCGGCGAGGCCCAGCATATAGCCGGTGACGATGGCGCCGAGGATCGAGCCCATGCCGCCGACCACGACGACGGCGAAGACGACGATGATGAGATCCGACCCCATCAGCGGGCTGACCTGATAGACGGGGGCTGCCAGAATGCCGGCAAGCCCGGCCAACGCCGACCCCAGGCCATAGGTGAGCGTGAGGAGCAGCGGGACGTTGACGCCGAATGCCTGCACGAGACGCGGGTTTTCGGTTGCGGCGCGCAGATAGGAGCCGAGCCTTGTCTTCTCGATCAGCGCCCAGGTGCCGAAGCACACGATCAGCGAAGCGATCACCACCCAGCCGCGATAGATGGGCAGGAACATGAAGCCGAGATTGGTGCCGCCCGATAGCAGCGCCGGAACCGAATAAGGGTTGCCCGACACGCCGTAATAATAACGGAAAATGCCTTCGAGAACCAAGGCGAGGCCGAAAGTGAACAAAAGCCCGTAGAGCGGATCGACGCCGTAGAGCCTCGATATCGCCAGCCGCTCGATCACCATGCCGAACAGGCCGACGAGGACCGGCACCAGGATCAAAGCGGGCCAGTAACCGATGCCCAGATAGTTAAGCAACAGATAGCCGACGAAAGCGCCCAGCATATATTGCGCGCCATGGGCGAAGTTGATGATCTGCAGCATGCCGAAGATGATCGCTAGCCCGAGGCTCAGCATCGCGTAGAACGAGCCGTTGATGAGGCCGACCAGCAACTGGCCGAGCAGCGCCTGAATAGGAATGCCGAAGATCATCGTCATGGCCGGGTTGCCGCGGTTAGATTGAGCGCTGGCTGCGTTGCCTTGCGACCATGTTTTGGCAGGCGCTGATGTCTTTGGCGACGCGCCATGGATTCCCGACCGCTCGTTCCTCGCTCACGAGGCCGGGAAAGACGGGTTTGCTTGCATCCGTCTGCAAACCGGTGAAGCAGGCCACCAGTACGGGCAGCAAAGAACTCCGTCATTCCCGGCCTCGTGAGCGAGTGCGTAGCGCGAGCGGTCGGGAATCCATGCCGCGCCCTTTCGCAAGCCAACGGCGATCTGGACCAGTGGGAGTTCAAGTCACGGTTCCTCACCATCACACCCCCAGCACTTCGTGAAGTTCGCCCATGTGCGACGACAGTTCGCCGACCGGGAAGCCGCCCACCACCTTACCATGTTCCATCAGGTAGAAGCGGTCGGCGACGCGGCTGGCGAAGCGGAAATTCTGTTCGACGAGCAGGATGGTCATGCCGCGCGCCTTGAGTTCCACCAGTAATTCGCCGATGCGCTGCACGATGACGGGCGCCAGCCCTTCGGTCGGCTCGTCCAGCAAAAGCATGGTGACGCCAGTGCGCAGCATGCGCGCGATCGCCAGCATCTGCTGTTCGCCGCCCGACAGCTTGGTGCCCTGGCTGTTGCGGCGCGCTTTCAAATTGGGGAAGAGGTCGAAGATTTCCTCGACGCTCATGCCGCCCTTGGCGACGACCGGCGGCAGGACGAGGTTTTCGTCCACGCTCAGCGTGGCGAAGATGCCGCGTTCTTCCGGTACGAAGCCGATGCCGGCATAGGCGGTGCGGTGCAGTGGCAGATGCATGAGATCGTGGCCGTCGAAGGCGATTTCGCCGGTGCGCTTGCGGATCAGGCCGACGATGGAACGCAAGGTGGTCGTCTTGCCGACCCCGTTGCGGCCGAGCAGCGTCACCGTCTCGCCGCGAAAGACCTCCAGGTCGACGCCGTGCAGCGCATGGCTCTCGCCATACCAGGCGTTGAGGCCTCGTACTGCCAGCAGGGGCGAATTTTGCGCCATCAGGCGTACTCCGTGCCCATATAGGCGACCTTGACCCGTTCGTCGTTGCTGACGGTAGCGTAGTCGCCGGCGGCCAGTATCTCTCCGTGCTGCAACACGGTTATCCAGTCGCAGAGGTCCGAAACGACCGTCAGATTGTGTTCGACCATCAGCACGGCGCGATCCCTGGCGACCGACCGGATGATGTCGGAAACAGTGCCGACGTCTTCGTGGCCCATGCCGGCCATCGGCTCGTCCAGCAGCAGCACCTTGGGGTCCAGCGCCAGCGTGGTGGCGATTTCCAGCACGCGCTTGCGCCCGTAGGACAGGTCGCCGGCCAGCCGGTTTCGGGCGTCGTCGAGGCCGACGGAACCAAGCAGTTCCATGGCGCGCGGCGTCAGCCGGTCTAGCGTGTCGGCCGAGCGCCAGAATTGGGTGCTTAGTCCGCCCGGCCGCTGCAGGGCGACGCGCACATTGTCGAGCACGGAGAGGTGCGGGAAAACCGCCGAAATCTGGAAGGACCGCACCAGGCCCATGCGCGCGACCTTTGCGGGCGAGGTGCGGGTGATGTCGCGGCCGAGCAGTTCGATCCTGCCGCTGGTCGGCGCCAGGAACTTGGTCAGCAGGTTGAAGACGGTGGTCTTGCCGGCGCCATTAGGCCCGATCAGCGCATGGATCTTGCCGTGATGGACGTCGAGATCGACATTGTTGACGGCGGTGAAGCCTGCGAAATCGCGCCGCAAGCCGCGGGCGGAAAGCACCACCTGCGGCTTGTCGTCAGAGCTTGTCGGTGCCGTGGCCACGCCGGCGGCACCCGTCACTTAAGGTCGCAACCGCTTTCGGAAGCGGACATGAACGCCTTGTCGCCGGGAATGGTGGCGAGATAGGTGTAGTAATCCCAGTCCTTCTTGCTCTCCTCGGGCTTCTTGACCTGATAGAGATACATGTCGTGCACCATCGAGCCGTCGGACTGCACCTTGCCGTTCTGGGTGAAGGCGTCGTTGACCGGCATTTCATGGAGTTCCTTGGCGACAGCCTCGGTCTCGTCGGTGCCGGCCTTGTCGATCGCCTTGAGATATTGCATCACGGCCGAATAGGTGCCGGCCTGGATCATGTTGGGCATGCGCTTGGTGCGCTTGAAGAAGCGCTCTGCGAATTCGCGGCTCTTGTCGTCGCGATCCCAGTAGAAACCTTCCGTCAGCACGACGCCCTGCGCTGCCTCAAGACCGAGGCCATGCACTTCCGCCAGCGTGAACAGCAGCGCTGCCAGCCGCTGGCCACCCTGCACGATGCCGAATTCCGAGGCCTGCTTGATCGAATTGGAGGTGTCCAGGCCGGCATTGGCAAGGCCGATGACCTTGGCGCCCGAGGACTGCGCCTGCAGCAGGAAGGAGGAGTAGTCCGTGGTGCCGAGCGGATAGCGCACGGAGCCCAGCACCTTGCCGCCCTTGTCCTTGACGTAGGTGGAGGTCTGTTCTTCCAGCGAATAGCCGAACGCATAGTCGACGGTGAGGAAATACCAGCTGTCGCCGCCGGCCTCCACCAGCGCACCGCCCGTTCCGACAGCCTGCGAATGCGTATCGTAGGCCCAGTGGAACCCGTAGGGCGAACAGGCCTTGCCGGTCAGGTCGGTCGTCGCGGCACCCGTGACGATGTCGATCTTCTTCTTGTCCTTGGAGACGCCCTGCACGGCAAGCGCGACGGAAGAGGTGGTCAGTTCCATGATGGAGTCGACCTGTTCGGTATCGTACCATTGGCGGGCGATGTTGGAGGCGATGTCGGGCTTGTTCTGGTGATCGGCATCGACGATCTCGATCGGCGCGCCCTGAACCTTTCCGCCAAAATCCTCGACCGCCATCTTGGCCGCCTCGACCGACCACTTGCCGCCGAAGTCGGCATAGACGCCGGACTGGTCGTTGAGGATACCGATCTTGACCTTGCCGTCAGAAATATCGGCGGCCATGGCGGGAATTGCGGTCGTTGCCAGAAGTGCTGCGGAAATCAGGTACGATAATCTCACTGGTAGTCCTCCCTTGTTGCAGCTTGTCCAGTACTCGGAGGCTGCTTGTTATGATTCATAAATGATCCAAGGTTCATGCCTTCGTCAAGGAAAGATGTCCGGCTGCGGCGGATACCTTGTTTTCGGCCGGTCCACGCGGCGGTCGTCGAGAACATCCCTGGTTGTACCAGATGGGCGCCGGAGTCTGACAGATACGGCTTTTTTCCATTGCCCGATTGCGGCAGGCGCCCTTGTCGGAGAAGAATAGGACGATGGGCAGGAAAACGGACGGCCAGACTGGTATCGACGCCATCGATTATGGCGAATGGGACTATATCGTCGTGGGGGCCGGCTCGGCCGGCTGCGTTCTCGCCAACCGCCTGAGCGCTGATCCCCGCAACCGCGTTCTTCTGCTCGAAGCCGGTGGGCGGGATAATTATCACTGGATCCATATTCCGGTGGGCTACCTCTACTGCATGGGCAATCCGCGCACCGACTGGTGCTACAGCACGGAAAAGGAGAAAGGCCTCAATGACCGCTCTCTTTCCTACCCACGCGGCAAGGTGCTGGGCGGCTGCTCTTCCATCAACGGCATGATCTATATGCGCGGGCAGGCGCGCGACTACGACCAGTGGCGCCAACTCGGCAATCCCGGCTGGGGGTGGGCGGACGTGCTGCCGCTGTTTCGGCGCTCGGAAGATCACTACCAGCTCGACGATGAAAATCACGGGCAGGGCGGGCCGCTACGCGTCGAACGGCAGCGGCTGAACTGGCCGATCCTCGATGCGGTGCGGGAGGCGGCGGGCGAACTCGGCGTTCCGGCAACCGAGGATTTCAACACCGGCAACAATGAGGGCGCGGGCTATTTCGACGTCAACCAGCGCCATGGCGTGCGCTTCAGCGCGGCGCGCGCCTTCCTGCGGCCGGTGCGGTCGCGCCAAAATCTTCGCGTCGTCACCCATGCGCTGGCCGAACGCATCCTTTTTGACGGACGCCGTGCTACCGGGATTCTGTTTCGTGACGCCGATGGGCGCATGGCCACAGCTATGGCTTCGCGCGAGCTTGTGCTTTCGGCCGGTGCGGTCAACTCGCCGCAATTGCTCCAGCTTTCCGGAATTGGTCCATCAGCGCTCCTGAAGGAAAACGGGGTCGAGGTTCTCCACGATCTGGCGGGTGTCGGCGAAAACCTTCAGGACCATCTCCAGATACGCACGGCGTTCCGCATACAGGGCGCGGCGACGCTCAACGAACGGCAGGCGACCTTGTGGGGCAAGGCGGGCATCGCGCTGGAATATGCGCTCAGGCGCTCCGGCCCGATGGCGATGGCGCCAAGCCAGTTCGGCATTTTCATGCGCTCCGATCCCCGGTTCGATACGCCCAATATCGAGTTCCACGTACAGCCGCTGTCACTGGAGAAGTTCGGCGATCCGCTGCACCGCTTCCCGGCGATCACCGTTTCGGTTTGCAACCTTCGGCCGGAATCGCGCGGTCACGTGCGTATCCGCTCCGCCGATCCGCACCAGCCGCCGATGATTGCGCCGAACTATCTGGCGACCGACGGCGACCGCGAGATCGCCGCGCAGTCGATCACCCAAGCAAGGCGGCTGATGGCAACCGAACGCTTGCGCATGTATCGCCCCGAGGAATTCAAGCCCGGCACGCATATCAGCAGCCCGGACGATCTGGCGCGGGCGGCCGGCGATATCGCGACCACCATCTTTCACCCGGTCGGGACGGCCAGAATGGGGGACGATGCCCGATCCGTCGTGGATGCGGAACTCAAGGTGCATGGCATCGAGCGGCTTCGCGTCGTCGACGCTTCGATCATGCCGACCATCGTTTCGGGCAATACGCATGCTCCAACGGTGATGATCGCCGAAAAGGCGTCCGACATGATCCTGAACCAAGGCTGACGGTCCGCCGGACCATCTTCATGATTTCACGCCCTGGACCTGCGCCGATGGGGCGTATCCGGTTGCGCACCGGCATCGTCGTAGTTGATGTATGCGTGCAGGGTGTAGCCGATGTGCTCGGCCATGAGGATGCGGGCGCTCTCGCTATCCCTGTCCAGGGCCGCCTCCATCAAAGCGGTATGGTGCTCGATCGCCATCGCTTCGCGCAAGGCGGCGATGGCCTTTTCATAGCCGTCCTGGAAGCCTTCGGCCGCCTTCAATATGGGGGCCAGACCGAGAAAGCGGTGGTGGCGGCGCAACTGGTCGGAAATGGTCGCCTGGAACCGCAAGAGCCAGTTCGAGCTGGCGGCGCTTAGCAAGGCGCCATGGAAGGAGGCATGCTTTTCGTCCCATTCGTCGACCGCTGCCTCGGATGGGTCGTCCGGGGCGACCTTGCAGCGCGAGAGGCGGTAGTGGCTCGTCACCACCGCGGACTCCCATTCTGCCCCCCCATTGGCAATGGACTCCAGCAGCAGCGGCAGTTCGACCACCATGCGCGCGCGCGCCAAATCTTCCAGTTCGGGCCGCGAGACGGGCGCGACGGCAAAGCCGCGGTTGCTGATCGCGGTGACCAGCTTCTCCGCCTCGAGCCGGGACAGCGCCTCGCGCAGCGGTGTCCAGCCGACGCCATAGGCATCGCGCAAAGCGCCGAGTTTCAACGGCGCGCCGGGTTTCAGCCGCGTCGTCAAAATGTCGTGGCGCAGGAGCCGGTAGGCCGCTTCCGTCTTGCTTGATGAGACTTGGTTGTTCATGGCGCCTGCGATAGGATGAGCGAGGTGGCGTCACCTCTGTGTGAAACAGCAGAACAGCCGGATTATATATAATCTTGGCGATGTTGCCTATCTATATATATCTGTTTGACAACCTTTTTGGAGCGGCTATTGTCTTCTCCAGAATGGCGAGAGCGCCTGTTGCGCGTGCCTGTCTCTGAGAGGGGGTATCATGACTTTTTCTAAATCCGGCTGGCTTTCAGGACTGGTCCTGGCTGGCGCGTTCGTGGCAAGCGTGGCTACGGCCGCAGCCGATCCGATCCGCATCGGCATCGCGAATTTCGGCGAACATCCGCAGCTTAATGCGTCCATCGCCGGGTTCAAGAAAGCCTTGTCCGAAAATGGCTTCGTCGAAGGCAAGGACGTCGTTTATTCGGAAAGCCACACCAATTTCGATGCTTCGCTGGTGCCGCAGATGATCGCCAAGCTTCAGGCGGAGAATCCGAAGATCATCTACACCGTGACGACGCCGGTATCGCAGATCGCGATGAAGGCGCTGGCCGGTTCGGGCATCGATATCGTGTTCACGGCCGTTACCGATCCGGTTGCGGCGAAGCTGGTTCCTTCGTGGGATTCCGGAGGCGACGGCATCACCGGCTCCAGCGACCTTCAGGACATGGCGGCCGTGATGAAGTTCACGCATGAGCTTCTGCCCAATGCCAAGAGGTTCGGCGTGCCTTACAATCCGGGCGAGGCCAATGACGTGGCGCTGCTCGAAAAGGTCAAGGAAGCCGCGCCCGCTGCCGGTTTCGAGGTCGTTTCGGTCGGCGTCGATAATGTGAACGACATCCAGCAGCGCATCGCTTCGCTGGCCGGCAAGGCCGACGTCATCTACACGCCGGCCTCGAACCTTCTTCAGCCGGCGATCGCGGCGGTTTCGGCGGCAGCCCGCCAGGCCGGCATCCCCATCGTCAACTCCGATGACGGCGCGGTCCGCAGCGGCGTGGTGCCGGCAAGCTTTGCCGTGAACTACGAGCAGGTCGGCGAGAACGCCGGCAAGATTGCGGCGCAGATCCTGAAGGGTGCGGACCCGAAGAGCATTGCGCCTTCGAGGCCAGCCTATGCAGACCATGCGCCCTTGATTTCGCGTAAGGTCGCCAAGGAATTCGGCATCGAAATCCCGGCATCCTTCGACAATTGCAACTGCTTCGCGGACTGATCCAGCGAACCGATCAATGAATGGCGGCGACCGTGTCGCCGCCATTTTTTCAAACCGGTTGCGGTTGCACGGAGGGGGCAGATGCTGGAAATCCGATCGGCCCGAAAGGTCTTCTATCAAGGCCGGGCGGATGAAAAAATCGCGCTGGACGATCTCACCCTGACATTGGCCAGCGGCGACTTCGGCGTTGTCATCGGCTCCAACGGCGCCGGCAAAAGCAGCATGCTCAATGCCATTTCCGGCTCGCTCATGCTGGATTCAGGCCAGATCCTCATCAATGGCGACGATGTGACGGCAACGCCGGTGCATAAGCGCGCGGCGCGGTTGGCGCGTGTGTTCCAGGACCCGATGCGCGGCACCGCCGCGTCCATGACGGTCGCCGAAAACATGCTGCTTGCCGACCTTCGCAGCACCAAGCGCAGCCTGCGCCTTGGTCTCAACGCAACGCGGATGGCGACCTATCGGGAGCGGTTGGCGGTGCTCGGGCTCGGGCTCGAAAGCCGTCTTGACACAAAGGTGGAACTGCTTTCCGGCGGCCAGCGCCAATCGCTGTCGCTCATCATGGCGGTCAGCGGTTCGCCCGATCTGCTGCTGCTCGACGAGCACACGGCGGCACTCGATCCGCGCACCGCCGACATCGTCATGAAAGCGACCATCCGAACCGTGGAAGCCTTGAAATTGACCACGCTGATGGTGACGCACAACATGCAGCACGCCATCGATTTCGGAAACCGCGTCATCATGCTGGATGCGGGACGCGTGCGTCTCGAAATCACCGGCGACGAAAAGCGCGACATCACGGTGACGGACCTGATCGGTCATTTCTCGGTCAAGACCGACCGTATGCTGCTGGCGAGTTGAGCATGGGTTTTCTTGAAGAAACGCTGTCGAGCTTCATCGCGCTGATCCCGGTCACGCTCGCGCAAAGCTTCATCCTCAGCTTCGTCGTGCTCGGCATCATGATCCCGTTCCGCATGCTCAGCTTTCCCGACCTGACCAGCGAGGGCGCGTTCCCGCTTGGCGGCTGCGTGTGCGGGGTGGCGCTTGCCGCCGGCGCGTCGCCGCTGACGGCCATCGCCGCAGCGCTTGCCGCCGGCTTTGCCGCTGGCTGCTGCACGGCGTTCATCCATCTGCGGTTTCGCATCCATACGCTGCTCGCCGGCATCCTGATCCTGACGATGCTCTACAGCGTCAATCTGCGCATCATGGGCCGCTCCAACCTGTCCGTGTTCGGCAATGCCACGGTGTTCGACTGGGTGCCGGGCTTGCGGGAAGGCTTTCCGGCCAGCAAGATCGTGGTTGCCGGCATCATCAGCGTAGCCGTGCTCATCCTGCTTTGCCTCTATTTTAAGACTGAGAAGGGCACCGCCGTGCGTGCTGTCGGCGCGAACCCCGACATGGCCGAAGCGCAGGGTATCAATGTGTGGGCCGCCACCATCGGTGGCATCGGGCTGGCTGGCGCGTTCTCGGCAGGCAGCGGCGCGCTCATGGTGCAAAGCCAGGGTTTTGCCGACGTCAATATGGGCCTCGGCATCCTCATCAACGGCCTTGCCGCGCTGATGATCGGCGAGGCGATCACGGGCAAGCAGACGGTGCTGCGGCAGTTGCTCGCCCCGTTCGTCGGCGCGATCGTCTACTACCAGCTCGTTTCGCTGTGTCTTGCCGCCGGCATGCCGCCGCCCGATCTCAAGCTCGCCACCGGCATGTTCGTGCTCATCATGCTGGCCCTGCCGAGCCTGAAGCTCAATCGCGGGCCGGCAGCGGCGCGAGAAACTTTTCGCGAGTAGCTGGAAGTATAAGCATGCCCAAACTACCCGACCAAGCCGCCGTCGAAGCGCTGGACGCCGCCGATCCGCTTCGTGCGTTTCGCGACAGGTTCATCCTGCCGGACGGGATCATCTATCTCGACGGGAACTCGCTGGGCGCGGCATCTCCGGCGGTGTTCGCCGAACTGCAAAAGGCGGCCACGGAGGAGTGGAGCCAGGGGCTTATCCGCAGCTGGAACACGGCCGATTGGTTCGACCTGCCGCTGCAACTGGGCGACCGGATCGGCGGCCTGATCGGTGCCGCCGCCGGCCAGACGGTGGTTTGTGACACGACGTCGATCAACATCTACAAGGTCCTGCACGCCGCACTCGCCTTGCGACCGGAGCGCCACGTCATCGTTGCAGAGGGCGGCAGCTTTCCGACCGATCTCTACATGGCCGAGGGCGTCGCCTCGACCCGGCCCGGCACGACGCTGCGGCTGGAGGGCGTCGATGCGCCGTCGATCGAGGAATTGATCGACGAGCATGCCGCCGTGGTCCTGGTCAACCACGTCAACTACAAGACCGGCGAATTGCGCGACATGGCCGCGTTGACCCGCAAGGCCCACGCGGCGGGTGCGCTCATCGTCTGGGACCTTTGCCACAGTGTCGGTGCGCTGCCCGTGGATCTCGACGGTGCGGACGCGGATTTCGCTGTCGGCTGCACCTATAAATATCTCAATGGCGGGCCGGGTTCGCCTGCCTTTATCTATGCCGCGCACCGGCATCATGCCGGCATCGTCCAGCCGTTGAGCGGCTGGTGGGCGCATGCGCGCCCCTTCGCCATGGAGCGCAATTTTTCGGGCAGCGAAGGCATCGGACGCTTCCAGTGCGGCACGCAGCCGATCCTGTCGCTGCGCGCGCTGAAGGGCGCGCTCGACATCTGGGACGAGGTAGACATGGCGGCCCTGCGCCGCAAGAGCGTCGCCCTGACCGATCTGTTCATCGAATTGGTCGAGGTGAAATGCGGCCGGCATGGCGTCTTGCTGGAAACCACGCGCGATAGTGCGCGGCGCGGCAGCCAGGTTTCGTTCCGGCACGACAATGCCTATGAGGTCATGCAGGCGCTGATCGAGCGCGGTGTCATCGGCGATTTCCGCGCACCCTCGACCCTGCGCTTCGGTTTCACGCCGCTTTACACGAGTTTTCGCGACGCATGGCAGGCGGCGACCGTGCTGGAAGAAATACTGGAAAGCGGTTTCTGGCAGGACGCGCGCTTTGCCGTGCGCGCGGCGGTGACCTGATCCGGCGACTGCGGGCTCCGCCGCCCGCAATCTCTCAGCCGCCTGCGAGTATCGGGGGACTTCGCCATGACCGCACCACGCCGCCCGACACTTGACGAGATCGCCGAGGCGCGTGCGCGCATAGAACCCCATTTTGTGCGCACGCCGCTGGTAAAACTCGACCTCGGGCTGCCGGGCCGGCAAATCTTCCTGAAACTGGAGACGCTGTCACCGATCGGGGCTTTCAAGCTCCGTCCGGCGCTGAACGCCGTGTTGTCACGCGATCCCGCGACCCTCCGCGACGGCGTCGCGGTCACCAGCTCCGGCAACATGGCCTATGGCATGGCCTTCGCCGCGCGCCTCGTCGGCGTGCCGATGGTTGCCTACATGTATCGCGGGGCGCCGCAGACCAAGATCGATGGGGTGCGGGATCTCGGCGGCGAGGCGCGCTTCATCAGCGCTGAGACCTGGTGGGACTACATCATCGGCGCGGACCGGCCGAATGCGCCGGAATTGCTGATCAACCCGGTGACCGACCAGGCGGTGCTGGCCGGAAACGGCTCCATCGGCATGGAAATCGTCGAGGACCTGCCCGATGTCGACGTGGTGCTGACCCCCTATGGCGGCGGCGGCATGACCACCGGGGTGGCCAGCGCGGTCAAGGCCGTTTCCTCACGGGCGCGTGTCTTCGCGGTCGAAGACGACAGCGCCGCCCCGGTCCGTGCTTCGCTTGAAGCCGGGCGGATCGTGACGGTGGAGACCCGTCCGTCCTTTATCAAGAGTATCGGCGGCCCGTCGCTGGTGCCGCAGCTCTGGCCCGTCGTGCGCGACCTGATCGACGGTGCCATCGCCGTCAGTCCCGCTGAGGTGGCAGAGGCGATGCGGCTCTTGTTCAGGAAGGCGAAAATCGTGGCCGAGGGGGCGGGCGCAGCCTCGCTCGCTGCCGCGATCGCGCGGCCCGATCTGACGGGCAACGTCGTCTGCGTGATCTCCGGCGGCAATATTGACGCGGCGGCCTATTCCGTGGTGCTCGGGGGCGGCATTCCGGCGGCTTGAGCCCAAGAGATCAGACGCCGAGATAGCGGTCCTGAAGTTCTGGCGTCAGCGCATCCGGTCGGCCTTCGAACACCGACATACCCTTTTCCAGGATGACGCAGCGGTCGGCCACGGGCAACAATTCGGACAGCGTCTTGTCGACCACAAGGATGGACTGGCCCGCCGCCTTCAACTGGCGAAGTGCTGCCCAGATGTCCTGCCGGATGACCGGGGCCAGGCCTTCGGTCGCTTCGTCAAGGATCAGCAGGCGCGGGTTGGTCATCAGCGCGCGGCCGATGGCCAGCATCTGCTGCTCGCCGCCGGACAGGGTGTTGGCGTATTGGCTGCGCCGTTCACCGAGACGCGGGAACAGCGCGACGACGCGCTTCAGGTTCCAGTCGGTGCCGCGCGCGGCGACCAGAAGGTTTTCCTCGACGGTGAGATTGGGGAAGCAGCGCCGTCCTTCAGGCACGAGCCCCAGCCCCAGCCGGGCGATGCGGTGCGCTTGCAGGCCGGAAAGGTTGGTGTCGGCAAAGTCGATGGTGCCACTACGGGGCCGGACCAGGCCGAGGATCGAGTTGATCGTCGTCGTCTTGCCCATGCCGTTGCGGCCCATGAGGGCGACGACCTCGCCGTTTTCGACGGTCAGGTCGACGCCGAACAGCGCCTGCGAAGCGCCATAGAAAGTTTCAAGGCCGCGAAGCGCAAGCAGGCTCATGCCGCTTCTCCGAGATAGGCCCGGCGCACCTCGGGGTTGGCGCGGATTTCGTCCACGGTTCCGGTCGCGAGGACGCGGCCATAGACGAGCACGGAGATGCGGTCGGCCAGTGCGAAGACGGCGTCCATGTCGTGTTCCACCAGCAGGATCGGCGCTTGCTGCCGCAACCGGTCGAGGAAGCCGGTCAGGTTTTTGGAGCCTTCCGGTCCCATGCCGGCCATCGGCTCGTCGAACAGGAACGCTTTTGCGCCGATGGCCAGCGCGATGGCGATTTCCAGTTGCCGGCGCTCGCCATGCGAGAGTTCTGCAGCGGGAATTTTCGCCCGCGCGGCCATGCCCACCTGTTCCAGCACGGCCATGGCCGGCTCGACCAGCGTTTTGTCGGTGTTGACGGGCCGGAAGAAGTGGAAGCTCGAACCTTGCCGCGCCTGTACTGCCAGCATGACGTTGCGCAGCGCCGAAAATTCCGGCGCGACCGACGATATCTGGAAACTGCGCCCTAGGCCGCGCCGCGCCCGTGCCGCCATGTCGAGCCCGGCCATGTCCTGCCCGAGAAAGCGGATCGCGCCGGAATCGGGGGTGAGCGAGCCGGAAATCTGGTGGATCAGCGTGCTTTTACCAGCCCCGTTGGGGCCGATCAGCGCGTGGATTTCACCAGGTTTGAGGTCGAGCGTGATGTCGTCCGTCGCCTTGAGCGCGCCGAATGTCTTGTTGAGATTTTTGATTTCGAGGATGGGCTCAGCCATGGCGCGCTTTTCCCGCTACAAGGCCAAGCAGTCCCTGCCGCGCGAACAGGACGACGCCGAGCAGGATCAATCCGAGAAAGAACTGCCAGTGTTCGGTGATGCCGCCCAATACGAATTCGACCAGCACATAGACGATGGCGCCGGCAACAGGCCCGAACAGGCGCGCCTTGCCGCCGAGGATGATCAGCACGATCAGTTCCCCGGACATCTGCCAGGACAGCATGGAGGGGCTGACGAACCGGTTGAGGTCGGCAAACAGCGCGCCGGCAAGGCCCGTCATCATCGCCGAGATGACGAAGGCGACCAGTTTTATGCTGAAAGGCGAGATGCCGACCGCGGCCAGCCGTGTCGGATTTTGTCGTGCCGCTTCCAGCGCTGAGCCGAAACGCGAGCCGCGCAGTACGGAAAAAAGCGCCAGCGCCAGCATCAGCACGGTGAAGCAGATCAGGAAATAGGGCAGGGGTTGCGCGGTGTTGACGCCGGGAAAGCTGTTGCGGACATAAAGCGACAGGCCGTCCTCGCCGCCATAATCGGGCCAGGAAACGGCGAAATAGTAGATCATCTGCGCGAAAGCCAAGGTGATCATGATGAAATAGACGCCGGATGTGCGCAGGCTGATGATGCCGATGGGGATCGCCACAAGGCCACAGACGACGATGGCCGCCAGCAAGATGACCGGCATCGACGTGGTCGCGGGCAGGCCGAACAGCACGGTCTCGCCGTTGAAGGCGTGCGTCGCCAGAATGCCGGCGACATAGCCGCCAAGGCCGAAAAACGCGGCGTGGCCGAACGATACCAGACCGCCGAGGCCGAGCGCGATGTTGAGGCCAAGTGCCGCCAGCGCAAGGATGACGATGCGGGTCGCCAGCGTGACATAGAAGGTTTCGCCGGCGAGAGACGCGCCGATCGGCACCGCCAGCAGCAGCAAGGCAAGCACGCCGTTGATGAGGCTTTGGCGCGCCGGCATCATCCGTGCCCCGCAAACAGGCCGCGTGGCTTAAATGCCAGGATCAGCGCCATGACGATGTAGATCAGCATGGAGGCAATGGCCGCGCCAACCATGTTGGCTTGCGCTGAAGGCAGCGCCAGCGCCAGAAGTTTTGGCAAAAGAAAACGCCCCATCGTATCGACCGTGCCGACGAGAATTGCGCCGACCAGCGCTCCCTTGATCGAGCCGATACCGCCGATGACGATGACAACGAAGGCGAGGATGAGCGCCGGTTCGCCCATGCCGACCTGCACCGACTGCAACGCGCCGACCAGCGCGCCGGCCAAGCCGGCCAGCGCCGCACCCAGCGCAAAGACGACGGTATAGAGCGTACGAATATCGACGCCGAGCGCCGCGATCATTTCACGGTCGGTCTCACCGGCGCGGATGCGCATGCCGAGGCGCGTGCGCGATATCAGCAGATAAAGGCCGATGGCTACCACGATGCCGACGCCGATGATCGCCAGCCGGTAGAGTTGGTACTGGCCGCCGCCGGGCAGCGGCACCGCGCCTTGCAGCAGCGGTGGAATGTCGAGATAGAGCGGAAACGAGCCGAACACCCAGCGCGTGCCTTCCGACAGGATCAGGATCAGCGCGAAAGTGGCGAGAACCTGGTCGAGATGGTCGCGGTCGTAGAGGCGGCGAATGACCACGATCTCCATGATCGCGCCGGCCGCTGCGGCAGCCGCGAGGCTGGCGGCAAGGCCGATCCAGAACGAACCGGTGGCCGCCGCCACGGCCGCACAGGCAAATGCCCCGATCATGAACAGCGAGCCGTGGGCGAGGTTGATCAAGCCCATGACGCCGAAGATCAGCGTCAAGCCGGCCGCGATCAGGAACAGCATGACGCCAAGCTGCAACCCGTTCAGCAATTGCTCGATCAAGAGGGCGGTGGTCACGGGGTTTTTCGCTGTATGGTTTGCGGGATGGAGAGGGCGGTAGGACGGATAGGGCGGAGAAGACCCCCGCTCCGCCTCGCTTTGCTCGGCACCTCTCCCCCTCAAAAGGGGGGAGGAAAGAGGTGGCGGCTTTTCCTCTCCCTTTTGAGGGGGGGAGAGGTGGTTTGCGAAGCAAATCGGAGTGGGGGTAATCTTCAATGCTTCCCGTAAACGGGGAAGATTTGCCTACATCTTGCAAAGTTCGGCATAGGCGTCGCCGTGCTTCTCGAAGGCCGTGCCGATGATCTTGTTGGTCAAGACGTCGCCTTCCTTCACCACCTCGCGGACATAGATGTCCTGGATCGGGTGGTTGTTGGTGTTGAAGGTGAACGAGCCGCGCACGGACTTGAAGTCAGCCGCTTTCAGCGCCGCGCGAAAAGCGTCTTTGTCCTTGACGCTCGCCTTGGACATGGCCGAGAGGATCAGATTGGCCGTATCCCAGCTTTGCGCCGCGTAGATCGAGGGCAGGCGCTTGTATTCGGCCTGGAAGGCACTCACGAACGCCTTGTTGGCCTCGTTGTCGAGATCGTGCGACCAGCTTGCCGAGTTCTTGACGCCGAGCGCGGCGTCGCCGATCGCCGGCAGCACGTCCTGGCTGAAGGAGAAGCTTGGGCCGAGCACCGGAATGCCGACACCCGACTGCGCATATTGCTTCATGAAGGCGATGCCCATGCCGCCCGGCAGGAAGAAAAACACCGAGTCCGCACCCGAAGCACGGATCTGCGCGATCTCGGCGGCATAGTCGGTCTGGCCGACCTGCGTGTAGAGTTCGCCGGCCAGTTCGCCCTTGTAATACCGCTTGAAGCCGGTCAGCGAATCCTTGCCGGCCGGATAGTTGGGCGCGAGGATGAAGGTCTTCTTGTAGTCCTTGTTGGCGTATTGCCCCATCGCCTCATGGAAATTGTCGTTCTGGTACGCGACGTTGAAATAGTTCTTGTTGCATTTAGCGCCGGCGAGCGCCGAGGGGCCGGCATTCGGCGACAGGTAGATGACATCCTGCGCCACCGCGTTGGGCACCACCGCCATGGCGAGGTTCGACCAGATGATGCCCGTCATCAGATCGACCTTGTCGCTCTGGATCATCTTTTCGGCGATCTGCACGGCAAGCTCGGGCTTCTGTGCGTCGTCTTCGATGACGAGTTCGACATCCTTGTTGCCGGACTGTTTCATGGCCAGCGTGAAGGCGTCACGCATGTCGACGCCAAGACCGGCGCCGCCCCCCGAAAGCGTGGTGATGACGCCGATCTTCACCGGTTCCGCCTGGGCCAGCCCCGACGCCGTCATTGCAAGGCCAAGCAGGCTGGCCGTCAAAATACTACGCATAAAATTCTCCTCCCGATTTCATTTGGCCGATATCCCCTTTTGGGGATTTCCGATTGTTATAGCCGGGTGCGAACTTTCCAGAGTTCCGGGAACAGTTCAACCTCCAGCATCTTTTTAAGGTAGGAAACGCCACCGGTTCCGCCGGTCCCGCGCTTGAGGCCGATGATGCGTTCGACGGTAGTGACGTGGTTGAAGCGCCAGCGGCGGAAATAGTCCTCGAAATCGACCAGTTTCTCGGCCAGTTCGTAGAACATCCAGTAGCGGTGCGGGTCGCGATAGATCGTTTCCCACGCGGCAAGCACCTGCTCGCTCTCGCCGCGTGTTTCGCGCCAATCGGTGCGGGTGGCGTCCGCGCCCATGTCGAAGCCGTTGCGGGAAAGAAGTAGGATGGCTTCGTCGTAGAGCGAGGGCTGGGCGAGGATCGTCTCCAGCCTTTCCAAAATGTCCGGGCGATGGCTGTGCGGCCCGAGCATCGCCAGATTGCGGTTGCCGGCAAGGAATTCGATGGCGCGGTACTGCCACGACTGAAAACCGGACGATTGGCCGAGCGAATTGCGAAACTCGGTGTATTCGCTGGGCGTCATCGTGCGCAGCACATCCCAGGCATTGTTGAGCTGCTCGAAGATACGCGCCACCCGCGTCAGGATCTTGAAGCAGGGCCGCACGTCGTCTTTTCGCAGCGAGCCGACCGCGAAATGCAGTTCATGCAGTGCCAGCTTCATCCACAGTTCGGAAACCTGATGCTGGGCGATGAACAGCATCTCGTCATGGGCGCTGGAAAGCGGTTCCTGCGCGTCGAGAATCTTTTCCAGGTGCAGATAGTCGCTATAGGACATACGCTCCTTGAACGACATCTGCGCGCCCTCGGTGGAGGGGTCGTAGCTCATTGCGCGCGCTCCAACCGCAACCGGAATCGCTGGATCTTGCCGGTCTGCGTCTTCGGCAAGGCGTCGAGGAACTTGACGGAGCGGGGATATTTGTAGGGCGCGATCGTCGCCTTGACGTGGTCCTGCAGCCGTTTGACCATCAGCGCGTCGCCGGCAGCGCCCTTGACCAGCACGACATAGGCTTCGACGATCTGGCCACGCGCCTCGTCGGTGGCACCGATGACGGCGCATTCGACAACGTCGTCATGCGCTAGAAGAGCCGCCTCCACCTCCGGCCCGGCAATATTGTAGCCGGCGCTGACGATCATGTCGTCGGAGCGGGCGGCGAAGTGGAAGAAGCCATCCTCGTCCTGAAAGAAGGAATCGCCGGTCAGGTTCCAGCCGTCGCGGACGTAGTTATGCTGGCGGTCGTCGGCCATGTAGCGGCATCCGGTCGGGCCGCGCACCGCCAATTTGCCGATCGTACCGCGCGGCGCTTCCTGCATGGCGTCATCGACGATGCGCGCTTGATAGCCGCCGACCGGCTTGCCGGTCGAGCCGGGTTTCATGTCCTCGAACCGGTTGGAAATGAAGATGTGCAGCATCTCGGTCGCGCCGATGCCGTCGAGGATCGGCTTTCCGGTCTTTTTTACCCATTCCTCGAATACCGGGCCGGGCAGGGTTTCGCCGGCCGATACCGCGACCCGCAGCGACGACAGGTCCGCACCCTCGTCCATGGCCTTCATCATGGCCCGGTAGGCGGTCGGCGCGGTGAAGCTGATCGTCGCCTTATAGGTCTCGATGATCTCGATCATGTTGGGCGGCGAGGCGGTTTCGAGCAGCGTCGCGGTCGCGCCGAAACGCAGCGGGAAGATCGCCAAGCCGCCAAGGCCGAAGGTGAAGGCAAGCGGCGGCGATCCGACGAAGACATCGTCGGGCGTGACGCCGAGCACGTCCTTGGCATAGCCGTCGGCGATGATGAGCAGATCGCGGTGGAAATGCATGGTGGCCTTCGGCGTGCCCGTGGTGCCGGAGGTGAAGCCGAGCAAAGCGACATCGTCGCGCCCGGTCTTGACCGCGTCGAAGCGCACCGATTTGCCAAGCGCCAAGCGGTCCAGTTCCGCGTCATGGTTCGCCGTGCCGTCGAAGCCGATGACCTTTTGCAGGAAGTCGCTGTCCTTGGCGCAGGCGACCATCTCGTCCATCAGACGGGTGTCGCACAGCGCCAGGCCGATCTCCGCCTTATCGACGATCTGGGCCAGTTCGCCGACGCGCAGCATGGGCATGGTGTTGACGACGACCGCGCCGGCCTTGGTGGCGGCCAGCCAGCAGGCGACCATGGCCGGATTGTTCGCCGAGCGGATCAGGATGCGGTTGCCGGGCTTGACGCCATAGTCCTCGACCAGCGCATGCGCCAGCCGGTTGGTCCAGTCCGACAGTTCCTTGTAGGTGCGGCGGCGGCCATTGCCGATCAGGGCGGTATTGTCGCCAAAACCCTTGTCGACCATGCGGTCGGTCAGTTCGACCGCAGCGTTGAGGTAGTCCGGATACTGAAAATCATCGAGCAGGAATGTGGGCCATTCGTTCGACGGCGGGAGATTGTCGCGCGTGAACGTGTCCGTATGCGCCGTTGGCCCAAGCATGATCGCGATTTCCTCCCATCGACTGACGCCGGCGCATTCTCCCTGTCGATGCGCCGCCTTCGTCGATCCGGAAATCATGGCACCAGCCGAAAATTATTTCAAGCCTAAAGCTTTTTGTGGCAGGGTGATTTTGACGACTTAGCGGCCAGCCGCGGAACTGCTATGGCCAACTGGCAAGCAATATCGGGAGGGGATCAATGTTTCATCGGGTGGAGAACTGGAGCGACGCCTATACCAACAGCGCGCATATTGCCGGCGGCGAGCGTTGGCCGGCGGCATGGGTCGAACCCGCCCAGAATTTCCGCGATGCCATGAGTGCTGCCGGGCAGGCGAAGCTCGACATTGGCTACGGGGACGGCGCTCGTAACCGCTTCGACCTGTTCCTGCCGACGGGCGATCCGCGTGGTCTGGTGGTGTTCGTGCATGGCGGCTACTGGCTGGCGCTGGACAAGGGTTTCTGGTCGCATCTGGCCGCCGGGCCGGTCGCGCAGGGCTATGCAGTGGCCGTTCCCTCCTACACGCTTTGCCCGGCAATCCGCATCGCCGGCATTACCAGCGAGATCGGTGCAGCCATTTCAGCCGCCGCAGCGATGGTTGCCGGTCCGATCATGCTGACCGGGCATTCCGCCGGCGGCCATCTGGTCAGCCGCATGATCTGTGCGAACTCGCCTCTGACCGGCGACATTCGCAGCCGCATCCGTCATGTTATGTCACTCTCCGGCCTTCACGATCTGCGGCCGTTGATGGGTACCGGCATGAATGAAGAATTGCGCATCGACGAGGCCGAAGCGCTGGCCGAGAGCCCGGCTCTGCTGCGGCCGATGGAAAACGCCCGCGTTACCTGTTGGGCGGGCGGCAGCGAGCGGGCGGAATTCCTGCGGCAGAACGCCCTTCTGGCCAATATCTGGACCGGTCTCGGCGCTGCGACCAATGTCGTCGTCGAGCCGGACAGGCACCACTACAATATCATGGACGGTCTGACCGATCCGCACCACCCGCTGACGCGGGCCTTGGTGGAATGCCCGTGACGTTACAATTTTTGTCCTACTCTCAGGCGGCTTTCGCGCGGAGGATGCTGGCGGGCGGCGCTGCGATGGGATCGGCATTGTGGCAGAACCGGCCGAGCCGCTCGATCAGCACGCGGCGGGCGTGATGCGGCGTTAGCGTGTGGTCGGCTGCTTCAAGCGTTAACCGGTCAACACCGCGCATCGCCCGAAGGCGCTCGCCGTTCGGGCCGAAATGGCGGTCGATTTCCTCCAGGCTGAGGTCGCCTTGCGAGGTGACGAGCAGGATTTGCACACCGCGATTGGACAGCGCCTGCATCCAGCCTGCAACCGGGGAACCGTGCAGAAGCTTCAAGGGATGCAAGCGGAGCAGCATCGTCTTGGCTACTTCCAGTCCGCGCCGGATGGTGTGCCGCGCCAACCGGGACACCCCGGCGCGCAACCGCGATTTGTTCTTCGCAGGAGCGATTTCCTTCAAGGTGCTGTGGCTCTGTCCAAACGCAACCTTCGACGTCTCGTAGGTTTTCCAGACGGCCAGTTCCAGCGCGTAGGAACTGTTCCAGGAAAAGCACAGCGGATTGATCATGACGAGCCTCGTCACGCGCTTGTCTGCGCGCGCCGCGTGGAACGCCTGGAAAGCGCCGGAGCATGTGCCGACCAGGCCGATGCGCGAAAAGCCTGCCCTCTCCATCCAGTCGACCGCGCGGATGACGGCAAGCTTCGTGCGCTGGTCGTAGAGGAACACCCGCCCATCTGGCGGGCCGTCGCTCAAGCCCAGCCCCGGCAGGTCGATCCGCAGCGAGGCGATGCCTTTCGCTGCGAGCGCGCGGGTCGCCTCGACCGTGCCGCGCGCCCAGCCGACATGCGGAACCCCGCCGGCGTTGAGGAAGATGAGAGGATCGGCAGCCTGGTCGCCGTCAGGGCGGCAAAGGACGCCGCGGATCGGCAGGTCGCCGGCGACGACGACCGGCTGCTCGTGGTAGCCGTCGCCGCGCAGGATTTGCGGTTCAAAAGAAGGGGTCTTCACGTTATTGCCGCGTGCCGAACCGGCATTGCCGGCTACCCAGGCTGCACAACGCTCCAGCGTGCGCATCGGGATCTGGTTGGCGGTGGGATCGCACATCAGCAGATTGTAGCCGTCGAATTCGCCGAACTCGATGGCGTTCTGCGGCATGCCGTCGATTGCCGGTCGCTTGCCGTTGGTGAAGATCATCACCTTGGACGCGGCGGTTCCGGCCAGGTCATTTTGCCAGTTCAGCACCGAGAGATCGTCCAGCGTTTCGTGCGGCAGCCGAAACCCGGCCACTTGAAGGCCGTCGAAAGCGTCGGGCGCGCCGCTTGCGGCAAGAGGGGCGTCGATCATGCGCGAAAGCGCGGTCATCTCGCGCACATAGGCCCTGCCGGAAGAAGGCGGAGCCAGCAGCATCAGGCCGGCCACGTCGTCGCGCCGGGCCGCCGCCAGTGGAGCAAGCAGCGCGCCCAGCCGGAAGCCGACGAGGATGACGTCTTGCACGCCCGTCTCCTGCTTCAGCCTGTCGGTGGCATCGCCGATACTTTTCACCCAGGCTTCGACCCGTCCGGGCTGCATGGTATCGCCGGCGGAATTGCCGCAGCCGGGATAATCGAACTGGAGCACGGGGCAGCCAGCCGCAGCGATCCGGTCCGCGAGCAGCTTCAGGAAGTGGCGGCTGCACAAATCCTCGAAACCGTGCGCCCCGGCAATGACGACGCCGCGACTGCCGGGGGCGTCCGTCAGCCAGCCGATTGCGTTGTCGAATACGATCGATCTCATGAAACCGCCTCGGCGTTTCGGGTTTCCCCGCTTGCCACCGGCTCAGGCGTGGAGGGCCGATAGGCGATGTCGCGGTCGGCATTGATGGCGCTTACGGTGCCTGACGGGCTGCCTGCCATTGGCCCGATGAGGCGGACGATTTTCTCGCTGCCCGGCACGAGATGGAAGCCGTTTTCTTCAGCCCGGAACATTTCGTCGCGAATGTCGACGTGATAGGCCGCGCGCCGGCAATCCAGCGCCATCTGCCATCCGGCCGGCGTGCGCTCCACCCTTGCCGAAAGCCCGACATCGCGCCTTCCGGTCATTGTGCCGGGCAGGGCGTGGAAAGCCTCGGCAATCTTGTCGCCATTGTCGGGCACGAAGCGCGCTACCGTCATTTCATGCCCGGCGGGGCCGAACCGGTAGGCGTAATTCATGTCGAAGAAGGCGCCGAGCACGTCGAAGCCGGACAGCGTCAGTGCTCCATGCGCCTCGACGTGGACGGGTTTGCTTCCCTTTGCCACGGTCACGGTTCCATCGCGCAGGCAGGTGAGCGACAAGTTGCCTTGCACCGGCTCGGGACCGTCATTGACGAGATGGACCTCCAGTCCGTTGACGCCCTCGTCGGACAGGATCAGCCGCAGCGGCTGGAAGGCGCGCTTCAGCGCATGCCAGACCGATTTCGGCCTGCCCGTGGCATCAACGACGCCCCAGCCGGCACCGATCTGCAAATCCTTCCAGAACCAGACCAGTGCGCCGGCCGTCGGCGAGCCGGGCCGACGCCACTCGTCGATGGTGCGTTCCATTACTTCGGCCGTCACCGCACGCGACAGGTCCAGATAGCGGGCCGGGTCCTCCCGGCGCAGGCGGCGGGCATCGACATCGAACAGCGTTTCCAGATAGTGCTCGCGAATATCCTCGAAATCCCAGGATGCCGAGGCATCGCGCGGAACGGCCGCCTTCCAGCGTGGATCGTGCACCGGCGGAACGGGAAGGTGAGCATCCAGCGTCGCCTGGTCGGGCACGTTGGCGAAGGCCAGGCATTCGCTGCCAAAGCGCACGCGAGCGCGGCGCGCGTCCTCCAGCGGCCGGCAATATGCGCCGACTCCGTAATAATGGGTCGGCCCGCCATTGGCGACGAAGGGCAGGCTGCCACCCGACGGCGAAGACGGGACAAGCACGAGGTCGGGCCGCAGGGCCTCCGCCACCGGGCGCACCACCATGTCGAACCACGGCGTCGGATCGACATGCGTGGGCAGGCCGAGCATTGCAGCCTGCTGGGCAATCTCGCTGCCGCCGCACAAAACAGTTAGCGACGGCGAATGCGAAAGCCGCTTGAGAAGACCGGTCACCTCGCGCGCCAGCTTATCGCACCAAGCCGCGTCCTTGGCCGGATAGTCGAAATTGGCAAGCATCAGATCCTGCCAGACCAGGATGCCCATTTCGTCACAGAGCGCATGGAAGGCATCCGATTCATAGACGAAGGTGCCGCCGAGGCGAAGCATGTTGACGCCGGCCTCGCGCGCCAGTTCGAGGTCGTGTTCGATGGCCGCGCGGCTTTCCGGCAGGCGCGCCGGGTCCGAGGGCGTCCATACCGCGCCGCGGCAAAAGATAGGCACGCCGTTGACGACTAGGCGGAAGTCTCGGCCCTCGACGCCACGGTCGAGTTCGATGTTGCGGAAGCCGACGCGGCCGATAGTGCTGCGCACCGCGCCGAAAATGGCTGTCACCGCATGCAGCGCCGGCTCGCCGTAGCCGGCAGGCCACCAGGGCGCTACATCGGGAATATGAAGTGTGGCCGTGAGGCGGGTAGGGCTCTCCCTATCCAGCGCTGCCGTTACGCCCGCGCAGGTGACGGTCGCCTGTTCTCCGGCATCGAGCGGTTCGGACAAGGTGATTGCGACCGACAGCTTGCCCGTCTCCCCGTCCAGTTCAGCTTGAAGCGCGGTATCGACAATATGCGGAACAGTATGGTCGCGGACGAGCTTGATCGGCCGCCACGGTCCGATGGCGTCGAATTGCGGGCACCAACTCGGCAGGTGGCCGATCAGCGTCGTGCGCACCAGCCGTAGGCGCTGGTCGCCGACCATGCGCGGCCGCCAGCGGGCACGCGGTCCCGTCACGCCTTCCAGATGGCGGTCGAGGCTGCGGAAAGCGATGGAAAGCTGCTCGCCGCCGGCGAGGTCGACCGGCACTTCATGCGCCTCGAACATCGATGTCGATGTGAACAGAAGGCGGTCGTCCAGCCAGACTTCGGCAATCGTCGCCAGACCCTCGAATACCAGGCGCGCTGGGCCGCGCGCGTCGAGCCTGCAGCGATACCAGATGTCGCGATCATGCAGCGGGGCAGGCGCTTTGTGATCCCATCGCCCGTGCCTTTCGAGCGTGCCAGCCACGGTTCCGGGACAATCGGCCTCCAGCCATTCGGCATCGCGGTCGGTGGCGGTGGGCGAGGGCCACGCGCCGGCGTCAGAGACGGCCAAAAACCATCCCTGTTCCAGCCGTTCGGCAGCGTCGCCCATCGACACCGAAGCGTCCATCCCAAGCTCCCCAGATGCGACCCACATGGCCGCGCGATGCTAAGCCGCCTTCAAAATGCCCATGTCCGACAGTTGTTCGTCCAGCGAAACCATCGCCGTGTCGTAGGCCCTTGCCATCGGCTCGATCAGGTCGGCAAGGCCATCGAAGCGCTGGCGGGCCATGGCGCGGGCAAGCTTGAACTGCATCGCCTTGGCGACATCGGCTATCCGCTCCGCGGCCTCGGCAGGCTCGGCGAAATCGATCTCGGCGTGGCGTCCCAACCATGCGAGGTGGCTTGCCAGTAATTCGAAGTTCGCGCCCACCTGCCGCAGCGTGTTGAAGGCATAGGTGTGGAAGTATTCGGGCGCGCGGCCCGCCAGGGCCTTGGCGTGGTCTTCGAATTCCGAACCATAGACCGCAAGCGGGTTGCGTTTCGGACGCCGCGACAAATGATGGCCAAGCAGGGAAAGGGCTGCGGAAACCGTATCCTGTGCGGGGCGCGGCGCATCGAATTTCACGAACTCGGCATAGGGAAACAGTGGCAGGCCGTGCGCGTCGGCCTCGCTTCTCGTGGCAAAAATGCCGTCATAATCTTCTCCCTCGAGGGCGAAGAAGCCATCATTGTGAAAGTAGTTCATCCGCTTGGCCTGCGGATCGAGGCCGTTGATGCCGATGGAGGTCTTGGAGTGCCCGATCTGGTAGGTGATGCCGCGCGTGTCGGGCAGGTAAAAGGCATCAACCTCGATCAGCGGCAGGCGGCCGCGCTCGATCTGTACAAGCAGATGATCTTCCAGCCGGTCGAACAGCGCCAGTTCCTGAATGTCCAGCCCTGCCAGCCGCTGCAGGTCGGCGGTCGGAAACTTGAAGAAGGTGAACTGGTCGCCTTCATAATCCTGCGCCACCGTGAAGCCGAGGGCCGCGACCGGGTCATGTCCCGTTGCGGCCATGATCTCGATCAAGAGATCAACATAGCAGTTGGTCTGCGGCCAGCGCCGTTCCGGGTCGTGCAGGGCATGCGGCCTGTAGGCGGTCGGATCGAGATTGGCGATGGCCTGCCGCATGTCAGGCACCCCACAGCACGGCGCGAACGGAAGCCGGCCACGCCTCGATGTCGGGGCCATGATGGCGAAACAGCGCAAGGGCCACGCGCTCCAGGCCGAAGCCGACACAGGCCGAATGGCAGGTGCTGCCGTCGGCGAATTTCAGGCCCCAGGTCTGGCCGAAATGGTCCTGATGGTAGTTGAAGCTCAGGCAGGCAGTCGGGTTTTCGAGGCTCGACACGGGGATGAGCAGTTCGAATTTCAGGCCCTGGTCGCGCTGGCTGTTGGCCATCATCTTGCCGCCACGGCCGAAGAACGGATCGTTGGCCACATCCACGTCGCAGGGCAGGCCGAGTTGCTCGATCATCGCCTTGCCGCGCGTCAGCCAGCTTTCGCGGAAGGCGTGGACCTGCTCGGCCGTGCCGATCTTGACGAATTCGCGCATGCGGAAAAGCTGCATCCGTGCCGGGTCCTGCGACGGCTCATGGCGGAAGCAGTAGGACGACAGTTCGAACAATACCCCCTCGGCCGCCACCGGGCCGCGCGCGGCGACGGTCGGATAGAGCGGATAGCAGGCAGCCGGCGTCAGCGCGACATCGGTGGCCTTTTGCATCTCCGTCCAGTCCTGGCCGTCTTCCATCATGCCCAGCAGCGAGGCATGCTCGCGCTCATTGCCCATGAAGGAGTGCACGCAGCCGGCAAGCTGCGGAAAGCTCTTCATATAGCCGCTCTTCTCCAGAGTACGACGGCTCATGCCAGGGGGGAAATGGATGCGCGTCGCCTTGTCCGGCGCGCCAAGGCGCGTGACCAGCCGCTCGAAGCGCTCGATCACTTCCTCGAAGGCGCCGGAGCGGCCGTAAAGGCCATCGACGCCGGTTTCGAACAGGATGCCGTTCTCGAACAGATTGTCGAGCAGCGTCTTTGCATCGAAGGTCTTGGCGTCCATGTCAGTGTCCCAGCGTGGTATCGAAGCGGCTCATCAGCATGAGCGTCGCCGTGTTGGAAAGAATGCGGTCGTTCGAGATCATGATCGGTGCGGAGGTGACGTCGCGCATATGGCGGCCGACGCTGAACGGCGTGCCGTTCTTGTAGCCGAGGATGCCGTTGATCAGCATGGCAAGGCGCACGACCTCGCCGGCCTTCTCGCTGGAGGCCACCTTCAAGGCGTTGATCTCGGCTGCAAAGCCAATCGAGGACAGTGCGTCGTCATTGCCGCGCGCGGCGTCGAAACAGTGGATCGCGGCTGTCAGATGTCCTTTCATCTCCTGCAGCTTGGCGGCCGCCTCGGCCAGACGCAGCGCGCCGGGCGGCATGGTGTCGGGCTGCTTGCGCGCCGCCGCCTTGACGAAGGCCTGCGCCCGGTTGAAGGCGTCGGCGGCAATGCCGAACCAGGTCGCCGCCCAATAGATGTGCGAGCTTGCCAGCATCGACTGCGCGGCGATCTCGGAAAACGGTTTTGGGAATATCTGCTTCGCATCGCCAGACGCTTCGAGGTGAAAGCCGTCCGAGCAGGTGCCGCGCATGCCAAGCGTATCCCACACCGAAGTGCGCTCCAGCGAGCGGTTGGCGTCGTTGGGGATGACGACCATGATCTGGTCGGAGCCGGCGGCATCCGGCGCGCGCCGGGCGGTCGCCAAAATGGCGTCGGCGTAATTGCCATAGGAAATGACGGTGGCTTCCTTGGTCAACGCGAAGCGCCCGCCGGCAACCTCGATGGCGCAGATCGAATTGCGCAGATTGCCGCCAATGCCGGCTTCCGTCGTCGCCGAGGCCATCAGCAACTGCTCGGTGGCGATGCGGCGCATATAGGCGCGGTGCCAATCGCTGGTGATGCCGTGCATGACGAAACTCGACGTCTTGATCTGGTGCATGGCGTAAATCATGGCGCTCGAGCCGCAAGCCTGGCCAAGCTGGACGATCAGGTCTGCGATCAAGAGCGTTCCGACGCCCTCGCCGCCATGATCGGCGGGAATGGCGATGCCGAGCAGGCGTTCCTGTTTCAGCGCGTCGATCGTCTCCTGGGGAAATCTGCCTTCATGGTCGACGGCATCGGCGTTCCGGGCAGCCACGAGCGCTACGCGATGCATGCGCTCAGCGGCCGAATCTCTCACCGCGGCCGATGCCGCGGTGTCGATTTTTTGAAGGACATTCATGGCCGTTACGCCGCTTTGCGCGTCAACTGGGCGATGGCGTCCGCAACATTGGCCAGCGACGAGAACGTACGGCGCGTCAGCATCGTCTCGGGGAACTCAATGTCGAATTCCTCTTCGAGCGCCAGCATCATCTGGACCGAAGCAAAGGAAGTCAGCCCCGCATCGTAGAGATTGGCATCGTCGGAGAGGGCCGCGATGTTCAGCGGAATCGACGGATGACCGGACAATAGCGTGCGAACCTGGTCTATCATGGAAGTGCCCATTTCTGTTGTCAGTGATTGCTGGCGGCAATCTGACCTCATAAGGCAACCATGACGTTAACGCGCCGGGCTACGTTCAAGCAATATTAAGGAATGGTAACAAAGGCCCCGTCAAATTTAGATATGCTTGCGTGCATGCACGGGCGGCGCGCCGGAGAAGCACCCGGCTCCGGTTTCGCGACAAGGGCGCACGCCAAAGCAAGCTGCCGCGACCATCCGTTCGAATGTTCGCGGCAGGCCTACATTTTTCCTGCCGCCTTTTATCAGGCGGAAGGTCGGCGTTCTCAGGCGGCCTTTGGCTTGCGACCGCGCTTTGCCGGTGCAACCGGTTCCGGCTGGGCCGGCTTGCGGCCGAGGCCCATCTTCTTGGCCAGCGCGGAGCGCGAGGCGGCGTAATTGGGCGCCACCATGGGATAGTCGTGCGGCAATCCCCACTTCACCCGGTATTCATCGGGCGTAAGCCCGAACTGAGTCAGGTGACGCTTCAGGGATTTGAATTTCTTTCCGTCTTCCAGGCATATGATGTAGTCCGGAAAGACAGACTTCTTCGGATTAACTGCCGGTACAGGCGCTACCGTTTCGACTTCCGTGACCCGTCCAAGTCCCGAGAGGGCTGCGCTGACATTGGCTATCAACGCGGACAGTTCGGAAGTGGGAAGCGGATTATTCGAAACGTAGGCAGAAACGATATCCGCCGTCAGTTCTAAATGTGCTTCATTCTCGGCTATGGTATCGCTCATCATTGACTTTTCTTTCGATACTGGCCCCACCGTCGCTCCGTTTAGTGCTTGTTTTGCCAAAGCTCAACCCACGCAATGCGTTTTGGCCACTTGTTTCCCCGTTGATTGCGGGTTTCACCTTCCCATAATCGGAGTGTGGCAAAGATAACACTTTCTATACCCGAGATCGAGGTGGAAACTTCATCTTGTTTTGCATCGACGATGTACCGCAGTATCCCCTTAAACGAACGGTACGTCACGCTTGCCTAATGACTTCGATCCAGTTCGTCACGCTTAGCCCTCCCTGGCCGTATGGCGATAGTAGGCTACGCCCGACGGAGAATGCTTACCCCTGAATTCCCAAGTCGAAACGTCCCATCGGCAGTCGTAGCATCGGCCGAACCCGATCCTCGTCAGCGCGGCAGAACCCTGTCGGGAAATGGATCGGCAGGGTGTCGACATGTCGTTTATGCTTGCCCAACTCCTGTGCACTTTCGCGTTGACGGTGTTGCTCGTCGCATGGCTTCGACAGGCGGCGGTGCCGCTTGGCCTGCTGGATGCTCCCGACGCCAGAAAGCAGCATGACGGCAAGGTCCCGCTTTGCGGCGGAATCGCGGTGTTCCTGACATGGGGCGCTGTGGGATACGGCTGGTCAACGAATTTCCCCATCCCGGCAGGACTGTTGCTGGGGCTTGGCTTGCTCGTCCTGGTCGGGATAGCGGACGATAAATGGCGGTTGCCGCCTTGGCCGCGACTGGCCATGGAGACGCTTGCCGCTGTCGTCCTGATCGCCACCGCCGACATTTCGGCCATCAATTTCGGGCTCGGCCCGGTCTTCGAGCCGACAGGGCTGGGCTATGCGGCCATGCTGGCGGTGCTGGTCGTTTTCGCGGTCGGTACGATGAATGCCATGAACATGATGGACGGCATCGATGGCCTCGCCGGGGCAAGTGCATCGGGCGCGCTGTTCTGGCTGGCGCTGATGGCTTCCTATGCCGGACGACCTGACCTGGCGCTGCACATCCTTCTCCTGCTTGCGGCGACCATCGGATTTCTGGTGTTCAACATGCGCAATCGCTGGCGGGCCAAGGCCGCCGTGTTTCTTGGCGAGGCAGGCAGCATTACGTTGGGAGGGGCCCTGGCCTATTTCGTCATTACCCTCGCAGGCGGTCCCGGCGGCCTGCCGCTCCCGGCCTTGTTGTGGGTTCTGGTCGTGCCGAGTATCGACATGGCCAGCCTCGTCGTGAGGCGAATTCACGCGCACAGAAGCCCTCTTTCACCCGACCGGTGGCATATGCACCATCTGCTTTTGCAGATGGGTTTTTCTCCAGCCGCCGCCGCAGGGTTGATCGCCGCCGCGTCCGGCCTGTGCGGAGCCATCGCCTATCTGGGCATCGTTCTCGACATTCCCGGACCGCTGATGGTCGCTGGTCTGGCCGTTCCCGTGCTCGTGCACACGGCCGTGGTCTGGTCCGCCACCCGCGACGCGCAGGTCAAGGCGGAAGCCCGCAACTGGATAGTCAACAGGCTTGCCTCCGCGACGGGCCGGCCCTCCGGAGGTTCAGCATGAACTTGCAAGTCTTACCCGCATCGCCCGCCCGCCCGTCGACGGCCATCGGTTGCCCTTCCGTCCTGATCCTAACGCTCAACGAAGAACGCAACCTTCCAACCTGCCTGGAGGCCGTGGCGTGGTGCGACGACATCGTCGTGCTGGATTCTTTCAGCAGCGACCGGACGGTCGAGATCGCCAAAGCGGCAGGGGCGCGCGTGTTCCAGCGCGTGCACGATAGCGAAATCGGCCAAAGGAGTTACGGCCTGACCCAAATTCCGTTCAAGAACGCCTGGCTCTACATGCCGGATGCCGACGAGATCACGACGCCTGAACTGCGCGACGAGATCCTGTCGGTGACGACCGACCCGATGCCGCGGGAATCGGCGTTTCGCGTGCGGTTCAAGGTCATGTTCATGGGCAGGTGGATCAAGCACAGTTCGCTTTACCCGACCTGGGTCGTGCGCCTCGTTCGGCCGGCCGAAGTGCGTTTCGAACGGACCTTCCACACGGCCTGCTACTGTGACGGAGGCGAGGGCGAATTGAAGGCGCTGCTCCCTCATTTCAGCTTTAATAACGGCATGAATGCCTGGTTCGCAAAGCACAACCGCTACTCCGAGCACGAGGCGCGAGAGGCGCTGGAGCACCGGCGCAAGTTCAGGCCCGATCCGTTTGGTCTTTTCAGCCGCGATGCGCGCATGCGCCGGCGGGCAATGAAGCAGCTTTCCTACTGGATGCCGTTTCGGCCGACCTTGCGGTTCCTTTACATGTATGTGCTGCGGCTGGGCATTCTCGACGGAAAGCCCGGTTACACCTATTGCCGGCTGATCGCGGCCTATGAGCAGATGATCGTCGTCAAGATCGCGGAATTGCAGCGGCGGGAAAAAGGCCTGCCGATATGAATGCAGTCCTGCCGCCACTCGCGGGTGGCGCCCGCTCGTTTGCCGGCTGGGGAATGTCGTGACCTGGGCCGTCACAGCCATCCTGTTTCTCTTCGTCCTGTGGTTCCTGGGCGAAGGCTTTGTCGATTCACGAAAGTTCTACGAGTTTCCCTTCCTCGCCGGGGTCATGACCTTCAGTTTCATCATTCCGCAATTGCCCGGAATCCTGATGAGCCCGCTCATCCCTGAAGGCGACTACATCCGCACCATCGCCGTCGCGATCTCCTGCTTGGTGATGCTGCGGCTTGGCTGGGCGGGGCCGGCCGAACCGCTGCACATCTTTCGTCAGAAATTCGATGAGCGCCGTCTGCTGGTGGTCGCAATGGTGTTTTCGCTGGTCGGGGCGGCGTTCTACTACAAGCTCAGCCATCTGCCGGGCGAAATATCGATCGGTGTACAGATGACCGGCATGCCCGTCGTCTATCTGTTTTTCGCCCGCCTGCTGACCTATGGCCTGGCGATCGCCCTGCTGTGCTTCGCGCGCCGGCCGAGCAAGTTTGCAGCATTACTGATCCTCATCGACCTCGTTTTCTACCTCGAACGTATCGTCATTACCGGAAAACGCGCAGAAGCCGTCGAACTGGTCATGATGATCGTGCTTGCGTTCTGGTTCCAGCGACGCTGGGTCGTGCCGCGCTGGGCGATTGTCGCCGGCCTGGCGGCGGGTCTCGTCACCACGACGAGCATGGCGGACTATCGCCAGATCACACGCGCCAATGACGGGCCGGTTCTCGATCAGATATCCGAGATCGATATTACCAAGAATCTGGAGACGCTGATCGAGCAGGGTGGGGATGAGATGTCCAACGCAATCGAGCGTATCGGCACCGTAAGCCACCATATGCAACTCGATTACGGAAAGATTCACTGGAATCGCCTGGTTTTCAATTTCGTTCCGGCGCAACTTGTCGGCAGTTCGATCAAGAATTCCTTGATGTTCGCGCTACCGCCTCCGGCACGCGACTATACGCCTCTGACAGGCACGACCGAAACCGGGATGGCCGACGCTTTCCAGTCGTTCTGGTATTTCGGGGCGCTCAAGTTCTTCCTGCTCGCCTATGTCGTCTTCCGGATATGGACGTCGGCGATGGCGGGATGGACGTCCGCGCAACTCGCCTACATGCTCAGTATCGTGCCGGCGATGCATTCGATCTCTCACCTGACCGACTGGGTGATCCAGGTCTGGGTGCATATGGGTCTGTTTCTGGTGCCCGCCCTGCTGTTCGCCCTGGTGATCGACCATCCCTCGGGGCCTCGTCCGTTACCTTCCGGTTCGAAATTGCCTGCCCACCGTCCCGACATGCCTTTGGCTGCCTGAACAAGAGTGTCGTAAAATGACATCGCGATTTACCGGTTTCTCCAGGGCGCTTGAAAACGCCAGTCCGCCAAAGCTGGGCGGGCAGACATTCGGGCTCCGGCACCGTGCGCTCCGTCTGTGCTGGATGATTTGCTGGACGCTATTCGCGCGCTGGACCCCGCCGCAGATGAACGGGCTGCGCCGCGCGCTCCTTCAACTTTTCGGAGCCCAGATTCATCCCACCGCCCGGATAAGATCGAGCGCGCGGATATGGTGGCCGGGCAATCTCGTCGTGGGCGCGCATGCCTCGCTCGGCCCCGGCGTCATCTGCTACAACATCGCCCGGATCGTCGTGCGCGACTTCGCCGATGTCTCGCAGCGGGCGCATCTTTGCACCGGAACGCACAATATCGACGATCCCGATTTCAGGCTGGTCGCCAAGCCCATCATGATCGGGCAGCAGGCATGGATCGCGGCCGAGGCGTTTGTCGGCCCCGGCGTAACCGTGGGGTGCGGCGCGGTTCTTGGCGCGCGTGGCGTTGCCTTCAAGGATCTGGACGACTGGACGGTTTATGCCGGCAACCCGGCAAAGCCGATCCGGAAACGCCGGTTCTCAGAAAGACCGGACCTTCGCCT
Source organism: Mesorhizobium sp. A623 (assembly GCF_054489405.1). Taxonomy (NCBI): domain Bacteria; kingdom Pseudomonadati; phylum Pseudomonadota; class Alphaproteobacteria; order Hyphomicrobiales; family Phyllobacteriaceae; genus Mesorhizobium; species Mesorhizobium sp. A623. The sequence continues at coordinate 137,273 of NZ_JBTMXB010000002.1, forward strand.
CAAGGGCGAGTGTTGAGTAAAGGGCACCAAAGCGTTCCGCGATCACGGTCCAGTCGAACCGATCGGACGTCAGGCGCCGCGCCCGCGCGCCCATCGCCAGGCGCTCGGCTTCGTCCATGTCGAAAAGGCGGCGCACGCCGGTTCGGATGGATGCCTCATCCGTCTCCATTCTTAGCGCACAGCGCGCGGTGAAGGCTTCCGGCAGGTTACATTGCGGCGTCAAAAGCGCCGGCAGGCCTGCCGCGAACGCTTCGAGCGCGGCCATCGGCAGGCCCTCGCTCAGCGACGGCAGGACGAAAGCGTCGGCCGAGGCGTAAGCAAGGTCGCGATCCTTGCCGAAGACCGGCCCCGCCATATGGACATGCTTGCCGGCCTGGTTCGCTTCGATGATTTCGGCAAGCGCCTGCCGGTAGGAGGCATCCACCGGGCCGGCCAGCACGAGATGCCAGGGCGACCCCGGTTCGCGTTCGTCGATCCATGCCCGGATCAGTTCGGCCACTTGCTTCTTTGGCGTGACCCGGCCGAGAAAAAGCAGGATTTTCGCCTCAGGACCGAGTTCGCGACGCCACTGGGCCTGGCCAATGACGGGGCGCTGCTGGTCCACGCCATTCGGCAGGACGACGGTTGCCGTATCGATGCCGGCACTCACTATGGCTTCGTGTTCACTGTCACAAAGCGCGTGCAGGATGGCGGCGTTTTTCAGGTGCCGGTCCTCGAAGACCACCCTTGCCAGGCGCTTCTTCCAAGCGCTGTTGTTCAGCGCCCAGGGGTCGAGCATGCCATGCGGGCTGACCACGTAGGGCCGCCCGGTGCGGCGTGCCCAAGAGCGGGCTGCGATGGACGGATACATCCACAAGCCGTGGACATGAAGCACGTCGATCCGGTGCCGAAGCAGGAGCCGGTCGAGTTCCGGCGCGAATCCGAAGGATGCCGGGCCAATCGCGCGGGCGAGATGTACCGGAATATCGCCGAAGTCGCGATTGTCGTCGCCCGGTGCACCTAGGCTGAAGATATCGACCGACACGCCGGGTTGCCGCCGCAGCGCCAGCGAAAGGGAGCGCACGGCTTCGCTGACACCGCCGCTCGAAGTCGAAATCGATCCGACCAGCATGCCGACCCTGACATCCGTGCCGGAGCGGATCGGCAAGGTCGAAAGGTTGTGCATGTTCATGGGGCGGCCACCGCGCCGTTCGACCGGGCTGCCTGCCTGTGACGATCGCGCACTGGCGTGAGCGCGGCCCTCAAACGCTTGCCGTAAGCGGCGAGGTCGTAGCCGGCGGCGGTTTCGCATGCCTGCCGCGACATGGCTTCCAGCAAGGCGCGATCGTCATTCAAGACGCTTAGGCTACGGCATATCGCCTCGACGTTGCCCGGTTCGACAATGAACCCGTCCACTCCATCACGAACGACGCTGCCGGCGTTTGGCGTGGTGACAACCGGCAACCCGGCCGCCAGTGCCTCGTAAACCACCGTCGCCGAACCTTCGCAGACCGAGGGCAGCAGGAACACGTCGGCCCAGGCATAGTGATCCATGATCTCGGTGCGGGGAACAGCACCTCGCAGATCGAGGGCTGTCCGCAATTCGTCCTGTCGCGGCTGGGCGACAAAGCAGGGGCCCACCATGCGGAAATCCGCCGTTTTTCCCATCCTGCGCGCCGCTTCGAGCACGTAGGGCGCGCCTTTGCGCAAGCCGACAGCCCCGACCGTCAGCACACGCAGCGGCTGCTCCGGGCGCGGGGGGCGCGGCGGGAGCCGGAAGCCGGCGTCTATGCCGTAGGGTACGATCACGCATTTCTCGGTCGGCCCGCCTGCTTCACCGATGCCGTCGCGGACAAATTCGGATGGACAGATGATGATGTCGGCCGCTTTCCACTCGGCGATTTCGCGCGCCGCGTAGGCGCCGGAAAGCAGATCGTCTTCGATGGCCGGCTCCCAGTCCGGAAAGCGGTCGGCCTCGCCTGCAACCAGCCGGTCGACGCTTGCTCGCGGGGCGATGATCTGCTCGACCGCGGTCCACAGGCCCCGTGCCCGCGCCGCTTCCAATTGCTCCAGGCATTCGCCGCTGATGCCGTAGAAGCCGCTGGCCGCGCCGAAGCCGTTGCGGACCACGCCTGCCGAAAAATCGTGCGCCGCACGGATCGCCACCGCCGTCTCGGTGGCGCGCCTCGCATCGAACATGACGCTCAACACGGACGTTAAGCCTATGGCCTCGAAACACCGGATACGCTCGCGCGGTATTCCCTTCGGGACGCGGCCGGCCAGGCGGCGCAGGCTTTTCGGCAGGAACCGGCTGGGCAAGCCGGCCAGCGCGCGCGGCCAACCCCGCGTCGCGCATATGTCGGTATAGAGCCGCTCAAGCTCGTTCGCCTCGTTGAATATCCGGGCCACGGCATAGTGCATGCGCGCGCCGCGTTGGCTGACAACGACGCTGTCGCTCACCGCCCGACTCCCCCGGAAACGGCCGCCTTGGCTCTGATCGGGCGCGGTTCAGTGCCCAGCAACGGTGAGATTGCCCGCAACCATTCCGTCACGCCCCGGTCGCGCGCATAGTCGCTCTCGAAAAGGCGGTGGGCGCGCTCCCCCATGGCCGCGACCAGGGATGGCGACGCTTTGAGGTCGATGATCCGCCTGGCCAGCAGATCGGCCTGGCCGGGTTCTACCGTATCGCCGCATGCGCGATCGCGCAATATGGAGGCAATCTCGCCATCGGAAGCTCCGATGAACAGCGTTGGTCGGGCCGCCGCCAGAATGCCGTAGAATTTGCTCGGGATGATGCAATGCTCCAGCCTTGGCCGGAGCGAAACGATATGGATGTCGGCCGCTCCCATGCTCTCAGTCAGCCGTTCGCTCGGCTGGAACGGCTTGAACAGGACGTTGCGCAAATCGCGCCTTGCCACTTCGGCCTTTACGAAGGGGAGTTGCTGGCCATCGCCGATGAGCAGGAAACGAATGCCTTGTTCCTCCCGCAGCATTTCGGCAGCGTCGAGTAGCGTGGCGAATTCGTGGGCCCTGCCGAAATTGCCCGAATATCCAACGACGAAGGCGTCTCCCAGCCCCCATTGCCGCCGCAAATCATTGCGGTTGCGGGTCACGGGATGAATTTCGTCGCCGTTCGACCAGTGATGGGCGATTGTAATCGGCGTCCCTTGTTTGCCACCCGGCTGGCCGGCCTCGATATGGCGCGCCATTGTCGCGGTCGGGCAAAGCAGCAGCGCGGAGCGCTTGTGCGCCCAATCCCGGAGAGCGAGAAAAAGCCTGCCCGGCAGTTTGCGCGGATCGATCATGCCGAGTTCCATCGCCGTTTCCGGGAACAGATCCATGATCCAGTCCACTTTCTTCGCTCCCGTGAGCCCGAGGGCGGCAGCGGCCGTGACGGTGAGCAGGGGAGGGTCCGTGCAGACGACGCAAAGGTCGTCGCGGCCAGCGTGGCGAAGCCACCATGCGGCGGCTGAAAGATGAAAGGCGGCATAGTCCATGGCGCGCCCGGCAATGCCGTGCTTGCCGAAGCCTGGGCTCCAGAGCCGATGGACGGCGACGCCATTTATGGTCTCGCGGGCCGGCAGGACGGCATCGCGATTATCGTGACAGGAGCGCGAGGCGATTACGGCGACGTCGCAACCGCGCTCGGCCAAGGCGAAGGCAAGACTGGAAATCATCCGGCTGGTTGCCGACTGATCCGGGTAAAAGTAGCGGTTCGCAAAGATTATTCGCATGGGCTGGCAGATGTCCCCCGGCGGAATGGCTGTTCGCGTGTCGCGATCCTCAAAGCTTGACGTGGAACTTTGGCAGCCGGCCGGCTTGGGCATCAAGGGCTACAAAAGCGGTAGCCACCCGCCCTCGCGGGGTAGGGGCAACCTCCGGGCAGACTATTTTCCCGCATGGGTGAACGCTGCCATGCGCAGCATCGGCCTTTCGGAGAAGGAACCGACCAAACGGTGGCTCACCGGATTGAGAGGATGCGGATTTGCGGTGTGTCGGCGAAACTTGGCGTTGGAAGTCCGGCAAGGGGCATGCCGGCCAGCAACGCCAAGGGTATGCAAGTGGCAGAAAAAACGGCGCTCATCATCGGGGTCACGGGACAGGACGGCGCTTATCTCAGCGAGTTGCTTCTCTCGAAAGGCTACCTCGTTCACGGGCTGAAACGGCGATCCTCTTCCTTCAACACATCGAGGATCGACCATCTCTACCAGGACCCGCATGAGGAGGATGTTCGGTTTCGGCTTCATTATGGCGATCTCACCGACGCCACCAATCTGTGCCGGGTGGTTCAGGAAGTGCGGCCCGACGAGATTTACAATCTCGGAGCCCAGAGCCACGTCCAGGTCAGCTTCGAGACGCCGGAATACACCGCCAATGCCGACGCGCTAGGCACGCTGCGCCTTCTGGAGAGCATGAGAATTGCCGGCCTGACCAAGAGTTGCCGCTTCTATCAGGCGTCGACCTCGGAGCTTTTCGGCAAGACCGCCGAAGTCGCGCAGAACGAACAAACCCCATTCGCGCCGCGTAGCCCATATGCGGCGGCCAAGCTCTACGCGTACTGGATCACCAACAATTACCGGGAAGCTTACGGAATGCATGCCTCGAACGGCATTCTCTTCAACCATGAAAGCCCGGTTCGCGGCGAGACGTTCGTCACCCGCAAGATCACGCGCGCCGTTGCCGCGATCGAGCGCGGGCTGCAGGACAGGTTGCGGCTCGGCAATCTCGACGCCAAGCGCGACTGGGGGCATGCGCGCGACTATGTGGAGGGCATGTGGCGCATCATGCAGCAGCCGGAACCCGACGATTACGTACTTGCAACCGGGGAGACCCACACCGTGCGGGAATTCGTCGAGCATGCATTCCGGACCGTCGACAAGACAATCGAATGGACCGGAACCGGCGTCGACGAAAAAGGGATCGATGCGGCAAGCGGTGCCGAACTGATCGAGATCGACCCCCGCTACTTCCGGCCGAACGAGGTCGATTTTCTCCTCGGCGATGCCTCGAAGGCAAGGCAACGGCTGGGCTGGCACCATACCGTCGGCTTCGAGGCGCTGGTCGCCGAAATGGTGCAGTCGGATATGCGGTCGATCATGCTGGAGGCAGGCCGCAATGATCGCTACGACGCCTGACATGACGATGCGTTACGACCTGCGCGGCAAGCGTGTCTGGGTCGCGGGGCATACCGGGATGGTGGGCTCCGCCATCGTGCGACGGCTGGGAAACGAAGGCTGCACGCTGCTTTACCCCACACGGCAGGAACTCGACCTTACGCGCCAGAAGGAAACCGAGGACTGGATGCGGGAAACGCGGCCGCAGGCGATCGTGGTCGCCGCCGCACGCGTGGGCGGCATTCTGGCGAACGCCCGCTACCCGGCGGATTTTCTGTACACCAACCTGATGATCGCGGCCAATGTCATTCATGCCGCGCAGGAAAACGGTGTCGATAAGCTGCTCTGGCTGAGTTCAAGCTGTGCCTATCCACGCGACGCGCCGCAGCCGATCCGCGAGGACATGCTGCTGAGCGGCCCGCTCGAAGCGACGAATGAAGCCTATGCCATCGCCAAGATTGCCGGAACGAAACTCGCCGGCGCCTATGCTTCGCAGTTGAGCCGAAGCTTCATCACCGCGATGCCGACCAACCTTTACGGTCCCAACGACAATTTCGATCCGGCGAGTGCTCATGTCCTTCCGGCGCTGATGCGCAAGATTCACGAGGCCAAGCAGGCGCGGCGCGGGCAGGTAGTGCTGTGGGGTTCCGGGACCCCCTTGCGCGAATTCCTGCATGTGGACGACCTTGCCGACGCCTGTGTTTTCCTGATGAAGAATTATGCGGGGAAGGACCCGATCAACATAGGGGCCGGGCACGAGATTACCATCCGCGACCTGGCCAGCCTTATCGCGCAGGAGGTCGGCTTCGAGGGCGAGTTCGTCTATGACGCCACCAAGCCGGACGGCACACCGCGCAAGCGCCTCGACACCGCCCGCATCGATGCGCTGGGCTGGCGGCCGACGACGGACCTGAGGAGCGGCATTCGCATGCTTTATGCGCATTGGTTGACGCGCGCGGACCCGCTTGCGATCGCCGCCGGTTCCTGAACTTTTCTCAATTGACGGATGCCTGCCGGCTCGCTGCCGGCACGCCGAATTCCACCCGCAAAATGTCGCCTGGGCGTATTTCGAGACGGTCGTCCGCCGCGATCTGCTCGTATTGGCCATTCGCGCCGCGGGTTACCGTCATGATCATTCGCGTGTCGCGCGCGGCCGCCGCCGCTTTTCCCGCCGTCGAGGCGATCTCGACCATCGCGGAAAGCAGCGCTGCCTGTTTCCTCGTCATCCGCGCCAGTTCGAGGTCGATGGCCTGGAGCGCGGTGGCGGAATCGGTCTTCAACTGGTCAAGCATTGCCGTCTTGCGCTGCTGGATCGCGAGCCGGTTTTGCTCGGCGCGCGCCAGATAGGTTTGCAGTTCCAGCGCGTCCCGCCTTGTGGAGGACAGTTCGCGCTCGGTCTGGCGCAGGTTGGATTTGGCCGTGAGCCCACGCTCCGCGAGACTTTTGGCGGCATCCACATCCTCGACAAGCAGGGCGATCTCGTCATTATGCAGTTTCATGCTCTCGTTGATAGTCCGCATCTCATCGGCATAGCTTGCCTCTTGTGCCGCGAAAGCTTTCTGGTCCGCTTCAAATGCGTTTTTGCGCGCGGCGAAAAGTGTCAGTTCCCGTTTGACCAGGTCTTGGCCCGTGGCCTGATCGACCGGGTCCGATATGTTCGGCGACGGATAGAAAAGGTCGGTCTGGTCCATTTCAGCCTGCACCCGTTGACGGCGGATTTGCAGCGCAAACATCTGAAGCTCAAGGTCGGCATATTCCTGGCGCGTGGTAATCAGTTGCAGGGCTGCCGCATCCGGATTGTTCTCCAGATGCCCGGCTCCCCCCGCCATGGCCAGCAGTTCAAGCGCGATCATCCCCGGCCGATACTCATATTTGCCGGGCGTGCGTACATCGCCGAGAACGAACACCGGGCCGTATTCGGCAATCGAGGTGGTGACGGATGCGTTCGGGACATGCTCGGAAAGCGACTTGCCGAGGATCACCGCGATTTCCTGCGTCGTCTTGCCGACGACCGCAATGCTGCCGACCAGAGGGTAGACCATGGAGCCGTCGCTGCCGACAGGAAACCGGCCGGACAACCCGACATCGCCGTACACATTGACCTGGAGCGTGTCGCCGGCAGCGATCGTGTAGGAAGATTGGCCGGCCAGTATTGGCGAAGCGCCGATCAGGCTGAGCGCTATGCCTGCTGCCATCGACAACAGGCGTCGCGATCCAAGGGCAGTTTGCGCGGGTCGCGTGGTTGGAACCTTGCCCATCTCTAAACTCCTGCTGGCTGACCGGTGAGACTTTTACCAAAGCCGCTTGCACCGGTGGGTGCGCGCTTGCGCGCCTCCGATTGCTCGTCGTCGGCGAAGAAGCCCGAGCGAAGCGGCCGAAACCTGTTGAGGACGAGGCCGAGCGGCCGACGCTGGCAGGCAGCAAGGTTTTCCGTAGCCGTGACAAGGCTCTCCGGCCTGGCCATATCGGCCCTGACCACGAAAAGAGAGGTGTCCGCGGCCATCGCGATGTGGAGAGCATCGGCCGACCCCTCCAGATCGGGCGTGTCGATAAGAACGTAATCGAACTGCCGCTTCAGATCTTCGATCAGCGCCAGGAACCTGTTGCTGGACAAAAGATGCTCGGGCAGAGTGGCGCTGCCGCGCGCCGCGATGACGAAAGCATGGCTTTGAGGATCGCCGTAAAGCAGACCGCTCGCCGGGTTCTGACGGTCCGTTATCTCGTCGAGAAACGCGGTGGCATCGACGCCGAACGCCTTTGCGATTTCCGGGTTTCGAAGATTGGCGTCGACGGCCACGACGCGTTTGCCGGATGCCGCGAGGAACCGCGCCAGGCCAAGGGTGAGGCAGGTCTTGCCGGCTCCCGGCTGTGCCGAGACGATGGCGATCGCCTGAGACCCCGGCGCTGCACCGGTTTGGCCGGAGCGAAGCGTTGCATACAGGTTTCCGAGCGCCCTGCCGTATTCGGATCGTGCGGCGAGCAGGGCTTTCGGGGATGCGCCTTTCTGGCTCTTGGAAAGCTTGGGTATGTAGCCGATGACCGGCGAACCCGTGATCGCCTCGACCCGGCGCGGCGATCGCAGTTTGCGGCTGCGCAATTCCGAAAGCATGGCTATTGCCAATCCGAAACAGGCGCCGAGAGCAAAACCCAGACCGAGCCAGTTCGCCAGCCTGGGGCTTTCCCTGCGCGTGTTTCCCGCGGCGGTCGAAATCAGCTGCGCCTGCGGGGTTACCATGCCTTCCTGCTCGATGGCCTGCTTGTAGCGGGCGAGATAGCTTTCATAGACGGCACGATTGGCGTTTACTTCGCGCTCGATCTGGCCGAGATGCACCGCGTCCTGATTGGCCTTCGAGAGATTTTCCTGCGCCTTCTGAAATGTCTGTGCGACGCTCTCGCGCTTCTGGCGGGCGATGGTGATCTCCGTCTCCAGGCTTTCGATGACGCCGTTCACTTCCTGATCTATGCGGTTCTGCAGGCCGGCGATCTCGTTTTTCAAAACAGGAATCTGGTCGCTCTTGGAGGCTCCGCTTGCCTCGATGGCCGCCAGCTTGCGCTCCGCTTCCGCCTGGTCTGAACGCAGGGTCTGGATGACCGTGGAGCCCAGAATCTCGCTCAATGCGGGAATGTCCTTGCTCTGCTGCAGCGTGCGGGCGGTCGCAAGACGCGCCTCCACACCTGCAAGCGTTGCCTCCGCATTGGTGATTTCAACATTGAGGCTGGTCACGCGTTGAGCCTGGATGGTCATCCCGTCGACCTGCGAGAGGCCGGCCTTGCGGCGAAAATCCTCCGCGGCTTTTTCGGAGGCTTCCAGGCGTCCACGCAACGCATCCAGTTTGCTGCCCAGCCACTCCGCGACACGAAGCGTGTCCTGCCGCTGGGTTTCGATCTGGTGATCGACGTAGGTCTTCGCAAAGGTATCTGCCGCTGTCGCGGAGAATCCGGGGTCCCGGTCACGGAACGCGATGTAGATCGTATAGGAGTGGCCGTCGTTGGCTACGCTCAGGCCTGAAAGCAGGCGATTGGCCTTGTCGAGCAGAACGCTCGCATCGCTGCCCGCCCGATCCTGCTTCGCCAGAGAAGGTGAGGCCGGCTCGTCGGCGAGCGGTATTGGAATTCCCGCGGTTTCCAACCTCTTGACGACGTCCTGCGCCAGCATGGTGGAATTCATGATATCGATTTCGCTTCTCAGGGCAGGGCTGTCCTGAGGCAATGGCGATACCACGGCTTCCGTCGGAAGCGCCTGAATCCGCCGCGAGTCGAGAACGAGGACCGCTTCCGAGACGTAGCGTGGCGGCGCATTGAGGTAACCGATCATCCCGGCGGCGGCGCCGGCGATAGCCGGCAACGCCACCAAATATTTATGGCGCCCGAACAGCGAAAAGACATTCGGGAACAGAAGGCGATCCTCATCTGGACGCATGTCGGAGATAATCACGGCAGTTCTCCCTAGAGCGCCGTTCGTCCAATCGGACGCACAAACAACGCTCCAACACTTTGATTGAACATCGGAATAATCCGAAACCTGGTTCCGCTTTTCGGCCCGATGCTCCAGGCCGAAATGTCAGCTGCCGGGTTTCGGCTACCTATCTGCCGTTCATCTCGGTTGGGAGAAGATCGCCGATCTTGTAGGCGACTTCCGTCCTGTTGGTTGCCCTCAGTTTCTTCATGATATTGCGGATGTGCACCTTGACGGTGCTTTCCCGAAGGTTGAGCTCATGGGCGATGATCTTGTTGGCCTTGCCACGCCGAAGCGCCATGGCTACCTCGGTCTGCCGCGGCGTGAACATGCCCGACAGCGGGTGTGGCACCTCGCCCTGTTCCATGATCCTGCCGATGGCCATCATGGAACTGGCCGGGACGAAAGTCCCCCCAGCAATGGCCAGCCGGATCGCTTCGACGCATACTTCGATGCTTACCGAAGACGGGATATAGCCTCGCGCGCCATATTCCAGCGCCTTGACGATGCCCGGCAGATCTTCGGCATTGGCCAGCACTATAACGGGAACGGGTTTGAAACTCGCGACAAGCTGTCGAATCTCGGTTGCGATGTGTTCCTCGGAGAGCTTGTGGCCTCCCACATTGAGGATCACGGCAGAAACCGGAGGATGGATATCCTTTTCCATGTGCCAGTCGCTTGCCGAATTGAAGGCCAGCACGTCGAATTGGCCGCATTGGGCCTTCAGAATTCGGCTGAAACATTCGCGGTCCAATGCCCGGTCATCAAGGATGAGGACAGTATCGGGAACTCCGATAGCCGGTTGCGACATGTAGTCTAGCGCAGGAATACTGAAACGTGCGGTATCTTTATCAAGTATATGATTAACACGGTTGGCTTCCATGACATGACTCATTTTTTACTCCCATATAAATTTCTATTACCGCCGCCACTAAAATCGGCGAGAGGTTATCCGTTTCCCCACAGATTAGCCTTCTTGAAATTATCCCATGATTTTCGATGGAGTTATTAATATTTGTTAATTTCCATTAACTAAATTTCGCGTCTTGAACGAATCCAGATGAATCTGAATTAAATTGAAATATTCAACCAAATATATGGAGAGTGAATCTATCGTGGGATGAGGTAACTCGCATCGAATTCGGCAAAATTTACTGCCGCCTTGTAGTCGATGAACCTGACTTTCCCACGATGGAACTCATAGAGTCCGAACTCGCGCGCTTCCCTCAGCATGCGATTGACATGGATGCCAGTCAGGCCGAGCGCGCTGGCGAGATCATTTTGAGTAAGCGGGCACAGGAATTCTTCCCGCGTCGCCACGCCGGCAAGTTCAAGTCTCTCGCCCAGTTCCAGCAGAAAATGCGCCGTGCGCACGGCAGCTTTTCGCTGCCCCATATCGGCCAGTCTTTCCGTCAGCACCGCCCTTTGCCGATCCATTGCGTCGCTGACGTAGCAGGCAGAGGGGGAGGCGCCGGCTGACAAAGCGCGCAGCGCGACAGCCGGGCCAACCCATACCCGCAGCGTCGTTATGGACGAAAACCCGTCGCCTCCACTGAAACGGCTACCGCAAAGTCCGACAACGTCGCCAGCCACGACCACATCGATCAGGTGCTGTTCCCCACCCGGAAGGTCCTTGCAAAGGCGTCCCCAACCGGATTCCACGAGAAACGCCCGCGTATCCTTGTCCCCCTGGCGAACAATGGCCGTGTCAGGCGGATAGACTTTGGAGGTGAACCTGAGTTCCTGGGCTAGGTACCGCCCCGCATCGTTCAATCGAAACGTGCAGTCCTTGCGAGGTAGAACCTCTATTGAGTATGGAATGAAGGATGCGGTCAAAAAGAGCCCCCAATTGCCCACTAAAGCCGTATTCGAATTGTGGGATAAGGAAGCGGCCTGCCTCCTTTGATTGCATTGATCAATTGAAGGATAGGGTCGCCGCCGCAACTCTGATTGTACAGGCGCGTGGAACCCCACCCCCATTGACCATCCGAGGGGGTACGATACCCAGTTGGTGCGCTAACTACGTTCGCAGATCGGAATCAAACCGCGCCAGAAAGGAATCCGTTTCGTATCCTGGCGCTTAATTCGCGACCTTGGCTTCGGTATGGAGCAACCCACGGTGGCGGGGACGGTCGCAAATCCTGCTGATCGTTGCGAGAGGCGCTGGAGTTGGGCGGGCGAGGGCAGGGGGGCCTTTCGCGGGCTACAAAATCTCGGCGACGCCCTCTGGCTCCGACCAGCCTCCGCGAAAAACCAGCTCTGCTGCGCGCAAGCCGCCGGCTTGCAGGCGAACAATCGGTTCGGGGCCGAGCGCATTCAGCAATATTCCCATGTGGCCGGGCCTGGGCTCCTTCTCGGGCCAGACCGCAAAGCCATGCTGTCGGGCGGAGCCGCGATCGATGTCGCCCCAGAACTGGCAGACCAGCGCTTGCGGGGCGATACTCGCCAGTCTCTCAAAGAGCGCTTTGCCCAACCGCTCCCCGCGCGGCTGGAGCGCGACCACGACGGCGTCAAAATCCCTTGATCGCAGCGTGGCCACATCCGAGCAGGTTTCGACGAAGGCTCCCTCTTCACGCAGCCCGTTTTCGATAAAGGGCAGGAACGGATTGTCGCAGAGCAACGCTATCCTGCACCCGAACGGCGACATGCCGGCGTCGCGCAACAGTTTTGCGCAAAGCCGGCCGAGGAAAGGAAATACCGCGACGTCGCGATGCCGCTCGTTGACGCCCGCGACCTGGATGCCGCGATCGCGACAGGCATTCAAATCGAGGTCTGAACCGCGGAATTCCCACGCCTCGAACATCAGGGCGATTACCGCGGACGGTGGCAATCGCTCGATCATGGCGCGCGTGATCGGCCGCAAATGCCCGGAATTCGTGAGGATATCGCAGCAAGCGAGCGCTTTTGGGTCGAGGTTTGGCGCGATCTCGATCCTTTTGTCGACGCCAGCCATCCTTGCCAGGGCAAGAGTGGCTCGCGCGGCATCCGCGCCGCTACCGTGGCTGGCCGACCCGCGCGCAACGGCAAAGACGTTATGTGCGCCCGCCATGGCGGCGATGACGGCCGTGCAGGCATAAGCGCCGGTCGCCGCTTCGGTGACGACGCGCAGGCCGGTCAGGTCGAGTTTGAGCGCGGTGATCCGTTCGCGCAGGATTTCCAGAACAGTACGCGCGAAACCATCCGTCGGGGGAAATCCCTCGATGCTCGCTACGCTACCCATTGAACATCGTCCATGCGCGGCGCGCGGGCCGGCGCCTGTGCGCGGTTCATGGCATCGGCAAGCACGGCGACGACCCGCATCTGGGTCTCGTGCGTCATCTGCGGGAACAGCGGCAGTATTATCGAATGGTCGCGGGCGGATTCCGACCGGCGCAATCCGTGACGCTTCGGCAGGCCCGCGTAAGCAAGCTCCATATGCACGCACATGATACCGCGCCGCGTGGCTATGCCGTTGTCGAGCATGTATTGCATCACCATGCGTTGGTCGACCCCGGGCACCAGCCCGATGCAATAGCTTTGCCAGTTCGAGCGCGCCCATTCAGGTTCGCCCGGTGTGTGAACGCCACGCATGCCGTCCAGCGCATCGTGATACGTCTCCGCGCGCCGCCGGCGGCACGCGATGATCTGCGGCAGCCGCTTGAGTTGCTGGCGTCCTATGGCGGCCTGAATGTCCGTCATACGGTAGTTGTAGCCCGGCTCGAGATAGTCTTCGAAAATCACGGTCGGGCTGCCGTGGCGAACAGCGTCGGGAACCGACATTCCATGCTGGCGCAACAAGCGGAAACGCGCGTCCCACTCGGGATTTTGCGTCGTCAGCATGCCGCCGTCCCCGACGGTGACGACCTTGCGCGGATGGAAGGAAAAACAGACGATGTCGCCCTGCGGGCGGCCGATCTTTTGCCAATCCCCGTCCAAAAATATCTCCGAGCCGATGGCGCAGGCTGCATCCTCTATCACCGGGATCTTGTGCCCGCGCGCCACTTTCAGGATCGCTTCGAGGTCGCAGGGCATGCCCATCTGATGGACGCACAGGATCGCCCGCGTGCGCCGCGTGATGGCCGGCGCGATCGCCGCCGGGTCCATGTTGAAGCCATCCTTCTCGATGTCCACGAAGACGGGCATGGCGCCGCACTGGCGGATGGCGTTGGCCGTGGCGATGAAGGTGTGGCTGACCGTAATCACCTCGTCGCCCGGCCCGACACCCAATGCCAGCAGCGCCAGATGCAGAGCCACGGTGCAATTGGAAACGGCGCATGCATGATCGGCACCCACCAGTTCGGCGAATTCGCGCTCGAATGCCGCCACCTGCGGCCCTTGTGTCAGCCAGCCGGAAAGAACGCATTGCGCCGCCGCATCCGCTTCTTCCTGCCCAATCAAGGGTTGTGCGATCGGTATCACGATGCCTTCTCCGTTAAGTCTTGAAGCTGGATTTCACCGCGCCACCAGGCGACGAGATCGGCGATGCCGTCATTCGGGGCGATGGTTGCCTTGAACCCGAGGTTCCGTTGCGCCGCCTCGGTGGAGGCAAGCCGGCGCGGAACCGGGTTGATCGAGCGTTGCTCGGCATGCGTGGGCCGCAAATCCGGACGGCCCATGGCGGCCGAGAAACGCTCGGCCAGTTGCAGCAGGGACGTTTCCGTTCCGCTGCCGACATTGAAAACCGTGTCGCTGGCGCTAGCCCTGGCGGCCAGCAGATTGGCGCGCGCGACATCGCGCACATGCACCATGTCCATCGTCTGCGTTCCGTCTCCGAAGATGATCGGCGGCTGGCCGGCTGCGAGCCGCTCCATCCAGCGCACCATGACCTCTGTATAGCGGCCATGAATGTCCATGCGCGGGCCGTAGACGTTGAAGTAGCGCAGCGCCACATAGTCGAGCCCATACATGTCGTTGAAGGAGCGCAGCAGCCCTTCACTGAATGACTTCGCCGCGCCGTAGAGCGTGCGGTTGCCGTAGGGATGGTCGTTTTCGACGGTTGGGAAATTTTCGGCCATGCCGTAGATCGACGCCGACGACGCCATGACGACCTTGCGCACCTTCAGTTCCATGCACAGGCGCAGAAGATCGTAGGTCGCATCCACCATCACCTGCATTGCCTCGTCGGGCTCCGCCGCGCAGTGGGTAATGCGCAAGGCTGCCTGGTGGAACACGGTGTCCGTGCCGGCGGTCAGCTTTCGCATCAGCGCCTTGTCGCGAATATCGCCCTTGACCAGTTCGACGACGCCGCTTTTCAACGCCCTGGACAGGTTTCCGATATTGCCGCGCACCATATTGTCGATCACGGCAACCTGCCCGCACCCTTCGTCCACCAGCAGGTCGACGATGTGCGAACCGACGAAGCCGGCGCCGCCTGTCACCAGAACCCGCCGTCCGCGCAATGTCTCGATTTGGTTGGGCAAGGGTTTTCCTTTCAGGCGGATCTGGCCAGGCCACCGGCGGTCATGGCGTTGAGTGCATGGATGACGCGCGAGACGTCGCCGGCCGGCAGTTCGGGATAAAGGGGCAGGGAAAGCGTTTCCGCCGCAAGCGCTTCGGAAACCGGAAAATCGCCCTGCCGATAGCCAAGCCCGCTATAGGCCGGCTGGAGGTGAACGGGCCGGGGGTAGTGGACATTTGTCGAAACGCCAGCGCGTTGAAGGTCGGCCCGAAGGGTATCGCGGTCGGGATGCCGGAACGCATAGACATGGCAGGCATGGTCCATGCCGAAGGGGCCCGCAGGGAGCCCGATGTCGCCCTCGAGGCGGTCGTGATAGGCATTGGCGATGCGGCGGCGCTCAGCGTTCCAGCCGTCCAGCCTCGGCAATTTCACCTCGAGAGCAGCGCATTGCAGCGTGTCCAGCCGGAAATTGAAGCCATGCTGGACGTGGTTGTATTTTCCCTCCTGGCCCCAATCGCGCAGGCAACGGATTTTCTGGGCGAATTCGGTGCAGTTCGTGGTGACGGCGCCGCCTTCGCCGCACGCGCCGAGGTTCTTGCCGGGGTAGAAGCTGAAGCAGCCGAGATCGCCGAATGCGCCGGCCCGGACACCGCCCCGCTCGGCGCCATGCGCCTGCGCAGCATCCTCGATGACCGGCAGCCCATGTCTTTTGGCGATGGCGTTGATCGCTTCCATGTCGGCCAGCCGGCCATGCAGGTGAACCGGCATGATCGCCTTGGTGCGCGATGTAATGCTGGCGGCGATTTGCGCGGGATCCATGGTCCAGATGTTCGGATCGATATCCACGAACACCGGCTTTGCGCCCGCATAAACGATGGCCGCGACAGTGGCCACGAAAGTCATCGGCACGGTTATCACTTCATCGCCGGGACCCACGCCGGCCGCAAGCAGCGCAAGGTGGACGGCGGACGTTCCGGTATTGACGGCGACGGCATGCTCGGTTCCGCAATAGGCCGCGAAATCGGCCTCAAAACGGGAAACGGCATCGCCCATCACGAAATTGCAGCTTCGCAGGGCCTCCAAGATCGCGCTTTCCAGTTCGGGGGCAATCGAACGATATTGAGCGCGCAGATCGAGGAACGGGATCATGAGGCTTTCCTCAAGGTGCCAAGCTCGATCGGCCGGCCGCGCGTCAGCGTCGAATTCGTCGCAGCCGCCAGCATCTCGACCACGCGCAGGCCGCACTGGCCGTCGGAAGTCGGCCGGTCATTGTTTTCGATGCAGTGGAAGAACTGCTCGATTTCCGTCAGCAGCGCTTCCTTCGGCGCAATCGCAGGCGCCCACATTTCACCGCTGCGATAGGAGACGCGCCGTTCATGGGCCGATCCGGGCTCTTCGGCGATGTCCACGCCCCTGTCGTAAATCTTGACCTTCTCGCTGGTCTGCATGTCGTCATAGATGACCATCCGGCGGCTGCCGCCGATCAGCGTCTGGCGTACCTTGACCGGCGCCAGCCAGTTGACGTTGAGGTGGGCCATGGCGCCGTCGTCGAAATAGACCGAGAGATGCGCCATGTTTTCCTGGCTGTCGGGAACGCAGCGGGCGGCGCTCGCCGAAATCGCGACGGGAGCGGCGTCGAACAGGTAGTCTATGATGGCGAAGTCGTGCGCCGCGAGGTCCCAGATCACGTTCACGTCGCGCTGGAACAGCCCGAGATTCACGCGGATGGAGTCATAATAGTAGATGTCGCCGATCCTGTCGGCGTCGATCAGGCCGCGAATGGTCTGGATCGCACCGGTATAAATGAAGGTGTGATCGACCATCAGCACCCGCGAGCGTTTCGCCGCCTGCTCGACCAGTATCTCGGCCTTGCGCACCGAATCGGCCATCGGCTTTTCCACCAGTACGTGCTTGCCTGCCCGCAAGGCGGCGAGCGCAATGTCGAAATGGGTGCTGACGGGGGTCGCCACGATCACCGCGTCTATCGAAGAGTTGTCGATCAGGTCACGCCAATCGGTCACCAGCAGCGCCGAGGGATGGCGCTTGCCGGCACGTTCGAGTGCTGCGGGCGATTGATCCGCGATCATGGCGAGCGCTGTCGCATCGATTTCCGCGACCGCGCGGGCGAGGTTCGGTCCCCAGTAGCCGTATCCAATGATGCCGACGCGTATCATTTGTGGCCAACCTCTCCGAGAACCAGAACCTGACCGGTCTGGCGCAACCGGTTTGCATGGGCTCGCGTAGAGCCAGGCCGGCGGACATCGCCGATGACGCGCGCCGGAACGCCCGCCACGATGGCAAAGTCCGGCACGTCCTTCGTCACCACCGCGCCAGCGCCGACCAGCGCTTCCTCGCCGATGGTGACGCCACAGACGATGGTTGAATTGGAGCCGAGGGCTGCGCCGCGCCGAACCAGCGTCGGCGTGCATTCCCAGTCGCCGTCGGCCTGCAGGGTGCCGTCATCGTTGGTGGCGCGCGGAAACAGGCCGTTGGTGAACATGACGCCATGCGCGACCATCACCGCATCCTCGATCGTCACGCCTTCGCAAATGAAGGAATGGGACGAAATCTTGCAGCGTTCGCCGATCACGCTGCCCTTCTGGATCTCCACGAAAGGCCCGATCCGGGTTCGCGAACCGATACGGCAGCCATAGAGATTGACGAGGTCGGGATACAGGACGGAGACACCCGCCCCCATTTCGCAATCGTTGATCGGCATCCCATTCCCCCAGATCGGTTGCAGCGCTGCTTAACGAAGCCGCGTTTCCCGATTCAGTAGTCGGTTTGGTCGATGCTGAAACGAGCGCACAATGGCTGATCTGCGCTAGGTGAGGGGCCTAAGGCGGATGGCGCGCGCCCTGCCATGAAGCTTACGCCGTTCGCCCATTGGGCATCCGATGGGTCAGGGGATGAGGTTACGCCTTTCGGGCGACCACCGGCTTGCAGCACCGCGATGGTCAACTGTCCAGCAGCTTGCGGATATGTTTTGCGAGTTCGGCTGTTGAATAAGGTTTGGGCAGCACTTTCAGCCGGGAATTTGATCGGCGCTTGTCGCCGTCGTCGTAGCCCGAGGTCAGCAGCATCTTGACGGCGGGACGGTTTGCACCCACCCACTGTGCCAGATCGCGGCCCGTCATGCTGCCCGGCATGAGAATGTCGCTGAAAACGAGCTTGATTGGTGCTTTCGATTCCAGCCATTCGATCGCTTCCACAGCCGACCTCGCCTCGCGAACGATGTAGCCCAGATTTTCGAGCCGCTTCGACGTAACGTCACGAACGCGGTCGTCGTCTTCGACGACAAGGATAAGCTCTCCCTTAGCTGTCATTTCGACGCCATTGTCGGGCGGAGCTGGATTGCTGGACGGTTCCTGTTCGGGGGCCCGCGGCAGGTAGATGCTGAATGTCGTGCCTTTGTCGACCTCGCTTTCGAGTTCGATAAAGCCCTCGGATTGGCGCGCAAAATTCGAGACGCTGACGAGACCAAGGCCTGTGCCTTTACCCGACTCCTTGGCCGTAAAGAACGGTTCGAATGCGCGCGCCAGAATTTCCGGCGCCATTCCATGCCCTGTGTCCATGACGCAAAGCAGGACGAAATCGCCCGGGCGGGCTTCGCTGTCCAGTTTCCGGTTAGTCTCGTCGAGCGTAATGTTGCGGGTCCTTATCACGAGTTCGCCGCCTTGCGGCATGGCATCGCGCGCGTTGAGCGCGAGATTGAGGACGGCGCTTTCAACCTCTCCGGCATCGGCTCGGGTCGGCCACAGATCGTCAGCCAGTTCCGCTGTCAACGTAATGTTCGCATCGAGCGTGCGTTCCAGCAACATGATGGTGCCGGATACCCAGCGGTTGAGATCGATCCTCTCCGGTTCCAGCCGGCGTTTGCGCGCGAGAGAGAGAAGCCGCTGGTTGAAACTGGCCCCGGTTTCGGCGGCCTCAAGCGCCTTGCGGATCATTTTTCGAGCGTCCGCCTGATCGATGCGCGGTTCGGCTAATTCCAGGTTGCCGATGATGATGGCCAGCAGATTGTTGAAATCGTGTGCGACGCCGCCGGCGAGTTGGCCGATGACTTCCATACGCCGCTTGCGCGCAAGTTCCTCTTCCGCCTGCTTGCGTTCGGTCGCGTCTCGCATGACGCAGGTGAACGACGGCCGCCCCTTGGCGTCCCGCCACTCCGCGACGGTCAGGTCGATGGGGAATACCCGGCCGTCCTTGCGTCTCCCGTCTCGCCCGAACCCTCTGTTCCCGACCGCCTCGGCTTGCGTGAACAGGCTCTCGGTCAGGGATCCGGTCGCCTCGCGCTCCGGAACGAGCGTCGTGATCTTCTGGCCGACCAATTCATTTTCCGCGTAGCCAAAGATCCTGTCCGTGGCGGGATTGACCGACTGTATGCGGCCATCGTCGTGAATCACCACGATCGCATCCACGGCCGTGTCGACAATGGCCCTGAGCCTGGCCTCGCTTTCGCGAAGTGCGCCCTCAGCCGCCCTGCGCTCGGATATGTCTTCGATCACCGAAATGAAATATTCGACCTCGCCGGATTCGCGCCGGACACAGCTTACGGTGAGGTTGACCCAGACGGTGGATCCGCCTTTTCGGACATAGCGCTTCTCGATGCTGTAGCGGTCGATAACCCCGGTCAGGATGTGGTTGCTCAGGACTTGTTGCGCTCCAAGATCGTCGGGATGTGTAAGTTGCTGGAATTTGCTCTTCAGGAGTTCTTCCGCCGGATAGCCCATTATCTGGCAAAATCGATAGTTTACGCTGATCCACGATCCATCCGGCGCAAGGTGCGCAATGCCAACGGCCACGTTGTCGAAAGTTGCACGGAATCGGTGTTCGCTTTCGGCAAGCGCCAGATAAACCTGCTTGCGCTCGGTGATGTCGAAAGTCAGCCCCACCATTCGCTCCGGCTTGCCTCCTTCATCGAAGGTCCGGCGGCCTGTCGAAAGCATCCAGCGTTCGCCGCGCTCGCCATGCAGGATACGAAATTCGCACCGGAAGCTGCTGTGCTGGGCGATCGAGGCATGGACCGCATCCTTGAAGGCCTGGCGGTCCTGTTTGTTGACGAGCGCGAACATCTGTTCTGCGCGCAATACCGAACCTAGCTCGGCACCCCACAATGCGTACATTTCCGGTGACCACCACATTTCGTCGCTTTGGGGGTCCCAATCCCAGGTGCTGCCGCCACTTGCTTGCAAGGCCCACTGCAATCGTTGCTCGTTTTCGAGAGCCGTATGCGCGTGGGCGCTATTCGCCCGCGCTTCGCCGACGCGAGCCTGTGCCCGATGCATCACCTCGCAGATCGCAATGATGAGAAAACTGTTCACAAGAAAAGAGACGATGCGAATGACATCCATTCGACCGGTGATTGGAGCGATGGACACCAACACGTACACGAGCGACAGGGCGGTCGCGAAAATGCCGGCGCGGTAGCCGCCGACCACGGCGGAGATCACCACGGCCGCGTACAGCAACGTCAGCGGGAACAACGCGCTTGCTTCGCCGATCACCATCCAACGGACGAGAAAGGCGGCTCCGACCGTCCCGGCTGCAACCAGCATGCCAAGTATGTTCGCTTCCAGCTTCCGTCGATGGGCAGCGAAAAGGCCCATTTCCAGAATGGCGCGTTCGAACTGCCTGATCCCCACCATGCACAAACCCCGGCTCCGTCAACCTGAGCTTCACTCCAAATCGGAGGTAGATACCTTGGTAACATTTGCCGCGAGCATGTAGCCCGCCCCACGCACGCTCTGGATCATTTCCTCGTTATCGTCCATTTCGGTCATCTTGCGACGCAGGCGGCCGATCTGGTTGTCGACCGCCCGATCGTTCGCGGCCCATGCGGGCCCTTTGACGAGGTCCATTATCTGGTTGCGTGAAAGCACACGGTTGGGCCGAAGCGCGAAGGTTTCGAGAAGTTTGAATTCCGTGCTGGTGAGGCGCGTGGTTTTTGCGGCCGGCGACACCAGTTCACGCCGACCGCAGTCGAGAATCCACCCGCCGAACATATACTTCTCGGCAGCAGGCTCATCGTCCTCGCGCGGCGGTCGATTGTTGCGGCGCAGGACGCTGCGTACACGGGCCAGAAGTTCACGGACGTGGAACGGCTTCGTGATGTAGTCGTCGGCGCCCAGTTCGAGGCCGACAACCCGGTCCACGGCCTCGGCCTTGCCTGTGACCATGATGATCGGCACGTCGGCCCGCTTTCTCACGGAGCGGGCAATCGCCAGGCCGTCCTCGTTCCCCAGTTTCAGGTCCAGGGTAATCAGATCGGCAGGCTGTTTGTCCAGGATCGCAATGAGTTCGTCTTCGTTCCCTGCCTCACTTACCAGAAATCCTTCCGGCTCGAGGCAGGATCGAATAACTTCCCTGATTGCGGCATCGTCGTCCACAATCACTATGTGATACAGATGACTAGGAATTCGGTTCCCCTAAATTGTGCAGCTAAACACAATAGCACGCCACCGAGTTCCGTCGCAAACGGCGTTAATGCGCGGATCAACCAACTTTCGGACAGTATGTGTTTGGGGCCGTCATCAACGTGATGTCGAGATCACGTGTCGCTTGACACTTAAACACAAGACTACGCTGATTTTTGCCATGGTGAGCCAAGCAGGCAGCGCCGGCGCGTTCCGGTAAACGGCAAGGTATTCTGGTTTTACTCTGGAAACAGATGCCGCAGGAGGAATTGCATCTTTTGCCGTATAACATAGGGACTGCGAGAAAAGGTCGAATGGTCGTCATTTGGCGTAATCAGCATGTTGAACGTCTTCCCGGCCCCGACAAGCGCTGCGGCGAGTTGCTGGGTAGCCGCTGGATGCACGTTCTCGTCGAAATCGCCGTGACCGAGAAAAAGCTTCCCTTTCAGGTTGCCGGCCAGCGAACTGTTGGCGACCGCGTCGTAGTTGGATGTGCCGTCCGGATTAACGACCAGCCGGCTGTGCCATGACGACGATCAGCTTGGGATGTTTGGTATGAGGTGGGATGTTGCCGGACATGCGAGCAGCCCGGCAAGTGGGGGCGGGCTATGCGATGATGGCGGGGATCATAGGTCGACAGTCGATGCGGTATTCGCCGGTGTCGATTGTTTTGCTCGTGGGCGGGCCAGCCAGATGCCGAACAAGATCGCAAGGCCCCCAAGTCCCTGCAAAGGCGTGACGGCCTCGCCGAGAATCGCCCAGGCGAGTGCGGCTGCCGCGAGCGCTTCAAGAAAGATCACCAGCGAGGAAAACATGGATGGCAATGTGCCGAGCGCGTAGGAGAGCAGCCCCTGGCCACCGGCATGGCTGATCGTCGCGAGGCATATCAATACCAGCCAACCATTGGCGCTAGATGGAAACAGAGGCTGGCCGTAAAGCAGATTGGCGCCGACGGCAACGATGGCGAGCAGGGCCGCCGTGATCAGGCTCATGTGAAACGTGATCGTTGCGGCACCTTCGGTCCGGCGCGCCCACTCGACGGTCAGAAAATAGATGCCGAAGAACACGGCAGTGAGCCCGGCATAGAAGTCGCCGATCAGATGGCTAGGTGAAAGCGCGAGCGATTGCCCGATCAGAGCCCCTCCACCGAGAAGACAGAAGAACAGACCGATAATCGTCATCGGCGCCACACTACGACCGAGCGCAAACCAGCCGATCAGCCCGACCCAGACAGGGGCGGTCGTCGCGAAGAAGGTAGAATTGGCGATGCTGGTGTTGAGAATGGCCAGGTGCCAGAAGAACAGGTCTCCCGTGAAGGCAAAGCCGGTTGCAACGACTGCCGGCGAGAAGCGCCGGACCGGCGCGCCGGGTTTTCCATTCCTCTGTTCGAGCCGCATCCAGGCATAGAGGACCGGCAGCGCGAGGAATACGCGAAAAAACGCGCTGGCAAACGGCCCGACGTCTGACAGCCTAACGAAAATCGGCGAAATGCCCATGGCAATCGCGCCGCCGAGAAGCGCGATGAAGCCCGGCCAGAAGGCCCGGCTCGCGGGGGATGATGCCTCGATAGAGACGGCCATTGCCGTTATGATCCTCGCTGAAACGGTGCGGCTGGCATGCCGGGCCGCGCCTCAATATGCTGAACCGGGTTTCTTCTCAATATCGATTTGCCTGGCATGTGCGCGGATCCTGACACGGCGAGCGGTTACACCATGTGAGAATTTCCAGGCGGGAAGATTTCCAAGTTGCTGATTTTACTGAGAAAAAAATGGTAGCGGGAAGTGGACTCGAACCACCGACCCCAGGATTATGATTCCCGTGCTCTAACCAACTGAGCTATCCCGCCAGGGCGGCGAATATCCCGAAAAGCAATCGCAGTTCGAGGGGTTCGCCAAGGTCGGGCGGATATAATGTCGCCGGGGTTGCCCTGTCAAGCTTCCATGGGCGATGGCCGGGGCGATATTCGTGTCCCGGCAAAACCCGAATTTCAGGCATTTCAACACCGTCGCCGGGGTTGAGTTACGGTTCCCGCACCGCTATGTGTCTGCTACGAAATTCTCGAGCTTACATTTGATGAAACCGCGCATTGCAGTCCTTGGATGCGGATACTGGGGCAGCAACCATATCCGCACCCTCAAGGCCCTTGGTGCGCTCTACGCGGTTTCGGATGTCAATCCGGCCCGCGCCGAGGGCTTTGCCAGCGAGCAGGACTGTCTGGCGATTGCGCCGGACGCCCTGTTTACGGACAAGAACGTCGACGCCATCGTCCTGGCGCTGCCACCGCAATTTCATGCGGACATGGCCATTCGGGCCGTCGAGGGCGGCAAGGACGTGCTGGTGGAAAAGCCTGTCGCGCTGACGGTGCCCGACGCCGAGCGGGCGGTGAAGGCAGCCCGCGACAATGGCCGCGTCTATATGGTCGGCCATGTCCTGCGATTCCATCCGGCTTTCGAAACGTTGAAGGCACTGATCGACAAGGGCGAACTGGGCGAGGTGCGCTACATCCACTCGCACCGGCTGGGTCTGGGCAAGTTCCATACCGAAAATGACGCGCTGTGGGATCTGGCGCCGCACGATCTGTCGATGATCCTGGCGATCACCGGCACCGAACCGCTGGAAGTCCATGGCGAGGGCGCGGCGATCCTCGACAATCTCAGCGACTTCGCTCACCTCGACATGCATTTCCCGAATGGGGTCAGCGGACATCTTTTCGCATCCCGCCTGAACCCTTACCGGGAGCGGCGGCTGACGGTGGTCGGCACCAAGGCCATGGCGGTGTTCGACGACGTCGAGCCGTGGGAGCGCAAGCTTGCCGTCTACCGCCACGCCGTCTGGCAAGACAGCGGCCAGTGGGCGTTCACGGCCAACGAGCCGTCTTATGTGGCGGTCGAGCAGGGCATGCCGCTGACGCGCGAGCTGGAACATTTCATCCAGTGCATCGAGACGCGGGCCGAGCCGCGCACGGATGGAGCCGAGGCCATCACGGTGCTGAAAATATTGACGGCCGGGACTGTCAAGCACGACAAGCGCCGCCGTTAAGCGTCCGTTCGCAAACTCTACCCAGCCGGTCATCTGGCGCAACTTTCTGCGCTTCCGGTGCTCACGTACTGGTGTACGCTCCGCTCCGGTTCTCGAAAGTCACGCCACATGCCTCGGCCGGGCGAGTTATCAAACGAACTCTAAGAACCGGATACTTCGCTCTATCTACTCGGCGGCGATATGGGCGGGGTTTGCCGCCAGTTTCTTCAACATCGCTTCGGCATCGGCGCTGCGCTGCGACCGGCCGATAAAGCCGCCGCCGAGGACGCGGGCGTCGTTGCCGTCGTCGGAATAGAGAACGCATGCCTGGCCCGGCGCGATGCCGGACTCTCCATCGGCAAGCTCGACCCAGACGGCGCCGTCGCCGCGATGCAGCGTGGCGGGCCGCGGCGGGCGGGTGGAGCGCACCTTGGCGAAAACCTCGGCGCCATCGGCGGGAATATCGGTCAATGCGCCGTCGCCCAGCCAGTTCATGTCGCGCAGGTAGATCTTGTGCGTTTCCAGCGCTTCACGCGGGCCAACGACGACGCGCGCATTCTCGGCATCCAGATGCACGACATAAAGCGGCTCGCCGGAAGCGACGCCGATGCCGCGCCGCTGGCCGATCGTATACCGCAATATGCCGTCATGACGCCCGAGCACGCGCCCGTCGATATGGACGATGTCGCCGGGATTGGCGGCATTTGGCCTAAGCTTGGCGATGACGTCGGAATATTTTCCCTGCGGCACGAAGCAGATGTCCTGGCTGTCATGTTTGGCGGCGACGGACAGGCCCATCTCCTCGGCGATGGCGCGCACCTGCGGCTTCGGCAGGTGGCCAAGCGGAAAACGCAAATAGTCGAGCTGCGCCTGCGTCGTGGCAAAGAGGAAATAGCTCTGGTCGCGATCCAGATCGACAGGGCGGTACAGTGCCCGATGTGCGCCATTGGCGCGCGAGCGGATATAGTGGCCGGTCGCCAGGGCGTCGGCCTCAAGCTCCTGCGCGGTCGCCAGAAGGTCGGCGAACTTTACGGTCTGGTTGCAGGATACGCAGGGGATCGGCGTTTCGCCGGCCATATAGCTGGCGGCGAAAGGATCGATCACGGCCTTGCGGAAGCGTTCCTCGTAATTCAGCACATAATGCGGAATGCCGAGTGTCTCGGCAACGCGGCGGGCGTCGTCGATATCCTGGCCGGCACAGCAGGAACCGGCGCGATGGGTCGCCGCGCCATGGTCGTAAAGCTGAAGCGTGACCCCGATGACATCGTAGCCTTCCCGTTTGAGCAGGCCTGCGACGACGGAGGAATCGACGCCACCCGACATCGCCACCACGATTCGCGTTTCTTCAGGGCGTGCGGGAAGGTCGAGGCTGTTCATGGTCAAGTCCGTATTCTCAACGGTTCGGGTTCAAGGCCCGAACGATGCGCCGAATATAGGGCAAGCTTGGCGACTTCGCCAGCACCGGGGTGCCGGGGCAGGGGTCGCACCTACGGTTTTGTGCGCGTTGTTTCAAATGCCACTGAAATCCCTAACGCGGCATTCATGATCCTTACCTATCCATTAGGGCGGGCTTAGGCAATTTTTAAAGCTGTGACGGTAATGTGGTGGGGATTGGGTCTTTGAGTTTTTAGTAGAGAGTACGATGACCGATCTAATTAGACCGCGAGTCAAATATGTTATCGGGCCTGACGGCAGCCCTCTTACCATTGCCGATCTGCCGCCGACCAATACAAGGCGCTGGGTTATCCGGCGCAAGGCGGAAGTTGTTGCTGCCGTGAGGGGCGGGCTTCTGAGCCTTGAAGAGGCGTGTCAGCGCTATAAGCTGACCACGGAAGAGTTCCTCTCCTGGCAGGCATCGATCGACGAGTACGGCCTAGCGGGATTGCGCACGACCCGCATCCAGCAATACCGCCACTGAGTGTCGGCGTCCCTTCGGACGCACAAACGGCACACTGCGGTATTGATCGTTCTCCGGAACAATCGGAACGTGGCTCCCTTTCGGGGGTGAAAGCCCGTTCGGCGTTGGCCGACGGTTTTTTGCTGTTCTGAAAGACGGTTGAGTTCGCCGACGCCTTGCGGTCCGCCGCGACGCGCGAAGGATGCTCCAACTCGCAGTTGGAGCGGCCAACGCCCGGGTAAACCCGGGCTTTCGCTCTACCTCTTTGTTTGAGCGTCGAATTTTCCGAAAACCGGCTTCCGTTTTTCGGTCCGACACTGGCTGCCCGGTGCCGCACAGGCGCGTTTCGGGGGCGAAGACGCCGCTCCCGTTGCATCCTGGAACAAACAACCAAGTGACGGCACCGCCTGCCATACGGTGCGGATTTCATCGGCGGCGATGCGTCATAGTTGCGCGGGCGCGCTTTGCCCGCGTTAATGGGGCCGTCAGGTCAGGGGCAGGCTTCGGCGTTTAGCCGATCATCGCGCTGCGATTGTCGATCTCGACGTCCCGAAGCCTTGTGTCTCGCGATTCGAGCAATTCCGCCTTGGAAAGCTCCGCTTCAGCTTCAGCGAGTAATGATTCGGCAGCGCTTCGCTGCTGGGCGAGGTCGGACTGGGAATTCCTGAGATTGTCGCGCCGCAGGCGCGCCGCCGTTGCGAAGGTCGGATAGGCAAAATGAGATGTATCGGTAATGCCGGCCTTTTTCTCTTCTGCGGCGATCTGCAATTCCAGTTCGCCGGCCATTCGCTCGAATTCGGCGATCATCATATCGAGCTGCAGCAGTTGTCGCCGCTTCTCGGTGACTTGAAACTGCTTCAGTCGAACCAGGTTCTCACGTGATTTCATGATTCGAAACTCCAGCATACGCACACTTGCACATAGCGTTCAAACGACCCCGGCAGGGCCTGTCCCGCCTGTTTCCCCTAGCTTTCCCCTCGCTATAGGAAACAAAATCCTAAAATTTTTTCATGCCGGTAACCATTCGTTTACGGGCATTGTTAATCATAGGACCCAGGACTTAAGGGCAGGTAAAAATTTCGACACGGAAAACGATGCCACCTTATGAGTCAGAAGAATCGCTTAGTCCGGACTTCTAATGTTTCGGATTAACGAATCGGCATCGGGATTCCGTAGCCGATTCAAGTGAGTGTAGAAATTGGTTAAAAAATCTGGTATCGTAACGGGTACGTAATTAGGATTTGTTAACCATTAGGTGGCAGCTTCGACTTAGGAAATTGCTGCTCCGATTCAGGACGGCTCGGAAACGGATCGGTAGCGGAAAAGGGGAATGAGATGCGCGTTCTGCTGATTGAAGACGACAGTGCAACCGCACAAAGCATCGAATTGATGCTGAAGTCGGAAAGCTTCAACGTATATACGACCGATTTGGGCGAAGAAGGCGTCGATCTCGGAAAGCTTTACGACTACGACATTATCCTTCTCGATCTGAACCTCCCCGATATGTCGGGTTACGAGGTGCTGAGGACGCTTCGCCTCTCCAAGGTCAAGACGCCGATCCTCATCCTTTCCGGCATGGCCGGCATCGAGGACAAGGTCCGCGGCCTGGGCTTCGGCGCCGATGACTACATGACCAAGCCTTTCCACAAGGACGAACTGGTCGCCCGCATCCACGCTATCGTGCGCCGCTCGAAGGGCCATGCCCAGTCGGTCATCACGACCGGCGAACTGGTGGTCAACCTGGATGCCAAGACGGTCGAAGTCAGCACCCAGCGCGTGCACCTGACCGGCAAGGAATACCAGATGCTGGAGCTGCTTTCGCTGCGAAAGGGCACCACGCTGACCAAGGAAATGTTCCTCAATCACCTTTATGGCGGCATGGACGAGCCGGAATTGAAGATCATCGACGTCTTCATCTGCAAACTGCGCAAGAAGCTCGATGCGGCATCCGGCGGCCAGAATTATATCGAAACCGTCTGGGGGCGCGGCTATGTGCTGCGCGAGCCGGAAGAGGTTCGCGAAATCGCCTGACGGCAGGCTACGACGCAATAAAAGCCCGGCTTCTGCCGGGCTTTTTGCATTGTGGAAGCCAAAAAGGCCTGAGCGTCATCAATCCACGCGGAGAATCGCCCGAAGGCGATCCGTTCCATGGGGCATCATGCGCGCCGATCAGGCGGCGCTGTCCAGCGTGCGGAAACGTTCGGTCAACTGGTGACGGTTGAAGGGTTTCAACAAATAACCTTGGGCGCCGGCGCGCTTGGCGCGCATGATCGCCCCGATGTCGACTTCGACCAGGGAAACCAGGATTGTCGGCACGACCGGCGTGTTCAGGGTTCGAACCTTGCGAATGAAATCGGTCGTCGGCATGCCCTCCATCGCGCCGTCCACGACGAGTATGTCGGGCATGTCGGTGGCGCACATTTCCAGTGCCTCGGGACCGCTGGAGGCTTCGATCACCAGCATATCCGGTCCGCCAAGGATACGCTTGGCGACTTTCCTGACAACGCTCGAATCGTCGACGAACATGCATCGCTTCATTGCCATCCCCTTATTGCCTGATCTGCCCGGCGTGGCCGGTCCCCTGACAAGCGAGTGTAGGGCAGGCTGGTAAAGAAGCGGAAAAGCCGATGGATAAATTTGTCTCGACTATGCCTGTTTCGTGCTCAGGAAGGCTTTATTTCCGGGGCTTTGGGCACCGTTCAGCTTGCCGTCAGGACGATTTCGTCCATCGTGGCGTGGATCGAGATGGTCATTGCGGCCTCGCGCGCCAGAAGCAGCGTATAGTAAGGCTGCACCGAATGGGCGTCGATCGGCTCGTCCGGCTGGTTGCCGGAATGAAGTTCCAGGAATTTCGGCGGGACGCGCAGCATCGGGCCGGCGGAAGTAAGCGTGAAGCGCGGCTGCGTCTCGACGTCTTCCAGCGTCACTGAAATCTTGCCGCCGCGCGGAATGGCTGCATTGGCCACCAGAAGGAGGTTGAGCAGCAGCTTGACCTTGTTCTTGGGCAGCAAGGCGCGCGTTCCGGTCCAGGTCAGTTCGGGCTTTTCGTTCTTGAGGAACGCATGGGCGACGTTTTCGGCGTCGCCGGTGTCGATCAGCATGCCTGCCGAACCGGCGGCTCCGAACGCGATGCGCGCAAACTGCAAGCGGGCAGACGCGTTGCGGGCGCTCTGGCGGATGAGGTTCATGGCGTCTTCGTCGGCGCCGCCCTCGTCCAGCAGTTCCAGTCCATTATTGATCGCGCCTACCGGCGAGATGATGTCGTGGCAGACCCGGCTACACAGCAGCGCTGCGAGATCGGGTGCGGACAGGGTGAAAAGCTCAGCCATGGAGAATCCCCGGTAAAGGCAAAAACAGCAAAATGAAATTCACGAAACGCTACATCGACGAATCGCCCCAACTCCGACTTGGGCGGGTATACAGCCAGCATCGGAGCATCAACAAATCATAAATCGATCTTTCGGCAATACGCCCGCAATAGGTCGCCCGACGGCCTTTGTGCCGCCATCTTCATGTGAGACTTTAATGGTTGAAAAACGATTACGGCCTAGATTGGCACCATAACAGTTTATCCTGACATACCCGAAGCGGCCAGCAAGGAGCCTGCACGGGTGAGGCGTCGGCGAAAGCGCTCCCTGACGGAGATTGGAAGCAATGTTTTCCCGACTTTACGACCGGAATGTTTTCCGTGTCCTTACGATGATGATTGCCCTTGCGGGTTTTTACGGCCTGTCGGTCTCCGCCTCGCAGGCACAGGAATATACCGCACAGGAAATCGTCGATTCCGGCCATAAATTCTTTGGCGCGACGTCCGGCGGCCTTGCCAGCGTGGTCGAGAAGATTTTTGCGTCTTACGGCCTGCCGAACGGCTATCTGCTCGGCGAGGAAGGGTCCGGCGCCTTTATCGGCGGGCTCACCTATGGCGAGGGAACGCTCTACACCAAGAACGCCGGCGACCACAAAACATTCTGGCAAGGTCCTTCGCTGGGCTGGGATTTCGGCGGTGAAGGGTCGCGCGTGATGATGCTCGTCTATAATCTGGACGACGTGAGCGCCATCTACAACCGCTTCGGCGGCGTTGCCGGCTCGGCCTATGTGATCGCCGGCGTCGGCTTCAACGTGCTCAAGAACAACAACATGCTGCTGGTGCCGATCCGTACCGGCGTCGGGGCACGGCTCGGCGTCAATCTCGGTTATCTGAAGCTGACCGACCGGCCGACGTGGAATCCATTTTAAGGCTTGGATTTTAACGGGCTCCCTGCGGGGAGCACTGGATTTGCCTCGGCGCAACGTGGCACAGTAGCGTGCCTGCGAAGGCTTCCGCGATCCATAGCGAGTAGAGCGTCTTGGTCCAGCCTATCCTTTTCTTCGCGCTCGGCTTCCTCGGTGCCGGATTTCTTGCGCTGCTGGTCGCTCCGGCCATCTGGCGCCGGGCCGTCTCGCTGACGCGCGCCCGCATTCAGGGATCAATGCCGCTGACCCTTTCCGAAATCCAGGCGGACAAGGACAGCATGCGCGCGGAGTTCGCCATGGCGACGCGCAAGCTGGAAATGACCGTCGGGACGTTGCGCGAGAAGGCGGCCGGGCAAATGGTGGAAATCGGCCGTAGCCGCGAGCAACTGGCGGCGCTCGAAACCGAACGCGCCGCGCATGAACTGAAGATCGCGGCACAGGAACAGGCCAACGAGGCGCTTACGGTCATGGCGCGCAAAAGCGAAGAGCAGGTCGGCACCCTGTCCGCCAGGCTGGCGGACAGCGAACGGCTTGCCGAGGAGGCGGCGCAGGAACTGGAACGGCTGGGCCAGATGTATGACGAGGCGAGCTTTGCCGCCAGCAACCGGCAGATCGAACTGGTGGCCAGGGAATCCAGGCTCCAGGGGCTGACCGACGAAATGTCTTCGCTGCGCACCCAGCACAAGGACGCGCTGCGGCGTCAAAAGGAGATCGAAGTGGAACACCGGTTGTCCCGTGAAGCCATAGACGCCGAGCGGAAAAAGGCGAGCGACCTCGACAAGAAAGTCGCGCGCCTGATGGCGACTTTGGCGGACCGGGACGAAAAGCTCGACCGCCGCGAAAAGGAAATCGAACGGCTGCGGGAGCAGTCGAAGGGCGTGGCTCCCGCTGCCGCGAACCCCCGTCGGGAGGCCGACATCGAAAAAGCCATCGGCAAGCTGGACGTTGCTCGCGAGCGGCTGGAAGCGCGGCTGGTGGCGCTTGCCCGCGAGAACAAGCAACTGAGGACCGATGTTGCGGCGGCGCAGCAAGCGCATTCGCCGGGAGACGAGGCGGGCGACGCTTCGATGCTGCGCGAGCAGATGCATGATCTCGCGGCGGAAGTGGTCCAACTGACGGCGCTGCTCGACGGTCCGGATTCGCCGATTTCCAAGGCGCTTGCGGCCCCTCAGGTCGATCAGGCCTCCGGGCAACAGGGCGAGCGCATGATGAGCCTTGCCGACCGGGTCCGGGCCTTGCAGAAAGCGGCGGCTGAAGGCTGAAAGCCAGGCGGGATCGTTCCAGTATCAGTTCTTGATGCGGGAGAAATGGTGCAGCGCAATGGCGGAGGCGGCGGCGACGTTCAGGCTGTCGAAGTCTTTCGCCATCGCAATACGTACCGTCTCCAGCCGCTCCAGCAGGGGGCCGGGCAGGCCTTCCCCTTCCGTTCCCAGAAACAGCGCCAGCCGTTTTCCTGGCCGCGCGTCGCGAATGTCGATAGCGCCGCGCGGCGACAGGGCAAATTGGTCATAGCCGAGCCGGTCGAGCGTCCCGATAAAACCGCTCGTATCGTCGAAGGTGGCGAAGGGCACTTTCAGCGCCGCGCCCACCGAAACGCGGATTGCCTTGCGGTAGAGCGGGTCGCAGCACGACGTGTCCAGAAACACCGCATGAGCGCCAAAAGCTGCGGCATTGCGAAAGATCGAGCCCATATTGTCGTGGTTGGAAATGCCGACCAGTGCGACGATCAGCGGTGGAAGATCCGCCAGCAGGGCTTCCGCGTCCTGGCGCGCGCGCTTGATGCCGATGGCCAATATGCCGCGATGCATGTGGAAGCCAGCAATCTTGTCCATGACCTCGCCGGACACGACATGGACCGGCAGGGATTCCGGGGCTTTCGCCAGAATGTCGGCCAGGCCGGCCAGCCTGTTTTCCAGCACGAGGATCGATTCGGTGGTGAAGCGTCGCGCCGATAAAAGCACGTCGAGCACCACCTTGCCTTCAGCGATGAAGCGGCCCTGCCTGCCGGCCAGGTCGCGCTCGCGAATATCCAGATAGGCCGCGATCCTGGGGTCGTGCGGATCGTCAATGCGGGTGAGATTCATGGCTTTCCCGGTGGGCTGGAGCATCGGACCGAAAAGTGGTTGCCGGTTTTCGGAATACTCCGATGCTCACCAAAAGTGTCGCCGGGATAAAGCTGCGTGGTCGCTTGTGGTCAAGTCCCCGTGCGGCGCAGGGCCGGGGCTGCCTGCTCCTCGTCATCGAAAACGGCGCTTAGCATCTGCAAAAGCGCTCGCACCATCTCGGATTGGCAGGAATAATAGATCATCTGCCGGTCTCGACGGGTCTGAACCAGGCCGAAGGCGCGGAGTTTCGCCAGGTGTTGCGAAAGCGCCGACTGGCTGAGCGATACTTTTTCGGCAATCGCGCCGACCGACATTTCGCCGTCCAGCAAATGGTTGACGATGATCAGCCGTTTTTCGTTGCCCATCAGCATCAGGAAGGAAGCCGCAGCCTCGGCATTGTCGATCAGCTTGGACGAAACCATCATTAACCCCACACTTTCCCTGCTTTCCAGCGCTATGGGGGCAGATAGCGCGGGAATTCCATCAATCAATCGTTCGCGGCACAAGACCGACACCGAAAAGATGCCTGCAAATGGCCGCGAGAAAATCTCGGCGCAGCCGCATCGAGATGCGGCAAATCATTTGCGCCGCAAGCCCGACGGCGCAAATGGAAGGTAGAAACATTTCACCCAAACCACAACCGCAACCGGCTGGTTGAAGCGGCCATTGCCATCAGGACTGTGGCGGTTCTGCCGCACGCCCGGCCCGCGCCATCTCCACCAGACTGGGGCGCAGCTCGGTGGAGACCTTGAGAGGCTGGGGAAAAAATACCCTGTGGACATCGTCTCCAGAAGCAATGTCGATACCATCAGCATCGAATCCGGTAACCCTCCAACCGCTGCCTGAAGCCTTGGCGAAATGGCGCGCATAGACGGCGATCGCATCAAGATGGTCGGCGTTCATGTGGTCGAGCGCGCCTTGTTCGCTGGCCGCCAGCTCGTCGTTGATGGGGCCCGAGACGAGAAGGTCGGCGCGTTCGAGCCGGTAGGCCTTGCCGAACCCGGCATTCAGGCTGGCGCTTTCCGGCTCGAGGCGGAAGATCGAAAAATCGCCAAGCCCGACATAGAGCTTCGCCTTCGGATTGCGGTTCAGGTAGCGCCGCTCGGCGCGGATGTGATCCGGCCCGCCCCGTTCCAGCCGCGTGGCGCGGCAGGCCAGCGTGATGCGCGGATGCGCCAGGGGATCGCCTTTGCCGGTCACGCCGACCAGCAGCGAGCAGCGCGGGTCGGCCAGAATGGCGGGTGTGTGGGCCGAGAGCATCGAGACGAGGATCAGCGGCGCACCGTCGATGTCTGTCGCGACGCCGACGCGGTTGACGTTCGGCGCGCCGGTCTTGGGGTCGATGAAGGCAAGCGAGCCATAGCGCGCGCCGCGCACCAGCGTCCTGGCCAGCCGGATCGCCTCGGCATTAGTCTGGCGCAGCACGTCCTTCTTTTTGTCTTCCAATTTGCTCACCGCAATAAGTTGATATTCTTTCTCCACTTATTGCGGGTCAGGCGGCGTTTGACAAGGTTATTTCCGCCATTCGGCGCCAACAGCCACGAAGGCTGCATTCGACCGCACGGCGGACACTCATGGCTGCCGTCGCCGATCCCAAAAGCCGCCTCTTCAGCGGTCCGTCAGGCTAATCGCCGTGACTATGCTGGAACGTATGTCAACCTGATCACGTCCTCGCCGATACGATCGCTCGCCACGAGGCGCAGCGGGGGCCGCGGGCCGGCGAAGAACGGCTTGCCGCCGCCGAGGACAACGGGATGGAGGTACAACCGATACTCATCGACAAGGCCCATGTCGGTCAGACTTCCCGCCAACTCTGGTCCGGAAACTTCAATCACCCCATCGAGTTGAGCTTTCAAACCGCGTATCGCCGCCTCGACCTCATCATCGACAAGGGTGGCGTTCGGGCCAACGGACTTCAACGAGCGTGACACGACCCACTTCGGTTGGCTCCGCCACGCCGCCGCATAGTCACATTCTGCCTCACCCCACTCAGAATGATCCTCGTCCCAATACCGCATCACCTCATACATACGGCGACCGTACACACTGCCGGCGAGGCCGCGCACGTCGTCGATGAAATGACGAAAAAGCACGGGATCGGGTACAAATGCCGTGTGGTCGTGGTCGACATAGCCGTCCAGCGACTGGTTCAATCCAAAAACAAGCTTCGCCATAAGGGATCTTCTCCTCGCCATCTTCTCGCAGGCTGCCGAGGGTACGCAAAAGTGAAGCGGGCTACAATCGAGCGACCCACTTGCCGCCATGACCCATTAGCAGAAGTCCTCTTTCCGGCCCATCGCGTACAAAGCAGAATGTCGCCTAACCACCCAATCGCAGACCTCTTGACTGGACGCAGGCTTGGTGGCGGTGGCCACCGAATACCAGTTATTTCGGGGCCATGCGGATCGCCCCGTCTAAACGAATAGTTTCGCCGTTGAGCATCTGGTTTTCCACGATATGCAGGGCAAGCGCGGCGTATTCCGATGGCTCGCCAAGCCGCGAGGGGAACGGCACGGCGGCCCCCAGCGAATCCTGCACGTCCTGCGGCATGCCGGCCATCATCGGCGTCTTGAAGATGCCGGGCGCGATGGTGCAGACACGGATGCCGGAGCGGGCGAGGTCGCGCGCCACCGGCAGCGTCATGCCGACGATGCCGCCCTTGGACGAGGAATAGGCGGCCTGGCCGATCTGGCCGTCATAGGCGGCGACCGAGGCGGTATTGACGATGACGCCGCGTTCGGCCCCCTCGAGAGCATCGAGTTTTCCAGCGGCGTCGGCGAAGAGACGGATCATGTTGAAGGTGCCGATAAGATTGACCTCGATGACCTTGCGGTACTGGTCGAGCGGATGCGGCCCGTCCTTGCCGACCGTCTTCACGCCGATGGCGATGCCGGCGCAGTTGACGAGGATGCGGGCGGTTCCGAGTTTCTGGCCCACTTCTGCAATCGCGGCAACACCGCTGTCGGCGCTGCTGACGTCACATTGGACCGCGATGCCGCCGATGTCCGCAGCGACCTTGGCGGCGCGTTCCATGCCGACATCGAGAATGGCGACCTTGGCGCCCTTGGCGGCAAGCGCCCGCGCCGTCGCCTCGCCAAGGCCGGAGCCTGCGCCAGTTACGATTGCGACCTGTCCGTTCGGGTTCATTTTTCTCTCCTGGTTTTCCGCACAGTACGGAGACGGTGCAGGCGGCGCAACGTACCTATCGGCGTTGAGCCTGGTCGGCGTGGCAGACTTCGCCGGAAAGCTTGCGCACGGTTCCGGGCATGATTTCGTGGGCCAGCACCCGGTTGAGGTCGACGGGGCGGGGCATCAAGATCTGGCCGTGCGGTACTTTGGTGAAGCCGAGCGGCCCGTAATAGGGTTCGTCGCCGACCAGCAGGACAGAAGGCACGCCCGCCGTTGTCGCCGCTTCCAGCGCCATGGCCACCAGCCGCCGGCCGATGCCGAGGTTCTTGAAGGCCGGGCGCACCGCCAGCGGCCCCAGCATGACGGAACGGCCTTCGCCCGCTGCTATCGGCGTCATCCGCACCGAAGCGATGACGGTTTCGCCTTGCATGGCGACAAAGGACAAGGCCCGGTCGTGCGGGCCGCCTTCGCGTATCTTGTAAGCGGCGCGCGCAAAGCGGCCCGGCCCGAAAGCTTCTTCGTTGATGACGTCGATCTGGTGGTCATGCGCCGGGGTTTCCGGCAGGTAGGTCACGTCGGCAGAGTTCATGGTCGTCGCGTTCCGGTATGCGAGGAAAGATGCTGCAAGGCGCAGCGTTCGCCAGTCAGCGCCTGTTCAGGCGCGGGCGTTCTTTCGTCGTCGGTCGAACCGGATGGATGCAAAGACGTGGACCATGGTGGTTGTCCGCTAGCATCAAATGTCGGCCGCTGCAATCGGCCTTTAGCCCCGGAAGGGGGGCCGATTGACACTCTGTTCAAGGCAAATGCTTTTCGGATCGTCGTCGGGTGCCTTACATGTGGTGAAAGCACGGAAGGACAAGATTATGGGATTGCTGGTTGAAGGCAAGTGGCAGGATCGCTGGTACGACACCAAATCGACGGGCGGCAAGTTCGAGCGGTCGCAGTCGCAATGGCGCGATTGGATCACGGCTGACGGCGCCCCGGCACCAGGGCGCAAGCGCGGTTTCAAGGCCGAGTCCGGCCGCTACCACCTCTATGTCTCGCTGGCCTGTCCGTGGGCGCACCGCACCCTGATTTTCCGGGCGCTGAAAGGACTGGAAGAAGTCATTTCCGTTTCGGTGGTGCATCCGTTCATGGGCGCGGACGGCTGGACGTTCCTGGCAGAGGACGGCGCTACGGGCGATACGCTCTATGGGCTCGACTTCCTGCATCAGCTCTACACCAAGGCCGACCCTGCCTATTCAGGCCGGGTGACGGTGCCCGTGCTGTGGGACAAGCGCGAAAAAACGATCGTCAGCAACGAGTCGTCCGAAATCATCCGCATGCTCAATTCCGCCTTCGACGAGTTTGGCGACGCGAGGCTCGATTTCTATCCCAAGGCGCTGCGCGGCGAGATCGACACGATCAACGCGCTGGTCTATCCGGCGATCAACAACGGTGTCTATCGCGCCGGCTTCGCCACCACGCAACAGGCCTATGAAGAGGCGTTTCACGAGCTTTTCGCCACGCTGGACCAGCTCGAGGAGCGCCTGTCGAAGCAGCGCTATCTGGTCGGCGGGCAGATCACCGAAGCCGATTGGCGGCTGTTCACGACGCTGGTGCGCTTCGATCCGGTCTATGTCGGCCACTTCAAATGCAATCTGCGTAGGATTGCCGACTATCCGAACCTGTCGAACTATGTTCGCGAGCTTTACCAGGTACCGCGGGTGGCCGGCACGGTCAATATCCAGCACATCAAGGCGCATTATTACGGCAGCCACGACACCATCAACCCGACGCGCATCGTGCCGGTCGGCCCGGCGCTCGATTTCGATGCGCCGCATGATCGTGCCCGGTTCCGGGAAGCGGCGTGAGTTACCAGTAGAGCGAGGGCGTTGCGCCGCTGAACACTTCGGCGATGCGCCGCAGGGTCGCTGGGGTGACGCCCTCCGGCAATTTGTCGAGCGGGAAGAAGCCGGATTCGGCAATCTCGCGGTCCGGCGTTTTTGGCCTGGATTGGACGAAATCCTCGATCAGGTAGAAGCCGACATGGTCGCGCCGGCTTGACCGTCGGTTGAAGTGCAGGGATTTGAGCCGAGGCGGCGCGGTGAAGGCGATGTTGCCTTCCTCGGAAAGCTCGCGCTCCAGCGCTTTTTCCAGCGTCTCGTCGACCTCGACGCCGCCGCCCGGCAACTGCCAGCCAGGCACGTAAGTGTGGCGGATAAGGAAGACCGAGTTCGTCGCGCGGTCGTAGACGAGGCCGCGCACGCCCAAGGTCATTGGTCGCCTGAGCAGGAAATAGAGATGGAACAGCTTGGCCCGAAAGCCCGGCCAGCCGGTCTGGCGGAACGCTTCTTCGTTGTCCTCGGTCATCCGCGGTAAAACCTTCGGTGGAAAGCCTGGCCTTCGTCGCCTATGAAGAGAAAATGTTCAGGCTTGCGCATATTTCCGATGTCCATCTGGGGCCGCTGCCCGCTGTAACCTATCGCGACCTCGCCTCCAAGCGGGTGGTGGGCTATGTCAACTGGCAGCGCAACCGCCGCCGCCATATGCGCGATGCGGTGCTCGACACCATCGTCGCCGATCTCAAGGCAAGCGAACCCGCCCATCTTGCCGTTACCGGCGACCTGGTCAATCTGGCGCTGGACGGCGAGATCGAGATGGCGCGGCTATGGCTGGAAACGCTGGGCTCGCCGCAGGACGTGTCGGTGGTGCCCGGCAACCACGATGCCTATGTGCCGGGCGCTTTCGACAAGGCGTGCCGCTCGTGGGGCGCATGGATGAGCGGCGACGGGGCCAGTTCCCCGGTCAACCGAGATGCGTTTCCCTATCTGCGCGTGCGTCAGAACATAGCGCTGATCGGCGTCTCGACGGCGCGCGCCACCGCCCCCTTCATGGCCAACGGGTTTTTCGGGGAGAGGCAGGCGGCGCGGCTGGAGAAGATCCTGGAAGAGACCGGCCGGCGCGGGCTTTTCCGGGTCATCATGATCCATCATCCACCAGTGCGCGACGCTGTTTCTCAGCACAAGCGCCTGTTCGGCATCGGTCGCTTTCAAAAGGCGATGCGCCGACAGGGGGCGGAACTTGTCCTGCACGGCCATTCGCACCTGCCATCGCTCAACATGATCGACGGCAAGGGAGCTAGAATCCCGGTCATCGGTGTCGCTGCCGCGGGCCAGGCGCCGGGCGGTTCGCATCCGGCGGCGCAATACAATCTTATCGACATAGACGGCGAAAAGGGCGACTGGCGCGTGCGCCTGACACGGCGCGGGTTGACCGGTATCGCCCTGCCGCCAAGCGATCTGGAAACCGTGGAACTCAGCGGCAACGCCGCTGCGTCGATCAGGAACTGAACAGGGCCGCGCTGATGCGGTCCCAGAACAGCACGGCCGATATTCCGAGCCCGAACAGCGCCCCGGCAAGTATCAATGCCAGCCCGGCGGCAAGTGCGGACCACACCTTGCCGCGCATGCGCGAGCGCCCGTTCAAGGGCGGCTCGGCTTCCGCCACGGCGTTCCGGGAAACCCCGGCGACCGGCTCGGCACCGCCTTCCATCAGCCGCTGCCGCTCGACGATGCGTTCGGCGACATAGCGCGTGACCTGGTCGGCGACAGGTCTCATATCGGTCGACTCGGCCAGCACCACGCGGCCGACGCGCGTATCCCTGAGAAAGCGAAAGGTGCGACGGTCGCGTCCCATCGCGACATGGCTCACCGCATCGATCCACAGGCGCGGCTGAAGCCCCGAGGATACGGTGAAATCGAAACTATCCATATCGGCGGGAACGTCCGCGAAAACGGGCGCGAGTTCGGCGGCCAGCAGTTCCAGCCGCATGCGGTGCGCATCGCGCATGTCCACGACGACGTCGTCGCGATCGGCGAGCGCGTTCTTGACGTCCCGCACCACGACGGAAAGCGTTCGCGCCTGGTTCAGGGGGCTATCGCTTGCATCACTCATCAGCTTCAGCCTCGGGTTTGGTTAACGAGGAGTTACCACAGAAGATGGTGAAATACAGCCGCCAGATCAACCGGGGAGAGCAAGATTGGCGAGGATTGCGTCGCGCACTAGTTCTGGTGTCTCTCCAATCAGCATGTGGCCGGCTCCCGGCGCGACGCGGACGGTAAAATTGGCAGGCAGGTCGGCGGACTGTGTGAACGGCACGACGGGGTCATCCGTGCCCCACAGCAGCGTGACAGGCATCGTCAGCGTCGCCAGCATTTCGCGCGGGATCATGCCTTGGCGGTCGTCCCTGGTGATGGCGGCGGCGATTTCGACCAGCTTTTCCGTCTGGCCGGGCCGTCCGCGCATGGCGAGATAGGAGCTGAGTGCATCATCGGTTACGGTTGCGTTCTCGCCCGACATGGCCGCCAGGCAGGCGCGCAGTTCAAGTGCATCGACGGCCTTGGCATAGCGGCGCAGCAGGGGACCGTTGATTTCCGGTCCGAAACCGCCCGGCGCAAGCAGTGTCAGCGAGGCGATGCGCTGCGGCTCGGCCAACGCCATCAACGTCGCCACAGCCCCGCCCATGGAATGGCCGACGACATGGATTTTTTCTGCCCCACGCTCGGAAAGGTCGGCCAAAATAGCGCGCGCGGCAAATTTGGCCGAGCCGGCACCCGGTGTTTTCAGCGAAAGGCCATGGCCGGGCAGGTCATAGGCGATGGTGCGTGCATGCCGCACAAGCGAGGGCAGGATCGTATCCCAAACGCCATGAGCCGCGCCGAACCCGTGGATGAATACGATTGCCTCGGACCCGCTTCCTGCTTCGACGGCATGGATCGCCGTGGTCGGATCGCCGGTGTCAGCTTGCATTGAAAATGCCGGCTTCATGCAACGCGTCGATCAGGCGGTCGGTCAGATCCGCAGGGTAATTCCTTTCAGCGAAAACCTTGCGCGGATTTGCGACGAAACGCGGAAATTGCTGGGTCAGCGTATCCTTGAGTTCTCTTAGCTCTGCGTCGTCGCCAAACGCCTTGGCGCTGATGATGCGCGCGGCGAGATAGTGCGATTTGGGTGCCGTCGTCATCAGCGCGTCGCTGGCCTTCCTGGCGCCGGCCATGTCGCCTTGCATGAACTTTCCGACGAACAAGCCGAAATTCCACCATGTCGGATGGGCGCTCGTCGCCTCGACCGCGCGCGCGAGGATAGGCGTTCCCTCGCCATACTTGCCGGCGAAGATGAGGCTGTAGCCATAGCCGGCGGCCATGCCGAGATCGTAGGGGTTGAGCTGGTAGGCCTTGTGCATCCAGTGGATGGCCGATTCCGACTCGCCCTGTCGGGATTTGAGATAGCCGAAGGAACGATGCACGGCGGCGCTGGTTGAACCCATATGGATGGCGCGGCGGGCAAACTCGAATGCCTGATCGGCGGTTGCGCCCGCTGGATAGGCGTAGTGCTTGGTAACCGCCTCCAGGTGCAGCGAAGCGATTTCGGAATAGACGAGCGGCGACTTCACGCTCTTTGCGACCAGGTTTTCAAGGCAGCGGTAGGCCGGCTCATGGGTCGCGGCGTTCTGGTCGAGATAATATTTTTCGTCCAACAGCAGGCACCGGGTCAGGCCTTTCTGCAGGCCGTTCTGCTCGATGTAATTGTAGATCGTGCCGGAAGCTGGAACCGTGGCCGTCAGGATGCTTGCGATGCCGTCATCGATCTTCTGCGGCAGCGCGTTCGCAGCATCAAGGCTTTGCGACAGCAGGACCCGGCCGGTCGCCACGTTCTCAAGTTCGACAGTGACGCTGTCCGCGCTCTGCCCGGGCAGGATTTGGAAAACGAAGCTCGACGCATCGGCGACCGGGTCAGGCGATCCGGAGATGTTGCGCCCGATGAAGTCGATCGTGTCGAAGCCCGAAAGCCCCGCACGTAGCGACGATGCGATCCGGTCCGCTGCTTCCCCCTTGGCCTTGACGCTGAGATAAACCACGGGCAGCACTGTGGACGATTGAGGCGCAGCGATACTGCTCGTTGCGGCGATGTCGGCTCTCGCCATTTCGACGCCGTCCGGCGATAAAGAACCGCCCTGGCGAACGATCAGCACGCCGAGCATGACGATGACGAGCGTGATCGCGGCCCAGAAGAAGGGAAGCTGGCGCGCCATGGACGGCATGCCGATCAGGCCC
Source organism: Mesorhizobium sp. A623 (assembly GCF_054489405.1). Taxonomy (NCBI): domain Bacteria; kingdom Pseudomonadati; phylum Pseudomonadota; class Alphaproteobacteria; order Hyphomicrobiales; family Phyllobacteriaceae; genus Mesorhizobium; species Mesorhizobium sp. A623. The sequence continues at coordinate 179,092 of NZ_JBTMXB010000002.1, forward strand.
CGGCGACGCTTCGACGCCGCAACCGCCGTAGTTTCTTCGATCACGGCTCCCGCAAGATTTTCGTCGAGGGCCAGGGAGGCCGGCACAGGCACCGCATTGGCTTCATAGGCGGGAACGTAGCTGCCGCGCGGAATGGTGATGCGCAAGCGTTCCGACACGCCTTCGGTCGCGAAATACTGGGTCAGAAGCTCGCGAAGTCGACCCGCCTGGACCCGCACGACGGCATCGGTCGAGGAATCGAAATCATTGTCCTTGCCGAAGACGTCGACGGCAATCGCAAACCCCTTCAATCTCGCGGAGCCGCCCGCCTGCTGGCGGTCGACCAGATAGCGCAGCAATTCCCTTGCGCGTTCGGAACGTGCGAACGTCTCGCTGGCGAGAACCCGCTCCAGCGTCTCGCGCACTGCGGGGGCGGCAGGCGTGGAATGCTGCAAGTCTCATCCCTTTCGACGGGCGGCAGAATCTAGGATCGATACTATAGCGCTTGACCTCGCGCACAAGCGTTTGCTTTCGAGGGTGCCGGCCCGCCGGACAGTTATCCAGAGGGCCGGCCCCGATTGGTTAACCGGCGCTTATTGCGATGATCCGGTTGGCGGCGGACACGACCGCTTCCAGCGAAGCCGACGAGATGTTGGTATTGATCCCGGCGCCGAACAGCTTTCCGCCTGGATGCTCGACCTCGACATAGGAGATCGCCGAGGCGTTGGAACCGCGCTGCAGGGAATGCTCGGAATAGTCGAGAACCGACATTTCGACGCCGATATGACGTGACAACGCCTCGACGAAACTGTCGATCGGCCCGGTGCCCGTGCCGGTAATGGCTACTTCGTGGCCATTGTCGAGGATGGTCGCCTCGATCAGGCGGCGGCCCTTCACGGCCGTATCCGGATAGGTTCGGTGTTCGACATATTTCAGCCGCGCGCCGGGCTGGTCGACATAGGTTTCCATGAATTGTTCATGGATGCGTTTCACGGAGACTTCCTTGCCCTCGGTGTCGGTGATCGCCTGAATGTCGTGGCTGAACTCAATCTGCAGATTGCGCGGCAGGTTGAGGCCGTAGTCCGCTTGAAGCACATAGGCGATGCCGCCCTTGCCGGACTGCGAGTTGATGCGGATGATCGCTTCGTACGAGCGCCCGACATCGGCCGGATCAATGGGCAGATAGGGCACTTCCCACAGCGGGGTGTTGGCCTTTCTCAGCGCCTTGATGCCCTTGTTGATGGCGTCCTGATGCGAGCCGGAAAAGGCGGTGTAGACCAGTTCGCCGACATAGGGGTGGCGTTCGGGAATCTTCAACTGGTTGGAATATTCGTAGACCGCCTTCATGCGGTTGATGTCGGAACAGTCCAGTTTCGGATCCACGCCCTGCGTGTACATGTTGAGCGCCAGCGTGACGATATCGACATTGCCGGTGCGCTCGCCATTGCCGAACAACGTGCCTTCGACGCGGTCGGCACCGGCCATCAGGCCAAGTTCGGTCGTGGCGATGCCGGTGCCGCGGTCGTTGTGCGGATGCAGCGAGATGATCAGGTTTTCGCGGTTGTCCAACTGGCGGCACATCCACTCGATGCGGTCGGCATAGACGTTGGGCGTCGACATTTCCACGGTGGAAGGCAGGTTGACGATGAGCTTGTTTTCGGGCGTCGGCCGGATGATCTCGGTGACGGCGTTGCAAATCTCCAGCGCCACTTCCAATTCGGTGCCGGTAAAACTTTCCGGCGAATACTGGAAGCGGTATCCGCCGCCTGCCTTCGCCGCCATGTCGGTGATCATCTTGGCGGCGTCGGTGGCGATGCGCTTGATGCCGCGCACGTCCTTCTCGAACACCACGCGGCGCTGCAATTCGCTGGTGGAATTGTAGAAATGGACGATCGGGTTGGTCGCGCCTTGCAGCGCCTCGAAGGTGCGCGTGATGAGCTCCGGGCGGCACTGGACCAGCACCTGCAGGGACACATCGGCCGGCACGTCGCCTTGTTCGATGCACCAGCGGGCGAAATCGAAATCGGTCTGCGAGGCCGAGGGAAAGCCGATCTCGATTTCCCTGAAACCCATGTCGAGCAGCAACTTGAACATGCGGACCTTGCGCTCGTGCCCCATCGGGTCGATCAGCGCCTGATTGCCGTCGCGCAGGTCGACCGAACACCAGATCGGCGCCTTGTCGATGGTCTTGGACGGCCATGTCCGGTCGGCGAGGCCAACGGTCGGGTAGGGGGCGTATTTGCGGGCCGCATTGGCCATGCCGCGCTCCATTGCGCGAGCGGGGCGGGCTGGTTCCTGTATGTTCATCGTCTTCGTCTCCAAGCGGCCCGGCGAAAGCGCTTCACGCGGTTTTCGGTGCCAAGCTGCGCCTTTATTCAGATTTCATTCGCGGATTATGACTTTGCCAAGGAGCATGAATGCCTGACGGCGGTTCCCGACCGCCGGGCGCTCCTTCAGCGAACCCGGCGATCGCCGATAAGGCCGAGAAGACGGAGCGTGGAGGAAAGCGCGCGCAGCGTCTCGCCAGCAAAGCCGGTCGGACGGGAAGCAATCGATGCAGGGCGCGTATTCATGGGCATTTCCATACAGGAGGGCTCGAAGCGAGGCAAGGGGGTTACTCCTTCACGGCCCGCGCGATCAGCCTTGCCAGGCTGGGGCCAAGCAGCAGTACGATCAGGAAACGCATCGTCTGTAACGCCATGACGAAGGAAATATCGACGTTTTGCGTGGCGGCGGCGATGATGGCGATGGAATCCATGCCGCCGGGGCTGGTCGCCAGATAGGCGGTCAGCGGATCGATGCCGAGCAGATCGCTGAGGAGCCAGGCAAGACCGCCGCAAAAGGCGATCAGGATGAGGATGGAGCCGATGATCTGGGGAAGCGCGCGTGCTGCGTGGCGCAGGATGGCCTTGGTGAAATTGAGGCCGATCGACCAGCCGATGGAAGCATAGCTCAGCGCCAGCAGCCATGGCGGCAACTGGAAATCGACGCCGGCAAGCAGGTGCAGCGCCGTGCCGAGGATCATGGTGCCGAGGAAATGGGGTGAAGGCAGGCGAAGCACCCGGCCGCCAAGGCTGCCCGCCAGTGCCACCGCGACGGTCGCCCCGAAAGGCAGCGGCTCGAGCGGCGGAAACCAGACGATGGCCGGCAGTTCGACACCGGACGTATCGACCCACAGCCGGGCGACGAGGGCGGCGGCCGCCGAAACGAAGATGACGCGCATATACTGCATGAACGCCACGAGGCGCTGGTCGGCGCCGAACGCGCCAGCCATCAGCACCATGGCTGTGGCGGCTCCCGGCGATGAACCCCATACCGCGGTCGTGCCGGGCAGGATGCGCCAGCGGCTGATCAGCCAGCCCAGCAGACTCGATGCCGCTATCGTTGCCAGGACGGTGCCGAGAAACAGCGGCCAGTCGGCATAGAGGCTGACGAAAATGTCGGGTGCGATCGAATTCGCGATCAGGCACCCGACGATTGCCTGGCCGGCGTTGAAGGCCAGGCGGGGCACGCGCACGGTAGCGCCGTTGGTGCCCGCGGTGATTGCCGCCAGCATGGGGCCGATCAGCAGGGCGGCGGGAAGGGCCGCCGCCTCCAGAGCGCCGGTGAACAGGAGCGATACGGCAAGGATGAGCAGCCATTGCCATGGCGATGCAATGCGCCCGAAACGTTCAGCCTGCGATGGGTCCATGCGCCGTCATAGACAGGATTGGCGGGAATGCGAAGCCGGGTGCGGAGACTTGAAGCCGATTCTGGACCGGCCTTGCACTGCGGAGCGCCTGCGGCCCAGTTTCAGGGGGTAGCCAGTCCGAAGCCGCCGACCGGCTGCGTCTCGATCTGGAATTCGAAGCCGGCGACAGATGGTTTTGCCTTGGCGATCGCGGCTTGTACTTCCGGCAGAGCGAGCGATGCCTTGTGGCTGGCCGCATCGGTCCACACCTCGGTTATCCAGATCGCGGTCGTGTCGGCCGGATCGCGCGCGATGATGTAGTTCAGGCAGCCCGGCAGCGCGCTCGTGACCGCCAGCAGGATTTCCAGCAGCTCTTCGCGCTTTCCCGGCACAGAGCGCATCTTTCCGATCAGGCCATACATCCATCAACTCCCATCGCAGCGTCGAAATAATCCAGCACGGCTTTCGCGAGATTGAGCGAAAAGCGGTCCACGTCAAGGCCTCAGATACGCATAGCCCTGGCCCTGCAGTTGCGCGAGCTTGACGCCGCCGCCCGTCTCGGCGCTGACGAAGCCCGCAAGAAGATCGCCAAGCGTCATATCCATGCCGTGCATGGTGTTGGCGCAGGCGTGCGGCGTCAAGCCGTCGCGAACGAGGCTTGAGAAGCGGCCGGAAATGGCGGATGACGCGCTGCGGCTTTTGAACGCCGCGAGCGCCGGGCCGTGGACGACAAGCGCGATTTCTACATCGCCGCCGGTGCCTTCGTAATGGTTCTTGATATTGCCGAGGACAAAGCCGACCCTGTCGGCATCGGCGAGATGATAGACCACCTTCTGCCGTTCGGGGCCGGGTGAGGCCCTGGCCTGGCCGACGCCGACCAGCGTTGCTGCGGCGGCTGCAAACCCGTGAAACATGTCCCGGCGAAGCATGGCATCCTCCCGCTTATGGCCTTGACCGCATTCTTAGCATAAAATCCTCGGCTGTCGTGTTTCGGGAGGGATCGAAATGATGCTGCTTGGACGAATCGCGGGCGCAGGCATTGCTGTCATGCTCGCAAGCCCCGCGTTTGCGCAGGCGACGAGTTCCGCGCTCAGCCCCGACGGCAAGGACGCCTGTTTCGGGCGTGTCTACGACGCGGCACACCTGAAAACCCATCCGAACCAGAAAATTGCCCGCATCTTCTTTCTGCAGGGCAACAACCCGGTCAATCGCCCGATGGAGGAGGCGGACTATGTCATGGGGAGCGGCTACACGTCCTATATGACGACGACGGCGCGCGGAGCCGACAGGCCCGAATGGGTAGGCGGCTGGTGCGGCATGTCCGGCAGCGACGAGGAGGCAGGGGCCATTCATTGCGGCATGGAGTGCGACCGCACCATGGCGCAGCTGAACCTTGACGCGAAGGGAAGCCTGATCGTCAGCAGCATCGACCGGGATATCTATCTCGACCCCGACTCGGAAGAGATGCTCGGCAAGGCCGGTTATGAAAAGCAGAGGCTGGGGAACGATGACAACGGTTTCAGGCTCGATCCGATGCCGGTAGCGGCCTGTGCCGCCGAATTCGCCAAGATCGATCCGGTCGATGCCGCCTTGGGCGATCCGCTGCGTGTGCGCCTGAAGCCCGACCAGCCCTTCTGCTTCGGGCGCGATTATTCCGCAGCCCATCTCGGCTCGCACGCCGACCAGATGACGCAGACGATCCGCGTTTATCGGGGCAAGACGGAACTTGCCGCCTTTGCCGCGGGCGGCAAGACAGATCGTTGGCCAAATGGCGCTGATATCACCGTTGCGATAGCCGCCCGCCCGGGATCGGGCGCCGTGAACCAGACCTATTCATGCGAGGCCGAGGGCGATCAGTGGCGCTGCGCGGCAAGCGACAAGAACGCGACCGCGACCTGCGATGTCGGCCAAAAGGAAATCTACCTGCGGCGCGGCGTCAACGGCACGATGATGCTGGCCAATCCGAACAGCGGCCTTGCGCTTGTCGATCTCTGCTCGACGGGCGACGAAAAAACCGCGTCGGACGACAGATTGTTCCGGCTCGATCCGATGCCGCAATCGGCATGCGGCCTATAGAGATCATCAGGCGAAGGGGACGGCGACCGTTCCCTTCGGCAGCTTGGCTTCGTCTTCCGGTTCGACATGGATGATGACCCGGACCGATGGAATATCGGCCTTGAGCGCGTCCTCGATACGGTCGCAGATGACATGGCTTTCGCCGACCGTCATCTCGGCATCGACCACCATGTGAAACTCGATGAAGGTGGCGCGGCCGGCAATGCGCGTCTTGAGGTCGTGGACCTCCAGCGCGCCCTTGGAGTTGGCCGAGATGATGTCGCGGATGTGCATATGCTCTTCGGTGTCGACGCCCCGGTCCATCAACCCGTTCAGCGACTGCCCGGTAACGCGAAAACCCTGGTACAGAATATTCAGCGCGACGATGAGCGCGAGCAGCGGGTCGAGCACATGCCAGCCGGTCAAGATTGACGCGACGAGGCCGATGATGACGCCGACGGAAGTCACCACATCGGTCATGATATGGCGGCCGTCCGCCTCCAGCGCCGGCGATTTGGCCTTGCTGCCGAAGCGGATCAGGATCGTGGCCCAGACCGCGTTGACGATTGCCGCCCCGCCATTGACGGCGAGGCCTTCCCAAGGCTGTTCGATCGGCAGCGGATTGCGGATCGTATGCCAGACCTGGCTGATGATGAGCAGCGCCGCGACCACGATCAGCACGCCTTCGAGCACCGCGGAAAGATATTCCGCCTTGTGATGGCCGAACGGGTGGTCCTGGTCGGCCGGCTTCTGGCTGACGCGGATTGCCCATAGGGCCGCCACCGCCGTGATCACGTTGACGATCGATTCCAGCGCATCCGAATAAAGCGCGATCGAGCCGGTCATCCGCCAGGCGACGAACTTCAGGCCCATCACCACCAGCGCGACGACGATCGACCAGAAGGCGATGGTCGCCACGCGCTTCTTGGCGGCGTCTCTGGTTGCGATTGTGCTCATTCTAACGCGAAACCTCGGCTAAGCCGCCTTTTCCCGGGCCTTGCGCGGCAGGTGCACGACGACGTTCTCGATCATGCGCATGCCGGCGTCGCCGCCCAGCGTCATGATGGATTCCGGGTGGAACTGCACCGCGGCAACCGGTTCGCTTTCATGTTCGAAGGCCATGATGGTGCCGTCTTCGCTGGTCGCGGTTACTTCGAACGCGGCGGGAAGCCGTGCCGGGTCGGCAAAGATCGAATGGTAGCGCCCCACGGTGATGTCGTTCGACAAGCCTGAAAAGATGATGCCCGGCTTCGATACGTGAATGCGCGACGGCTTGCCGTGCATGGGCACGGCAAGTTGGCGCAACTCGCCGCCATAGGCTTCCGCCAATGCCTGCAGGCCGAGGCACACGCCGAAGATCGGCAGGTTGCGCTGACGCGCTTTCTTGATGGTTGCGGCGCAATCGAAATCCTTCGGCGTGCCGGGGCCGGGCGAAAGCACGACGAGATCGGGCTTCAGCCGGTCGAAGGCCTCGTCTGGAACCGGGCTGCGAATGGTCGAGACATTGGCGCCGGTCTGGCGGAAATAATTGGCCAGCGTGTGGACGAAACTGTCCTCGTGATCGACCAGCAGGATGTTGACGCCTTCGCCGACGCGGGCTGCGGTGCGCTCGGTCGCTGCGGAATTGGCAGCCTTTGCGTCGCGGATAGCGGTAAGCATGGCGGATGCCTTCAACTCGGTTTCAGCTTCTTCTTCTTCCGGCACGGAATCAAACAGCAAGGTAGCGCCGGCGCGCACTTCTGCAATCCCGTCCTTGATGCGGATGGTGCGCAGCGTCAAGCCGGTGTTGAGGTCGCCGTTGAAATGCACCATGCCGACCGCGCCGCCATACCAGGCGCGCGGGCTCTTCTCGTTCTGCTCGATGAAGCGCATGGCCCACAGTTTTGGCGCGCCGGTCACCGTCACCGCCCAGGCGTGGGACAGGAACGCATCGAAAGCGTCCATGCCTTCGCGCAGTCGCCCCTCGATGTGATCTACGGTGTGGATCAGGCGCGAATACATTTCGATCTGCCGGCGGCCGATGACGCGCACGGAGCCGGGTTCGCAGACGCGGCTCTTGTCGTTGCGGTCGACGTCGGAACACATGGTCAGTTCGCTCTCGTCCTTCTTCGAGTTGAGCAGCTTGAGGATCTGCTCATGGTCGGAGATGGCGTCGTCGCCGCGCTTGATGGTGCCCGAAATCGGGCATGTTTCGACGCGGCGGCCGTTGACGCGCACGAACATTTCGGGCGACGCGCCGACCAGATACTCGCCTTCGCCCAGATTGATGAAGAAGGAATAGGGCGAGGGGTTGATCGACTTCAGCTTGCGCGCAATGTCGGAGGGGGCGCTTTCGCAACGCTCGTAAAACATCTGGCCCGGGACGACCTCGAACAGGTCGCCGCGCTTGAAGCTTGCCATCGCCTTGCGCACGATGTTGGCGTATTCGCCCGGTTCATGGTCGCCGCGCGGCGGGATGCGGTCGGATGGCTTGAACGGCTCCGGGGTCTGGTCGCGCGGCAGGCTTTCGGTGGAAAATCCGTCGCCCGAATAGTCGTAGCGGTTGGTCCAGGCCTTGGCCGAATAGTGGTCGACGACGAGGATTTCGTCGGGCAGGAACAGCACCAGGTCGCGCTGGCTTTGCGCGCGCTCCAGCGTGTGCTCGACCGGGTCGAACTGAAAGGCGAGGTCGTAGCCGAAGGCGCCGTAGAGGCCAAGGCTGGCATCGTCGTCGCTCTTGAACAGGCCGGTGATCGCGCGCAGCACCGTAAACACCGAGGGAGCGCGGCTGCGCTCTTCCTCGCTGAAGACGCGGCCCGGCTTCTCGACGTCGAGCCGGATCAGCTTCTTCGAATTCTCCGTGATCGTTATTTCAGCGAGCGGTTCCAGCGCCTTGCCGATCACCGGCAGCAATTCTTCGCCGCGCTTGTTCAGTGCTTCGATGCGCATGGCCCGGCCTTTGGCCGAAATCACCAGCGGCGGGTCGATGATCGCCGTATCCCAGCGCGTGTAGCGGCCGGGATATTCGTAATTCGAGGAAAACACAGCCCCACGCCGCGAATTCAGCCCGTCGATATACGGGTCGATCGCGCCCTCATAGGGCCGGTCATGGCGCTGGCGTGTCACGGCGACACCGCCCGCGGTAACGAAGCGCTCGGCTCCGTTTTCCAGAATCTGTACCGTCATCGTCGTCTCCATCCGATCGTTGGCAGCGGACCCGGAGCGCAAAAATAAAATGGCCGCCCGGATATTCCGTTGCGGCCACCATCCACTTTTTTCGCGCGCACGCGCTTCAAGAGGCCGCTGTCAGCAGGCCCACCACCAGATGTTCTTGGTCGAATGCGCGTTCATGGGATTCCCATAGCGGCGAATGAAAAGTTGGGCAAGCGGATTCGAGTGGGCCGCTTCAATCTTCCAGCGTGCCGGCGCGGGCATCGCCGCTCTTTCCAGCCCCGACCAGTTTTAGCAAATCCTCGCCGGTGCGGATGATGCGCCGGGAGCGCCGGGTCAGGATATAGCCGGCCTGCGGTGCGAAAACCTCGGTCCTGCCGCCAACCTCGCCCGGCGCATGGACGATGGTGGCGAGGCGCGCGCCCTTTTCGACGCGGTCGCCGGGCTTGACGTCGTAAAGGATCGCGCCGGCGGCGGGCGAGGGCATCATGTCGATGTTTTCCAGCGGGGCGACGACGCCCTTGAAAGGGCCCGGCGTGGGCAGGGCGGCGTCAGTGATAACGCCGCGCGCGACGAGCAACCGGTAGAGGCCTTCCGCATCCGCCTCCGCCGAAGCGCCATCGACATCGTTGATGCCGCGATATTCCACGGTGGTGACGGCAAGCGTCTCATAACGCGCCTTGTCGGCGTTGATATAGGGGTTGAAGGAGGCCTCCTCGAAGGCTGAGCCGCTGGCGCCTTCCCACAAAAGTACCGCATCGACGCCTATGGTGGCGGCGCAATCCTGCATGGCCGGCCATAGCTTTGCGGGCACATAGAGATAGGCGACACCCTCGTCATCGCAATGCAGGTCGAGAACGATGTCGTGGCCGATGGACAGTTTCAGCAACCGCCGCTTCAGCCGCTCGTCGATGGTTGTCGGCGCGCTTTCGGTAGGCAGCAGGGAGGTGTCGGGGCTATCGATCAGCGGAAAGTCGCGGTTGAAATTGGTGCGCGTGCCGAGATGGAAGCGGCCCTGATGGTCGCCGAAATGGTACTGGGCGCGGCCGACCGGGTTGGCCCATGGCACCAGCGTGATCGCGCCTTGGATGCGCCCCTCCGCTTCGGCCTTGGCCAGCTTGGGCATCAACGCGTCGATGGCGACCGTGCCGGGCAGTTCGCCTGCATGCAGCGCGGCCTGGAGATAGGCGGACGGCGCGCTCTTGTCCGAACCCGTGAAGCGGAAGACAGGAAACTCATAGGCGACGCCGTCGCTGTCGCCCGCCAGCCGTTCGATCGATTTTAGCATGCGCTTGGTCTCCGCAAAGAAGCAGACGACATGCCAATTTAGTCGAGAACTGTCGATGGAGGACCATTGGTCCAGCGAGGTTCGCGCATATGCTTGGAGTAGCTTACCGGTCGAGCACCGATCTTATCTCGACGATGTTGGAGCGGACCTGAAGCAGGTTGAAGCCCATTGTCGCGAGATGCGAGGGGAAGAACGCACTGGATTCACTGCCGTTCGAGATGATCCACGGCTGCACGTTGAGCGAGGCGCGGGACTGCTCCTCCATGCGCGCCCAAAGTGTCGTAACGTTGCGCTCGGCAATGACGGCGGCAAAATCGGAACGTGCGCCGATCAGTATGCCGTAATAGGCGTAGAGCTGGCCATAGGCGAACCAGAAGCGGTCATCGGCGCGCAGGTCGAACCAGCCCGCGTCCGAGGCCTCGATGCGCGCGCGCAGGATGTCGGAGGTCGAGCCGATGTCGCCCGCGATGCGGTCCAGGAATTGCATGAGGTTGTCGGCGCGCGCGTCGAACGTCACCTGGCATTTTTCCAGGCTGGCGTTGTAGGCGCGCAACTTGGTGATGGCCTCGCGGTAGACGCTGGGCGTCGGACGGGTCGGGCCGCGCCAGCCAATGTACCAGGCATCCTCATTCCAGGCGAGCGCGGTTCGGGCGTCCTGCAAGTTCTGGTCGATTTGCGAAGTGCCGCGCACGCGTCCGAGCGTATCGACCAGTTCGGTGGTGGTACGCCGCAAGACCTGGTTGATGCCCAACTGGAACGCCGCTTTGTTGTCGAAGAACGGCGTTTTGCGCCAATCGATGCCGAAGAAGCCCATCTTCGACACGACCATCGAGGATATCCATGAGTTCTGATTGACGTTGAAGTCGATCAATTCCGCCGAGACGCCCACTATGGCCGAAGGCTGGCAGGTTTGTGGCGTTGTCGTTGTCGTGGCGGCATTTCCCGCGACGGGGCTGCCGGCGAGGGAAGCGCTTTTCTGCTGCGCAAGCGCTGCCGGATAGTCGGGGTTGAAATTGTTCCACCACTGTGTGGCGTAGAAGAAATTGGCGTAGAGGCCGACCAGTACCAGAAGGGCCGCGCCCAGCACGGCTTTCAGGATCCAGCCACGCTGCGTGTACCAGCGGCCCGCCCACAGGAACGGCCATAGGATCACCCCGATAAGGAGGCCGATGCCGCGGCCTATCCACTGGAAGATGCGGGTGACGAAGTTCACGATCGGGTCAAGCATGGCGTCACCTCCGTCAGTCTGTCAGGCCGTAGAGGCGCGCGCGAAACGCTGCCTTGTCTTTCAGATATGTGGTTTTGAGCACATCGACAACATGCGATCGCCACGTCGGGCCAAAGCCCTCATAGTCCTTGTAGAATGCCGGCTTGTTGAAGATGTAGCGTGACACGAAATCCTGCGGGACGAAATCCGAGATCAACTGGCTGGTAAGCCAGGCGTCGGGATGGTCGGGCTTGGCGCGGACCACCAGAAAGCGCTGGCGGGGGGAAACATCCTCGAGCTTGAGGCGGCCCGACTGCGCGATCTGACGCTTGGCGGCGTTGAGGAAGGGAAAATTCCCGTCCTTGGCGATCAGATCGGCATGGCCGTGAATCCACGCCTGCAGCCAGACCTTGTCCGCGTCGGAAAGGTTGCGGTCTGGCTCGGCTTCGCGGATCAGCGCGCGCACCACCATTTCGGCCCGGTGCTCCAGATAGCCGGACGTTTCTATCCACGAAGCGCGGGGAAGTTCGATGCGGCCGGAACTTGCCAGAAACTTGATGACGGCCTCGGCATCGTGGATCGACAGATAGCTGACCTGCCATGGCCGAGAGCGGCGAAAGCCCGGTGCGGCCGGATCGCTGATGACGGTGGTTACGTCCGGGTCGACAAACACGTAGAGCCCGCCGAAATGGCTGGTCCAGTAGGCGTTGTGACGGAAGATCACCTGATCGGGGACGAGTGCGTTTTCGCGAATATCGCCGCATATTTTGGCAAGTTCGACCATGCGGTTGAGCATGGCGTCGTTGCGCCAGGCGTCGGGTTCCTGGCGCAGCCGGTCGACAAGCGTGCCGAGTTCGGCCGCCTTGCCCAGCACGTCCTCGGCCGACAACACCTTGAACTCGACCTGGCTGATCGACAGCAGGTCTTCGATGTCCTCGACCCTGGATACCGAATCCTCGATCTCGCCGTAGATCACGTCCTTGATCGTCAGCGCGTCGATGGCGCGACTGTTCTTCGACATGAACTCGAACATCAATTGCGATGTATTTGAAAAAGCGGTGTGGACGACCGGCAATGCCACTTGCGACGGCGTCAGGATGATGAAGCGGCGGTTGACCTCGTTGGGGTCGAGATAGCTGTAATCGCCGCATTCCTCGGCCACCTGCGGCGAAAAGCCGGTGCGGTCGATCTCGAAGCTTTCGAGCTTTGTCGGCGCAAGCCCAAACGCGCCGAGCGCCTTGTTGTAGCGCTGGATCAGATGCGGCTCCTCGATGGTGAGCAGCCTGCCGTAGATCAGCGCGTTTTCGCGCAGCAGCGGGAATTTTGCCGGCATCAGCTTAGTCCTTCGCCCCGTTTACGGGGAGAAGGTGACGCCGCCTTTCCTTCTCCCCTTGTGGGAGAAGGTGGCCGAGCGAAGCGAGGTCGGATGAGGGGTGTTGGCCGGAGTACCACCGCCTCATTCCTCCCAACACCCCTCATCCGTCTCGGCGCTGTGCGCCGATCCACCTTCTCCCACAAGGGGAGAAGGCAAGGCGCCGGATACTCACGCATTCCACAGCCCCTTCTTCTGCAATTCCGCCATTTCGCGGGCCGCGCGTTCGCGCAGGCGGGCATCGCGCAGAAGTTTTTCGACCGCCGCGTCGTCGGATTTGTCGGAGTAGCGGAATTCCGAATCCGCGTAGCGGTTGATCTCCTGCATGACCATGTCCATCGAGAACGGCCCGCGCAGTTCCTCGATCATGGCCTTCTTGGCGTCGTAGGGCTTGTGCATGAAAGCTTCCGGCTTTTCGAACCACCCGTCCGGCAGTTCGATGTCCATGGCGCGCATTTTTATGGCGTCGGTGACGTTCTTGATCGCGCGCCCCGTAAAGCGCGGCTCTGCCTGCTTGATCAAATGAAGGTAGGTGCCGATATCGGCCAGCGACTTCGGCGCGCCATTGTCCTTCATGAAGCGCTCATAGACTTTTTCGAGCCCGTCTTCCTGCGGCTTTTCGAAGTCCCGGTAGGCTTCGCTGACGGCGCGCTGGATTTCCTGCGCGGCATAAAGCTTGTGGTCGCCGAGCGGGATTTCGTGATTCTTTCCAGCAAGAAGCACGAAGATGTCAATGTAGTCGTCGCGCGTTTGCGGGCCGTCGACCAGCCAGCGAGCGCCGGCGCGCTGGCGCAGCGCATCGTCGACGTTTTCGGGATAGTTGGAGAACATGCCGAAGCTGGAATTACCGCGCACGACGGTTGCAGCACCGCCGAAGGCGTCCATCAGAACGCCGGTGATTTCTTGCTGGCCGGCCGATGCGCGGTCATCCGAGCGCTTGGCCGCCACCTGGTCGATATCGTCGATGGTGCCGAAGCCGATGGCGCGCGGGTTCAGCACATTGTTGATGAACTGGCGGCAGTTCTGGCCCGACTTGCCCTGATAGGACGAAATCTGGTCGACGCCGAAATTCTCGTAGATAAAGGGATAGGAGGCGATCTGGCAGTAGTCGTTGACGAGGCCGGCGATCATCTGGATCAGCGTCGTCTTGCCGGTGCCGGGCGCGCCGTCGCCGATGAAGGTGAACAGGAAGCCGCCCAGTTCGACGAAGGGGTTCATCTGCCTGTCGAAGTCATAGGCCATCAGCATCTTGGCGAGCTTGACCGACTGGTATTTGGCGATGTGGTTGCCGACGACTTCCTCAGGCTTCTTGAAGCTCATCACCAACGGCTTGGATTTCTTGCCCGGCGCGACATCGAAACCGTCGAGGGTGAAATCATCGGCATCGATGCGGATATGCGCGTTTTCGAACGGTCCGAGACCGTCGAAGCGGCTCTTGCGCTGGAGCAGCCCGTCGATGGCGACGCGGGCGAAGGCACGGGCGCGGATCATCAGGTCGGCGTCGTCTTTCGCGCCCGCAATGGCGCGGTCCAGTCCCGCAACCAGCGATTTCACTGCATCCTGCGGGGTGTCGAACAGGAAATCCGGCTCCGGCGTATCGTTGGGCGCTTCGCCGTCCGTGTCGATCAACTGGAACAGATAGGACGCGAAGGAGAAGGCGGCGACATAGGCGGAGGCCGACAGCAGCTTCTTGAAATGCGCGGCCTCGTCGCCTTCCAGCGGTGTTCTCGCGTTTTTCGCCTGCAGGCCTTCGAGGTCGGTTCCTTCGGCGAAAATGCCGGCGACAGCCAGTGCTACTGCCACGCCACGGCGGGCGCGGAAAAGCAGCGTGTGCTGCGGGATGGAGAGCAACGGGTCTTCGGGGTGGACCGCTTGCACGGTCTTTTGCAGTTCCACCTCGCGGGTGTGGCGCACAGAGCCGACCGAAACGGTGGAAACGAAACGGCGGTTGGTGCCGGCAAGCGCGGTGCCGGATTCTCGCGACGAATCCTCCAGCACCACGATGCGCGTGACGAAACTCTGCGCCGTGGCCCGGTGTTTTTCGATCGCCGCTTCCGGGATGGTGGTCAGGCCGGTGTCCATCGCTTGTCCCTCCTGATCTGTCGCATCTGGCGATGAAAAAACTCACACATCGCTGATCACCTGTCCGTTCGACAGGATATGCACCTTGTAGCCGCCGAAAATCTTGTCGGCCTCGCCGGCGGCGTAGAGCGCCTGATAGGCTTCATGCGGGATCAGCGCGTGGTTCTCGTAGGCGGAGACGCCCTGCCGCGTCGCTTCCAGATCGTCGGTGTCGATAAAAAATTCCTGCGTGGTTTTCTCGCTTGAAAACAGGCCCTTGCGGCCGGGCTTTTCACCCTTGGAATACACTTCCTGGATGGTCCAGGTCAGAAGCCATGCGTTTTCCGGCTTGCGCACCTTCGACAGCACATCGGCCACGGTGGAATTGTTTTCGGTGATGCCCGCCGAATAGAACGGCCCGAGCACGACCCGGCGCAACTGCTTAGGATGCAGTTCCTGAAAATCCTTGTCGAGATTGACCGCGATCGTCATCGGCGACAGGGAATAGGCAGAGTTCTTTTCGGTGAAGTCGTCGAAGCTTCGGGCAAGCTCGGGATTGAGCAACCCGTCCACGGGCAGCGGAATGTCCACCTTGTCGTTCAGGCGGCCGTTGGCCCCGACCAGCTGACGGACCATGGCCTCGGACGAATCCTCCACCGTCACCATATAGACCAGCGGCAAATTGGCGGTGCCGTCGAAGGTCGCCCAATGGACCAGATAATAGGGCCGCCCCGTCTTGGGGTTGACCGAGACGTTTGCGGTCTGGGCCAATGTGAACGGGCTGAAGGTGTCCTCGCTTTTCACGTCCTCGAGGTAAAGCCGCTCGGCCATCGACTTTTGCAGCGCGTCGGGAAAAGCCTTGTGGCGCAGGATGAAGTCGGCCATCTCCTCGCGCAATTCGTCGGGCTGAGGAATGGTGGCAAGGCGCTGGTCGGCCTGGCGGCGGTCGTTTTCCAGTTCGAGCAGGTTCTGGAACACCGGAAAGCCGCTGTCGGCGCGCGAAATGCGAAAGCTGTCCATGAAACCCAGCCGGTTGCGCCAGCAGGAGAATGATTTGTCGAGCCGCGCGATATGTTCAGCGACGATCTTCGCGACGATGCCGTGCCGATAGAGCGGCGAGCGGTCGTCGCGCATGAACACTTCAAGGCCGCTGAGGGCTGCGTTGATGGCCGCGAAGTAGCGTTCGGCGGGATCGTCGGTAGGGGTCATGGATGGTGCTTGCCCCGCACTTGCCCGGCTTATGATGTCTGCACGTAGTCGGCGGCGTTGTGCTTCTTGAGCACGTCGTCGAAGCGGCGGGCGAAGGCGTCGTCGGCCAGCTTCTTGCGGCGCTGGATGTCGGCGGTCGTCACCATGTTCTTCTCGTGCAGTTCGAGCAGGTCGCCAATGTGCTTTTGCGAGGCGGCGCCGATGCCGGCCATGGTTTCTTCCGCCGTGTTGTCGACCTGGCTGCCCAGCGTGTTGATCTTGTGGGCCACGTCCTGCTGCGCTGCCGTCTTCAGCGAATCTTCCAGCGCCTTGTAGAGCACGATGCGCTGTTCGGTATCGATGGTCAGCTTGTTGATCAGGGTCGACTGCGCGGCGATCTGGTTGTTGAGCGAGTCGACAAAGGTCTGGAACATCGACGTATAGCGCTCCAGCGTCTGGCTTTCGGCCAGCAGCTCCTGCTCTTTGGCCTGCTTTTCGTTGTATTCGGTGGCCATCTTCGAACGCTCGCCCTCAAGCTGTGTCCGGTCGGTCTGGCTGGTCGAGGAAGCGATCCGGTTTTCTATATCGAGCAGCGCCGGGTTCAGTTCCTCGATGCGCTTCTGCACGTCGGTCAGGTTGGCGATGGTCGCCTTGCGGCGCTCGATCACCTGGCCGAGACTTGTTTCCGAAGTCTTGTAGCGCTGGTCGAGCACGTCCTTCTGCGCCTTCAGGATGCCAACGATGGTGTCCGACTTGGTCAGAAGTTCCTGCAGATTGCCGGCCAGCGACATGTTGCGGACGCGCTCGGTGCGCATGCGCTGCTTGGACTGTGCGGAAAAGATGCCGACGAAGCTTTCCCAGCCGGTGTAGTTCTTCATGCTCTCGAATTCGGAGCCGAAGACGTTGGTGGCGTCCTCGAGGCCGATGATGAGGTCGGCGATATTGCCTTCCATCACCTTCTGCTGCTTCAGCACATCCTGGATGCGGGCGTTCTGGATATCGAAATCGGCATCGCCGATCTTCTTGTCGGCCTGCGCGAGCGTGTCGAGCACGGTGCCCGACTGTTCGATCCTGGCGCGCATGTCCTGCACGACCTGCTGGGTCTTGGCTATTTCGGCATCGAAATTCTGCAATGTCGCCATAGAGGCCTCCCTGTTCGGCATCATGCCGGTGCTGCGAGCGACCGCGAATATATGTGCGGCATACCGGTATGGGAAGGCGAGGCAGCACGAAATCGGGAAGGCGAGAAATCCAGGCGGCAGGGCGCTGGACAAAAAATGCCCGCAAGCAGCCGTCCGCCATCGGATCGCTCCGGATGGCGGGCTGGCAAGCGCCGGGTGTTTGGCAGTTACGCTGCTGCGGGACGCGGAGCCCGTGGATCGGGGCGCAAGGGCAACTTCTTTACCGGGGCGGCAATCAGGCCTTCACGGATAGCGAGCTTGCGCGCAGCCTTGCGGGTGCGGCGAATGGCTTCTGCCTTTTCGCGGCAGCGCTTTTCCGACGGCTTCTCATAGGAACGACGGGCCTTCATTTCGCGGAAGACGCCTTCGCGCTGCAATTTCTTTTTCAGGACCCGCAGAGCCTGGTCGATGTTGTTGTCGCGTACAAGAACCTGCAATGGCTTTCCTTCTTCTGGTTGATAGTGATCGGAAACGATGAAGCGGCACCGGAATTTGCGCCGGCACCGTGGCATTCACCGAATATATAGGTGGACGAAGCGCACTCTAACAGGTTTTGAACGAATTGCACGTACCGATTGACCGAACAAATTCAACGCCTGGTGAAGCCGATGAAATCCTCCGGCACGGCGCGGCCCATTTCCTCTTCCCAATGGCGGCGGCACAGGGAAACATAGATGTCCTTGCCGATCGCCACCTGTTCGCCCTGTTTCGCGACCTTTCCGTCAGCGCCAAGCCGTACCACCATCGTCGCCTTGCGACCGCAGCGGCAGATGGTGCGTACTTCCCGCAATTCGTCGGCAATGGCAAGCAAAGCGCGCGAACCGGAAAACAGATTGCCCTGGAAGTCGGTGCGCAGGCCATAGCACATCACCGGGATGTTCAGCCGGTCCGCCACGCGGGCGAGTTGCCACGCCTGTTCCTCGTCGAGAAACTGGGCCTCGTCAACGAATACGCAATGCACGCTCGCATGCTCATGGTGGTCGGCGACGCGGGCAAACAGGTCGTCGCCGGACCGGAACAGGCCGGCCTCTGCCTCAAGCCCTATCCGGGAGGAAATGTAGCCGCTGTCGCCTCTGTTGTAGTGCCCCGCGACGAAGTGCATCGGCGTCATGCCGCGTTCGCGATAATTGTACGAAGCCTGAAGCAGCATCGTTGTCTTGCCTGCGTTCATCGTCGCATAGTGGAAATAGAGCTTGGCCATGGCCCGTTCTACTCCGAAGACCGGTTTGCCGAGAGGGCGCCCACCGGCTTTCCCCGGAAAAAATGGCTACCATGTCGTTCATCGGCCAGCGCGCGCCGTCACTCGCGATTGCGTTGGCGCTTGAAACCGCACCAAAATGGTGTTTGGCTGTAAAAACAAGGTGGATAGGGAAATCCGCTTCGCCAAAAATTGCAAATGGGAGAAGTCATCATGTCGCGTATGAATTCCTTTGTTGCCGGGCTTGGCCTGGCGGCGTTTCTTTCCACGAGCGTTGTTTTCGCCGCCGATCCGGAAAGCTGCAAGACGGTGCGCCTTTCGGATGTCGGCTGGACGGACATCCAGGCGACAACGGGCGTCGCTTCGGTTTTGCTGACCGCGCTCGGCTACGAGCCGAAGGTGATCCAGCTGTCCGTGCCGGTGACCTATGCGTCGCTGAAGAACAACGATCTCGACGTCTTCCTCGGCAACTGGATGCCGTCGATGACCAATGACATCAAGGACTACACCGCCGACGGCTCCGTCGAGACGATCGGCGTCAACCTCACCGGCGCCGGCTACGGCCTGGTCGTGCCGACCTATGTAGCCGATGCGGGGGTCAAGACATTGACCGACCTTGGCAAGTTCAAGGACAAGTTCAACGGCAAGATCTACGGCATCGAGGCCGGCAATGACGGTAACCGCATCATCCTCGACATGATCAAGAACCCGGCCGACAATCTTGAAGGCTTCGAACTGGTCGAGTCCTCGGAAGCGGGCATGCTGACGCAGGCCGAGCAGGCGATGAAGAACAACGAATGGATCGCGTTCCTTGGCTGGACACCGCATCCGGTGATGGGCGCGATGAAGATCACCTATCTCGACGGCATGGGCGATTCGGGCTTCGGCGCCGCGACGGTCAGCACCAATGTGCGCAAGGGCTACACCACGGAGTGCCCGAACGCCGGCACGTTCATCAAGAACCTCAAGTTCAATCTCGACATGGAAGGCGAGATGATGGACGCGATCCTCAAGGGGAGCGACGCCAACACGGTGGCGACCGACTGGCTGAAGAAGAACCCGGACGCGGCTACGCCATGGCTTGCCGGCGTGACGACCATCGACGGCGGCGACGCTGCCGCAGCCGTCAAGACCGCGCTCGGCAACTGAGCCGGTCGCGCCGATCTTGATGCCTAAAAGGGCGGCTTTCTGCGAGGCTGCCCTTTTAGTCTCCCCGCCAACAAGCGACGCGGTGAGCCAATCAGGAGGCGATCGACGCCAGACAGGAGATCCGGCGTAGATCGAAAGCGCTTTGCCGACCCGTCGGCATGACGGAAGGCGCACGTATTTTATTCGACGGAAACGCTCATTTCCGAATCCGCATCCGGTTTGGGGAAGAAGCGAGACGAGGGGAGCGAGATGGATCCGGTTTCGAAATTTCTGGCCAGTTACAAGATACCCATAGGTGCCTGGGGCAAGGATTTCTTCACGTTCCTTACCGACAATTTCGATACTATCTTCAGAGCCTTTTCCAGCGGGCTCAACCTTCTGCTCGACAATTTCGTCGATCTTCTTCTGGCCGTGCCGCCGGTTTTTCTGGCGCTGGTGATCGCCGGTATCGCCTGGCTGTTGCAGCGTTCGAAACCACTCGCGTTCTGGGTGTTCGTCGGGCTTGTCTTCATCATCAACCAGGGCCTGTGGAAGCAGACGGTGGAAACCATGGTGCTGGTGGTGGCGGCCGCTGCAGCCTCGATGGCCATCGGCGTGCCGCTCGGCATCTGGGCGGCGCACAAGCCGAAGGTCTATCGCATCATGCTGCCGGTGCTCGACATGATGCAGACGCTGCCTACCTTCGTTTACCTGATCCCGGTCCTGACCCTGTTCGGCCTTGGCAACGCACCGGGCCTCGTCGTGACCATCATCTTCGTCATTCCCACGCCCGTGCGGCTTACCTATCTGGGCATGACTTCCGTGCCGACATCGATCGTGGAGGCGGGCGAAGCCTTTGGCGCCACCAAGCGCCAGCTCTTGTGGAAGGTGGAATTGCCGGCGGCATTGCCCACCATCATGGCCGGCCTGACCCAGGCGATCATGCTGTCGCTGTCGATGGTGGTGTTTGCGGCCCTGATCGGCGCAGGCGGCCTCGGCACCGAAATCAACCGTGCGCTGGGTTCGCGCCGGATCGATCTCGGGCTTGAATCCGGGCTTGCCATCGTCGTGCTTGCCATCATCCTCGACCGCATGAGCCGAATTACCACCGGAGGCAAGAAATGAACGTCGCGGTTGATTTCAAGAACGTCGATATCGTCTTCGGCACGGAGAAGCCGAGGGCGCTGGCGATGATCGACACCGGTGCTACGCGCCAGGAAATCCTGGCGCAAACCGGGGCTGTGCTCGGTTGTGCCGGCTGCAATCTTACCGTCCAGGAGGGCGATATTTCGGTGCTGATGGGGCTTTCCGGATCGGGAAAGTCGACCCTGCTTCGCGCCGTCAACATGCTCAACGTTCCCTCACGCGGCCATGTCTTCGTCAAGCAGGGCGACAAAGCCGTCGATGTCGTCAATTGCAATACAGCCACGCTGCGCGCCATTCGCCAGAAACAGGTGGCGATGGTGTTTCAGCAGTTCGGGTTGCTGCCATGGCGCACCGTGGAGGAAAATGTAGGCTTCGGCCTTGAACTCGCCGGCGTGCCGGAAGCGGAGCGAAAGGAGCGCGTACACAGGCAGTTGAAGCTGGTGAACCTGGAACAATGGGCCCAGAAATACGCGCATGAGCTGTCCGGGGGCATGCAGCAACGTGTCGGTCTGGCGCGCGCCTTTGCGACCGAAGCGCCCATCCTCTTGATGGACGAGCCGTTCTCCGCACTCGATCCGCTGATCCGGACCAAGCTTCAGGACGAATTGCTGCAGCTTCAGGCGGAACTCAAGAAAACCATCATCTTCGTGTCGCACGATCTGGAAGAGGCGCTCAAGATCGGCAGCCATATCTCCATCATGGAAGGCGGTCGCATCGTCCAGACCGGCACGCCCGAAGACATCATTCTAAATCCCGCTAACGATTATGTCCGCGACTTCATCGCCAATGTAAATCCGTTGTCCGTGCTGACCGCCTGGAACGTGATGCGCGACAAGCGCGAATTGGAGCAGGGCGAGGACGGCTGGGTCTGGCTCGACCGGCGTGCCACGACGCGATTCAAGATTGACGAGCAAGGGCTGGTGATCGCCGCCGAGCGCAATGGCGAGCCTGCCATATGGGTGTCGTGCGCCGACGTGGAGGGGCAGCCGGAGGAGGCGACCCAGGTGTTCTGGGCGACGCCCGGCACGTCGCTCAAGACGGTGATGCTTGCCATGCACCGCTCGCAGACCGCACCCGTGGCGCTGTTCGACGACCAGTCGCGCTTCGTCGGCTCGATCGGCATCAGGGATGTGCTTTCGGCCGTACTGAGGCGGTAATTGACAAAGTGAATCAGGATATGGCTCCAACGGCCTGATTTAGAATCGAATTATTTGTGGCCGGCAGCCGGTTTTGACCCGAAATTGTCGAAGGCGCTCCCCTGCTAAGGGAGTAGCCTAGGCTTGCACCGCAGCGACGGTGACCTTGGGCAGCGTCAGTTCGGCGCAAAGCCCGCCGCTGGCGTGATTGCTCAACCGGATGTCCCCGCCCATGCTGCGGGCGATGTTGCGCGCAATGGTCAGGCCAAGGCCGGAGCCGCCGGTTTCGCGGCTGCGCGATGTCTCCCCGCGCACGAATGGCCTGAAGACCTGCTCGAACTGCTCAGGTGCCAGCCCGTGGCCTTCGTCGCGGATGGTCAGGACGAGGGTTTCGTTCACGTGGTGCAGGCCGAGATGGACCTTCTTGCCGTAAAGGACGGCATTGTTGACGAGGTTGGTGATGCAGCGCCGCAGCGCGACCGGCCGCGCCAGGCAGACCATGCCCCGTGCGGTTTTCGGATCCGGCTCGAATGAAACCGCGTCGTAGTTGTCGGCGATGGAATCGACCAGCGACCACAAATCGATTCGCTCCGGCCCTTCTTCGGCGATCTCGAAGGTGGCGAAGTCGATGACCGAGCGGGCTATCTGGTCGATGTCGGAAAGGTCGTGCGCCAGCGCCTCGCGCGCCTTGGACCGGCCCAGAAGTTCCAGCCGCAGGCGCATCCGCGTCAACGGCGTGCGCAAATCATGCGCGAGTGCCGCGGCCAATTGCTCGCGATCCTCGACATAGTCGCGCAGCCGCGATTGCATGGCGTTCAGTGCCCTGGCGGCTGACCGGTATTCGCGGCTTCCGTTCTCGGCCAGCGGCGGGCTTCTCAAGTCGGCGGAGATGGCGCCGACCGCACGCTCCAGCGCCCGGTACGGAGCCGTCAGCCGGCGCAGCGACCAGATCGACATGATGACGACCAGCGCCGCGACGATGGCCGATAGCGGCGTGCTGTCGAGGCTGAGTATGGGCGCGACCGGCGTGACCGGCATGGTGAAGTTCAACCACTGGCCATCGGCGAATTCGATGGATGCGGTGAGCTTCTTGGCTCGGGCAAAGGTGGTCGACAGCGCCAGCAGGTCGCGCTCGACCTCGCCGATTTTGCTGTCGTCGTCCGGCTCGCCCGGCGCCGAGGCATGCCGCTCCGCAGCGTCGCGGCGAACGCGTGCGTCGACGACCCCGAATTTCGACAGGCGGCCGACCAGAATGTCCTCCAGTTCGGCCAATGCGTCGTCGGTTGCGATCGGCGACGTCACGACGGGCGTGTCCGAGACGGTCAGCGCATTGCCGCTGTTGGAAAGGCCGGCGGCAAGCGTCCGGCGGTCCTGCGGCGAGGCCTTGTTCATCAATTGCACGAAGGAGAAGGCACGCTCGTTGAGGCGGTAGAGTTCAACCACGTCGTTGCCTGTCCTGCGGTCGCGCTGGACCAGATAGAAAGTCGTGACCTGGCTGACGAGCAGGCCGGCGATGACGACCAGCAGCACCCAGGCCGGCAGCGTCTGCGGCAGGAAGCGTTTCATTCCGCTATCGTTTCCGGCATGAACTGGTAGCCGCCGCTGCGCACCGTCTGGATGAGACTTGGCGCGCGCGGATCGTCTTCCATCTTGCGCCGCAGCCGGCTCACCAGAATATCGATCGAGCGGTCGTAGCTCGCGCCTTCCTCGCCGCCGGACAGGTCGATGAGCTGTTCGCGCGTCAAGATGCGCTGTGCGCTTCGGGCGAAGGTGTGGAGCAGGTTGAATTCCGCTCCCGTCAGTTCGACAAGCACCTCTCCTGGCGCCAGCAGCCTGCGGCGCGATACGTCCATGGTCCAGCCGGCGAAGCGGTAAATCTGCCGCTGGGGCTCCTTGCGCGCCTCGGGCGCATTGCGGCGCAGCACGGCGCGTACCCTCGCCAGCAATTCGCGCGGGTCAAACGGCTTCGGCACATAGTCGTCGGCGCCCATCTCCAGCCCGACCACGCGGTCCGTCGTCTCGGTCACGGCGGTCAACATGATGATCGGCGTGGGGTGGCGGGCGCGAAGCTCGCGGCACAGTTCCAGCCCGCTCTTGCCGGGCAGCATCACGTCGAGAACGATGAGATCGACCGGCGCACGGCGCATGGCCGCCTCCATCTCGATGCCGTCGGCGGCGACCGACGCGCGCAGGCCGCGCTTGTGGAAGAACTCCTGCAGGAGTTCGCGAATATCCCTGTCGTCATCGACGATCAATATATGCGGATCTGTTTTCACGGGCCTGCCAGCATCGGGTCGCTCGACCATCGTCTTAGAGCGCGATTGATGGCAAAACTAAGCCTTTGGCAAGGTGCCAAAATTGCCGGAAACAATCCGGAAACAACATTCAACATTCCAGACAAACTGGCGAAAAAAACCGGTGCGATAACGGCATTCGTGGCGGTCAGGAGATCGACCGCGCACTCGTTCCGGGGTTTCAGGACCCAGCCATGCAAAGAATCTCGATCCGATTGGTGAGTACGTTGCTTCCCCTCCTGCTCGTTACAGCCACGGTCGGAAATTCGGATGCAAAGGGCATGGGCCAGAAAACCCTGATTACCCGGAGCGAACGTTGCAGCCGGCTTAGTCGTCAGGTCGACGAAGCCATCCAAAACCATGCCAAGGGGATGCAGGTCACCGAGGCAAAGGTGCTTCAGAGGAAAGCGCACCGGTTCTGTGCCGACAAGCATCAGGCACAGGGCATACGGCCGCTTGCAAACGCTCTGAAAGTGCTGGGCGCGGCACCGGTAGACCCGAACCAGTGACCGGAAACTCGACCTGTGAACAAAGGAAAATCACCATGAACAAGTCTCTGCTCTCCGCCCTCGGCGTCGCCGTTGCCCTCGCTTTCTCGGTCCCGGCCATCAGCGCTGCAAACGCCGCCACGACGACCACCACCACCGCCACCACGACGACCGCCGTGAAGAAGCCCGTGCATAAGGTTGCTCACAAGGTCATTCACAAGAAGATGGTCAAGAAGATCGTTCACAAGAAGGTTGCGCCGAAGAAAGCCCCTGCCAAGACCACCATGTAAGTTTGCGTATCTCACTCCAAGGCCGCTCCGCGATTGCTCGCGGGGCGGCCTTTGTGTGTGGAGAAGGGGTAGGGGAATAGGGAGAAAAATATGGAGGCAACTCACAAGAAGAAAAGCTACCCTTCGTGCTGAATTTCTACCCTACTCCCTACCTGCCTTCCCTGTACCACATCGATCCCATGGCCAGCAGCAGCAGGCCGAGCCCCAGGAAGCCGCCGAACAGGGGCACGCGGCTGACAGCTTTCAGCACGCTGTCGTCGGTGGTCCTGAGGCCGATCCAGTCGTTGCCGGAAGCTTCGCCGGACGAGCGAACAGGAACGATAGAGGGCAGGGTTACGCCATTGGCCGACGCCGTTGCCAGCCGGCGCACGCTGCCGCCGGTCGCCTCGGCTGCCGGCTTGAGCTTGTCTAGTGTGGAGATCACGTCGGTGAATTCCGGCGCGTTGACCGGTCCGACATGGGCAAGAGCAGTCAGATTGCCGTTGCCGACCTGATAGAGGCCGATTTCCTTGACCTCGACGCTGCCGGTAAAGACGCCGGGTTCTGACTTTTGCAGCTTCACGCCCAGCGCCTTGCCGGACGGCGTTATGACCTGGGCGGTGCCGGGGTCGTCGCTCATTGTCTGGCGGCGTATTTCAAGCACCATGCCGCGCCCGTCCGCCGTCAGGCGTTCTTCTTCCAGTTCCGGCTCCTTCATCAGCCAATGGGCGATGCGGCGGTAAAGCTGGACATGCGGGCCGCCGCCCTCATAGCCGCGCGCCCACAGCCAACCCTGGTCGGAAAGCAGCATGCCGACACGGCCTTCGCCCTTACGGTCGAGCACCAGCAGGGGGCGGTCGTCGGCGCCCTTCATCACCACTTCGCCTTCGGGGTTCTCGACGCCGATGGTGCGGAACCAGCGGCTCCAGTGCGGCGGTTCGGTGGCCGAGCCGTCGAGGCCCCGCGTTACCGGGTGACGCTGGCCGAGATCGGTCAGGCGCGGATAGAAAGCCTTGTCGATCACCTCGCCGGTCGGCATCGCCGGCAGCGCCGCCATCAGCGGCGTGCGGGCTATCGTCTGCTCGCCGGCATATTCGGGTCCCGCCGCGATCAGCAGCGCGCCGCCCTGTTCCACATATTCGGCGATGTAATCGTAATAGAGGATCGGCAGCACGTCGCGGTGCTGGTAGCGGTCGAAGATGATGAGGTCGAAATCCTTGATCTTCTCGACGAACAATTCGCGCGTCGGGAAGGCGATCAGCGACAGTTCGTTGATCGGGGTGCCGTCCTGCTTTTCCGGCGGCCGAAGGATGGTGAAGTGGACGAGGTCCACCGATGCATCGGACTTCAAAAGGTTGCGCCAGGTCCGTTCGCCGGCATGCGGCTCGCCGGAAACGAGCAATACGCGCAGATTCTCGCGGATGCCATCGACCAGCGCGATGGCGCGGTTGTTGGCATCGGTCAATTCGCCGTCCTGCTTGTCGATGGCAAGCTGGACGATATTGCGGCCGGCATTCGGGATCGTCACCTGAAGCGGCATCGCCTGTCCGACGAAAGCACGTTCGACCGAAACCTGCTCCCCATTGACGGAGACGCGCACATCGACCGGGCCGGATTGGCCGTCGGTGGCGATGACGCGGTAGGTCATGTCCAGCGGCTTGCCGACGAGGCCGAAGCGCGGCGCGCGCTCGAAGCGGATGCGGCGATCTTTTTCCTGGTCGTTGCCGGTAATCAGCGCGTGCAGGGGGGCTGCGAATTCCGGCGCACCATTCGGTGCGTCATGCACCTCGCCGTCGGTGATCATGATCGCGCCGCCGATGCGCGATGGCGGCACGTCGCGGAAGGCATTGTCCAGCGCCGAGAACAGGCGCGTCTCGGTGCGGTCTTCAGCGACCCCGGCCTGGCCGGTCTCGACCACGCGCACATCGAACTGCTTGAAGCGGGCGAGGCGATCCTTGACGCCGGCAAGGGCAGCATTGGTCTGGGTGGTGCGCTCGCCAATGTCCTGGCTCTGGCTGCGGTCGACGACGACGGCGACGACGCTTTTCAGCGGCTCGCGGTCTTCATCGAGAAAAACCGGATTGAATAGGGCGGCGGCCAGCGCGACCAGCGCCAGCGCCCGCAGCCACGCGCCGCGCTGGCGAAACCACAGCCCGGCGAGCGCGAGGATGGCCAGCGGGGCAAGCAGCGCCGCAAGCCATGGCCAAGAAAGCAGGGGATCGAAGGCAAGCGACCAGTTCATGCTACTGCCCCAGCCGTTCGAGCAGGACCGGAACATGCACCTGGTCGGATTTGTAGTTGCCGGTCAGCATGTACATCATGATGTTGACGCCGGTGCGCAGGGCATAAACACGCTGCATCGGGTCGGACGGCACGGTCGGCAAGAGCGGGTCGCCATTGGCGTCGATGGCCCATGCCCCGGCGAAATCATTGGCGGTAATCATGATCGGCGAGACGCCGTCGCCGGTGCGTACCGGGCGGTTGTCGGCATTGGTGGCATCCGGCGATGCCTCGACCCAAAGCGGGCTGCCGTTGAAGCGGCCCGGAAACTCGGCAAGGATATAAAACGACTTGGTCAGCACATGGTCCGGCGGCACCGGTTCCAGCGGCGGCACGTTGAGGTTGCCCAGAATGTCGCGCAGCCGTTCGGTCGCGGGGCTGGTGGAATCGGCGCCGATACCGGTGGAAAACTGGTCGCGCGTGTCGAACAGCACCGTGCCGCCCTGGCTCATATAGGCGTCGATGCGGGCGATCGCGGCCTGGCTCGGCATCGGTGCCGTCGCATCGACCGGCCAGTAGATCAGCGGATAGAAGGACAATTCGTCCTTGGCGATGTCGACGCCGGCCGGATCGCCCGGCTCCAGCGCGGTCTTGTCGATGAGGAAGCGGTTCAGCCCCTCGATGCCGGCGCGGCTGATGGAATCGACGCCCGGCTCGCCGGTCAGCACATAGGCGATGCGGGTCTTGGCGATTGCCTCGATGGCGACCGAATCGCCAGGTTTGGAATCGTCGGCGCGGGCATTGTCGGCATGAGCAATCAACGCGCCCAGCGCGATCAGCATGACCGCCGCCGTGGTGGCGGAAGTGCGCCGGCGTGCGCCGCCTCGGCGCGAAAACAGACCGCCCATCCAGAATACGGCCAGCGTATCGAGCAGCATCAGCATCAGCGCCGCCGCCACGAGCGACCCCTTGAGGTGAAGCGATTCGTCGAACGCATAGTTCATGGTGGTGACAGGAACGGAAATTTGCGGCCGCTTCAGCGGGGTCAAGACACTGTCGGCGTCGAGCAGATTGTGGGCAAAGACGCCGGCATCGGAGCCATAGAGGCCGGGCGGGTTCTCCAGGGTGACGGGCGCCTTGGCGCTTGGAACCAGCGGCCGCGCATCGGGGGTCGGAGGGACAAGCGCGCCGTCGGCGGCGATCATGCGGTAGGGCGCAAGCGTTGCCGACGACGCCTCAGCATTGGCGGCGACCGCGCCCTGGTTGCGTGACAGTTGCACGAGGCGGCGCAGCATTTCCACGAAGCTGCCGGAAATCGGCAGGTTCGACCACGTCGCTTCCGGCGTGGTGTGGAAAAGCACCAGCGTGCCCTTGCCTTTCTTCAGGCCGGTCACCAGCGGCGTGCCGTCGGCGAGGCTTGCCCATGTGCGCTCCGCGATGTCCGGCCCGGGCTCGGCCAGCACCTGCCGGCTGACGGTGACTTCGGTCGGGGCAGCCAGGTCGGCGAAGGGGCCGGTCTTGGGAAATTCGGCGACCGGCTGCGGCGTCGTCCATGACAGGGCACCTCCCAGCGAACGCTCGCCGGCGCGCAGGCGCACTGGCAGGAGATCGTCGTCGCTGCCGGCGGCGGCAAGGCGCGAGCCGGCGAAGCGCACCAGCGTGCCGCCATTGTCGACCCAGTCGATCAGCCTGTGCCGGACCTGGGGGGGAATGGTGCCGACATCGGCCATCACGATCATCGCGGGCTTGCGATCGAGCAATTGCGGGATGGCGTCGGCCAGGTCGGCGCTCGACGGTTCGACCAGATCGGCGAAGGGCGAGAGCGCGCGGCGGATATAGTAGAGCGGCGACAAAAGCGGTTGCGCCTGGTCGGCGTCGGCCTGCCCCAAAAGCCCGACGCGGCGGCGCTTGGCACTTTCGTCCAGCACGCGCACCGCGCCGGCATGGCGTTCGCCGTCCAGCGCTACCTGCGCAAAATCGTTGCGCAGTTCGAACGGCACTTTCATCGTGCCGGTGCCCTTGGTTTCGCCTGGCCCGAAGGTCAGCGTGGCGTCGGCGATGCGGCGGCCCTTGTCGTCGAACGCGCCGGCGGTGATTTTTCGCGGCGCGGAGTCGCTTTGGGCCCGGATCGCGGTCAGGGCAAACCCGTCGACCTCGTTTTCGGCGCTGGTGAGCGCGATTGCCGCAATCCGCTCGGGCGTCACCCAGACGACATTGGTGGCATTTTGCGAAAGCAGCGTCTTGAACGCACCTTCGTCGCCTTGCGCCGCCAGTCCATCGGCGAGCACAGCAACGCTGGCGCCTGGCAGGGAAGAAAGCGCCTCGGCAACGCGGGCATAGACGGTGGGGCGGTCGGTGGGGATCGGGCGCGGCTTGGCGGCGCGCAGCCGGTCAATGGCCGCCGCCGCATCGAATGGGCCGATCTCCACGTTGGGTTTTTCGGTAGTGAAAGCGACGACGACCGGCTCGCTCTTGGAGCCTGCGTCGTTGATCAACCGCTCGGCGGTGGCGACGCGCTTGTCCCAGTCGGGGGCGGCGGCCCAGTCATTGTCGATGACAAGGGCGAGGGCGCTGCCTTCTGTCGGCAGTTTTTCGTGTGGGTTGAATACCGGTTCGGCAAGGGCGGCAATGACAAGGGCTGCCATCAGAAGGCGAAGCAGCGTCAGCCACCACGGGCTTTTCTGCGGTGTTTCCTGCCGCTTCAGCACGCGCGCCAGAATTTTCAGCGGCGGGAAGATTTCCGCCTGCGGCTTAGGCGGCGTCAGCTTCAACAGCCACCAGATGACCGGCAGCGCCAACAGGCCCCACAGCACCATCGGCGTACCGAAGGAGAGCGGCAGCCAGCTCATGACAGAGGCCTTCGGAGGTTGTTGCGCTCTGGCCAACACCCCTCATCCGACCGCGCTCCGCGCGGCCACCTTCTCCCACAAAGGGAGAAGAGAACGGCCGCGTCCTCCTTGCCGCCAATCGTCGGCAGTTGAGATTGGCGGGGGCGGGAATGCGACCTTCCCTTCTCCCCTTGTGGGAGAAGGTGGCCGCGCGGGGCGAGGTCGGATGAGGGGTGTGAGGAAGAGCGCATCATGGCCGCATGCCCCCGCCAAAGCCGTCGGCGCTCATGGCCATATGCACGCGGGTAAGCGCGTCGGAGGCCAGATGGTCGGTGTGGTTGGTGGTAAAGCTCCAGCCCAGCCGCCGACACCAGCCGGCCAATTCGGCGCGGCGCGCGGTGTAAAGCCGGCGGTAGTCGTCGCCCAGCATCTCGGCACGGCCCGCCGTCAGCTTTTCACCCGTTTCCGGGTCGGTGAACTCGGTGCGCCCGGCGAAGGGAAAGCTTTCCTCGGCCGGGTCCGACACTTCGACAAGATGTGCGCGCACGCCGCGACGGGCCAGGCCGTCCAGCCATTCGAAGGTTTCCTCGACCGGATCGAGGAAGTCGCTGATCAGCACCATGTCGGAAAAGCGGCGGACGGCGACAAGGTCGGGCCGGGCCGGCAGATGGCCGGCATGGGCAAGATGGGCGGCGACGCGTTCGGCACCGTTGCGGGCGGTGAACGGATCGGTCAGCCCCGGCCAGGCGATGCGCTCGCCGCCGCGCGACAAAAGCTCGGCCATGGCCAGCGCCAGCACCAGCGCGCGCGATTCCTTCGACACCGTGGCGGTGGTCGATTGGTAGAGCATGGAAGGCGAGGGGTCGGCCCACAGCCAGACGGTGTGGGCGGCTTCCCATTCGCGGTCGCGGACATAGGTGTGGTCGTCTCGGGCGGAACGCCGCCAGTCGATGCGCGAGGAATCGCCCTCGACATAGGGGCGGAACTGCCAGAAATTCTCGCCGATGCCGCGTTTCTTGCGGCCGTGCCAGCCGGCGATCACCGTGTTGACGATGCGGCGCGCCTCGACCAGCAGGTCCGGCATCAGCGAAGCCCGCAGGCGGCCGCGGGCAAGCGCGTCGCGCGCTTGTGCCGGTGCCTGGGCTTCACCGATGCGAGTCATCAAATGCCTTTCACAAGCTTTGCCACCACGTCGCGCACGCTGGTGCCTTCGGCGCGGGCGGCAAAGGTCAGCGCCATGCGGTGCTGCAGCACCGGCTCGGCCAGCGCGCGCAAATCGTCGATGGAGGGCGCGAGGCGTCCGTCATAAAGCGCACGAGCGCGGGCGCACAGCATCAAGGCCTGGCTGGCGCGCGGCCCCGGACCCCAGGCGACGAGCTTGTCCGTATCGGCGTTACCCTGATCAGGACGGGCCGAGCGCACCAGTTTGAGGATCGCCTCGACCACGCTTTCGGGAACCGGCATGCGGCGCACGAGCGTCTGGATTTCCTTCAGGCGCTCTGGGCGGAGTACGTTCTGGGCTTTTGCGTCCTCGATGCCTGTGGTCTCCAACAGGATGCGCCGCTCGGCCTCCAGTTCGGGGTACAGGATATCGATCTGCATGAGGAAGCGGTCGAGCTGCGCTTCGGGCAGAGGATAGGTGCCTTCCTGCTCCAGCGGGTTCTGCGTCGCCAATACATGGAAGGGGGCGGGCAGGTCGTGACGCGCGCCGGCGATGGTGACGTGGTATTCCTGCATCGCCTGCAGCAGGGCCGACTGCGTGCGCGGGGAGGCGCGGTTGATTTCGTCGGCCATCAGAAGCTGGGCGAAGACCGGCCCCTGAATGAAGCGGAACGAGCGGCGGCCGCTTTCGTCCTGCTCCATCACTTCGGAGCCGAGAATATCCGACGGCATCAAATCGGGCGTGAACTGGATGCGGCTGGTATCGAGGCCGAGCACGATGCCGAGCGTTTCCACCAGCTTGGTCTTGGCGAGACCCGGCACGCCGACCAGCAGCGCGTGCCCGCCGGCGAGAAGCGCCACCAGCGTACGCTCGACGACGCTTTCCTGGCCGAAAATGACTCGCCCGACGCCCTCGCGGATACGGGAAATGTCGGCCAGCGCCTTTTCGGCCTGTTCGATCATGTCCTTTTCGCTGATCGGGCTTTCCTTGACCATCACGCTCATGCAGCATCGATCCTTGTGTTTGGACTATCGAGCCGCACGACCTTAGCCGCGATTCGGGCTCGCGTTGCGCCTCGGCTGAACTTAAATCACTAAGTCAGGCTGACAAGCGCAACAACAGTGACTATTTCGTGACGATGATCGATAGCTTTCCCGATAGCCAGAGAACTCTTGCCGATGCCGCCGATGCGCGCGGCCTCGAGGCGCTGATTTCGCGCGCCGCCCGCGCCGGCAAGGGCTTGCCGCCGGTAGAGCGCTGGAATCCGGAGTTCTGCGGCGATATCGACATGGAAATAAGGCAGGACGGCACCTGGTTCTACATGGGCACGCCGATCGGCCGCATGCCGCTGGTACAGCTTTTTTCCACCGTGTTGCGCAAGGACGAGGACGGCAAGACCTATCTGGTGACGCCGGTGGAGCGGGTCGGCATCCGCGTTGTCGATGCGCCTTTCGTCGCCGTCGAGGTCGATGTTTGCGGCACGGGCGAGGATCAGGCGATCACCTTTCGCACCAATGTCGGCGACGTGGTCGAGGTCGGGCCGGACAATCCGCTGCGCTTTGTCGACGAGGCGGATACGGGCGGGCTGAAGCCTTACGTGCTGGTACGGGGGCGGCTGGAGGCGCTGGTGGCGCGGCCGGTGATGTACGAACTCGTCGGCCATGGCGAGGAGATCATGGTGGAGGGCACGCTGGTATTTGCCGTGCGCTCGCGCGGGCAGATTTTTCCAATCATGCTGGCGGAAAGCCTGAAACGGCTGAGCACCTGATGGATATTTGTGCAGCCTTGCCGTTCTCAGCCGCCGATTTTCGCCTGCGCGTAGCAAGCCAGCCTGCGGCAAAGGCCGGCGACGACTATGGCGATCATCGCTTCAATCCGGGTCATCCGCGTATCACGTCAAACAGGACGCTGCGCGATGCTGCAGTGCTGATCCCGGTAATCGACCATGGTGCGCAAGCTACCGTGCTTTTGACCAAGCGCGCCGAGAAGCTGCGCAACCATTCGGGGCAGGTGGCCTTTCCCGGCGGCACCATCGACGCGACCGATCCGACGCCGGAATTCACAGCGCTGCGCGAGACGATGGAAGAAATCGGCCTGGCCAAAAACTTCATCGAGGTAATCGGGCGCATGCCGGATTACGTTGCCGGCAGCGGTTATCGCATCGTTCCGGTGCTCGGCGTCGTGCAGCCGGGCTTTACGCTGACGCTGAACCCGGATGAGGTCGACGCCGCCTTCGAAGTGCCGCTGTCCTTCCTGATGGACCCGGCAAACCACCGGCGCGACAGCCGTATGTGGAACGACCTCGAATGGTTTTTCTACGAGATGCCCTATGGCGGCCAGCGCGTGTGGGGGGTGACGGCGGGCATTATCCGCACGCTTTACGAAAGGCTTTATGCGTGAGTGTCAGCATTGCCGACAAGGCCGACTGGCTGGTCGAAAAACATCTGCAGCGCCTGCTTACCGTGCTGAGCGCAGAGGGCGAGGAAGCGCGCATTGCTGGCGGCGCGGTGCGTAACGCGCTGATTGGCCAGTCTGTCGCCGATGTCGATATCGCCACCACGACCTTGCCGCTGGAGACCGTGCGCCGCGTCGAGGCAGCAGGGTTCAAGGCCGTGCCGACCGGCATCGATCATGGCACCGTGACCGTCATTGCCGGCGGCAGGCCGTTCGAGGTGACGACGCTGCGCGCCGACATCGAAACCGATGGGCGGCACGCAAAGGTGTCGTTCGGGCGCGACTGGAAGGCGGATGCCGAGCGGCGCGACTTTACCATCAATGCGCTCTATGCCGAGGCCGATGGCGCGGTGATCGACCTGGTCGGCGGGCTTGAGGACATCAAGGCGCGGCGGCTGCGTTTCATCGGCGATCCCGAACAGCGCATCCGCGAAGACTATCTCCGCATCCTGCGCTTTTTCCGCTTCTTTGCCTGGTGTGGCGAAGGCCGTCCCGATGCCGAGGGCTTGAAAGCCTGCGCGCGTCTCAAGGACGGCCTGGATCGGCTTTCGGCCGAGCGCGTCTGGGCGGAATTGAAGAAGCTGCTTGGCGCACCAGATCCGGCCCGAGCGCTGCTGTGGATGCGCCAGTCCGGCGTTTTGACTCAGGCGCTGCCCGAAAGCGAGAAATGGGGCATCGACGCGATCCACGCGCTGGTCAATGCAGAGCGTGATCTAGATTGGAAAGCCGATCCACTCGCGCGGCTGGAAGCCATCGTGCCGCCGGACGCCGCGCGCATGAAAACGCTGGCCGAGCGGCTGAAATTTTCCACCCGCGAAGCCAACCGCCTGAAAGACTGGAGCCTGACCGCCGCCGTCGAGCCGAAGACGACAGAGGCGCAACTGGCAAGAACGCTTTATCGCGGCGTGCAACAGGGGGTCATCGACCGGCTACAACTGGCGCTGGCATCCGCGCGTGCGCGAGCCGTCGAAGACGACAAGGCAATGATTGAAGCCGGCGGCTTTTCGCGGCTGCTGGCCTATGCCCAAAAATGGGAAAAGCCAGTTTTCCCGATCAAGGGCGCCGACCTTGCAGCCCTTGGCGCCGCGCAGGGGCCGGAACTTGGCGCAACGCTGACCGCGCTGGAAAACGACTGGATCGAGTCGGCCTTTACGCTCGACCGCGGCGCGCTGCTCGACCGCGCCGCCAAGGCATTGGGCTAGAGCATCGGACCGAAAAGTGGCTACCGGCTTTCGGATTATTCCGATGCTCAATCAAAGTCCTAGAGCGTCCTTTGTACGTCCAATTGGACGCACGGCGCTCTAGTCAGGCCGCGTCGCGAACCTTGTCTATGCGCGAGCGGATTGCTTCCACCATCGTTTCGCGGATGGTCGTCTCGCCATGCGTTTCACGCATATGCTGGACGGCCCGGCGCATGACCTCGGCCTCTTCCTCGGCGCGCGTAT
Source organism: Mesorhizobium sp. A623 (assembly GCF_054489405.1). NCBI lineage: Bacteria > Pseudomonadati > Pseudomonadota > Alphaproteobacteria > Hyphomicrobiales > Phyllobacteriaceae > Mesorhizobium > Mesorhizobium sp. A623. Next base: position 214,011 of record NZ_JBTMXB010000002.1, read on the forward strand.
GCCATTCGCAGCCGGGGACAAGCGAGCCGCAGTGAAATTCTTTCATCGGGATTCCTCCTTTCCTCGTTGCCGTTGAACTGTAACCATAACACAGAATAGGGCGAACCGGTTGCAAAAGGCAGCGAATTCCAATGCCTTTACCAACAGCCTACCGTGCCAGCCGGACCTGGGTCAGCGACCGCGCGATCTTTTCGAAGGAAGCGAGCAATTTTGCGGAATCGGAGGCGTCGAAATAGTGTTCGGCGTCGGTGGCGCAGCCTTGCAGCATCGTCTTTGCCGGTCCGTCATCGACCATGAAAGCGATGGAAAAGATCTCGATAGCTTTTGATTTTGCATAGGTGCACAGCGTCGTGGTGTCGGCGTTGGCAGCTAAGCGTTGATTGGCATTGGCGCTGTTGGTATCGCCGAGCAACGCTCCGCCGTTCAGATAATCCATATTCAGGGTTCCGGTCAGGTTGACGCGTCGCGTGTTCAACCCGTCCGTCATCAGGACGATCACCTTTCGCGGCTTGGCATTGGCCGAGTCGTAGGCCAACCCTTCGCTGTACGGTTCAGAACTGGAAAGAACGTTGACACCCCACATTACGCCGCCGGGAATGTAGGTCTGTGGTGTGTAGCCGGAGCGTGAGGTGACCATGCCTGTGATCCCGTCCTGTATGGTTTTCTCATTATCTGTCAGCGGGATGATTTCGGTCAGGCATTTCTGTTTGGTGTCGACGTAGCCGGGATAGAGGATACTCGGCGAGAGATCATCCAGCAGCAACTTCTTGTTGACGACGCGCGATCCCACGCAGCCAAACCATTTGTAGCTCGTCGTGCTGGTGTTGGTCGTCGTTTTGGGATCGACCCAGAACTGTTCACCGACATTTTCGTATTTGTATTTCGAGCAGGCGCGGGACCAGGTTTCGGTCACCCAGACGCCATCCTTTTCCACCTGCCTGCTGCCTGCTTCTCGCCATTCGAGGCAAATGTCCGTCTTCTTCGTCTTCTGGTCCCAGTAGCCTTCATGGTTCGTAGTTGTCGTCACGGTCTTGGTGTAATCCGCCGGCACAGATAGCCATGAGGCATTACGGTTCTTCAGGCCGACGTTGATCTGTTCGGCATATGGCACCAGCGCGATGCGTACATCGGCGCTGTCGCTCTTGTGTAACTGGGTAACCAGCCCCGCTGCCGCCTTCTTCAGGGTCTGGATCTTGTTTTCGTAGTTCATGGATTCGGTATTATCCAGCACCAGCGCGACTTCCACGCTGCCCGTCACCGCGCGCACGGCCAGCGCCGATGCCTGGACATCCAGCCTGTGGATATTGGCCAGTCCCATGAAATAGGTTGGAATATTGCCGCCGAGACCAAGGTCGACCTTGTCGTCCTTGATATCGAGCGAAGCGACAGTGACGTTCTCGATCCGGTTCCTGGATGTGTTGCCGACGACCATCTCGCCGGCCAGCACCCGCAATTTGGTGTCGTCGCGTTCCGGCGAAGCGGCGACTGCAAGTGAGGCGGCGTCGGCCAGATCCTGCAGATGCTGCTTGGCCGCGACATAGCGGACATAGTCGACGGAGAAGCCGATCGCCAGCAACAGCGGCAGGGTCATGACCGCCAACAGCATCACGTAGTTGCCGGAGCGATCCACCAGAAAGCGTTTCAGCATTCAATACCCCCATCGCACGAAACGTCACATGCATCGGGGCGACCCAAATAGGAAACGGGTTGCGAATTGGTAAGCGTGCGGCCGGCATCCGCCAAGAATGGCGGGAGGGTTCGCGAGTGGTAAAAAGTGTGTGAATAAAGTGCCTTATGCGCCGTCGGCTGCACAGGCACTCCATTATGGCCATTTCACCTGCGGCGGCATTGATGACAGGATCGAGCTGACGTTGCCGCCCGTCTTCAGGCCGAAGATGGTGCCGCGGTCGTAGAGCAGGTTGAATTCGACGTAGCGCCCGCGCCGGATCAACTGTTCCTCGCGGTCGCCGTCTGTCCAGTTCTCGTTGAAATTGCCGCGCACCAGATGCGGATAGACGACGAGGAAGGAACGGCCGACTTCCTGGACGAAGTTGAAATCGGCGTTCCAGCCGCCGTTTTCCGCCGGCGAATGCAGCCAGTCGAAGAAGATGCCGCCGGTGCCGCGCGGCTCGCTGCGGTGCGGCAGGTAAAAATACTCGTCGCACCAGGCTTTGTATTTGTCGTAGTCGGCAACTGCCGCGTTGCGCTCGCAGGCACACCGCATCACTTTGTGGAAGGCTTGCGTGTCCAGATCGTCCTGATGGCGTCGCCGGTCGAGCACCGGGGTCAGGTCGGCGCCGCCGCCGAACCACTGGCGCGATGTCACCACCATGCGCGTGTTCATGTGCACGGCCGGCACGTTCGGATTCCAGGGGTGCGCGATCAGCGAGATGCCGCTCGCCCAGAAGCGCGGGTCTTCCTCGGCGCCGGGCATCTGCTTGCGGAACTCGGGCGAGAATTCGCCGTGGACGGTCGAGGTGTGGACGCCGACTTTCTCGAAGACGCGGCCATGCATCATCGACATGGTGCCGCCGCCGCCCTTGCCTTCGTCGCGCAGCCACGGCGTCTTTTCGAAGCGGCCCGGAACCCATGAGGCATGCGGACCGGCCAGGTCGTCTTCGATCTGCTCGAAACTGGCGCAGATGCGGTCACGCAATTCCTCGAACCAGGCTTTCGCCGTTTGCTTCTTTGCTTCGATGTCGGCTGGCAGTCCTGCCGGTATTTCAGGGCGTTCCAAATCGCGGTCTCCGGTGGCGGGCTTTTGGCGGGCGGGTGAATCGCCGGACAAATGACTCGTCTTTTATGGGCGCGATCCCTAATCTGTTAAGGTCGAGGGTCAAGGAGTTCTTTCATGCGCACCCCCGCACGGCCGCCGCTGGACGGGCTGAAGAAGCAACTGGATCGCAGCCGCGCCGAGAACGCGGGCAAGCCGCGCGACGGGTTTTTGCGCGAGACTTTCGTCTTGTCGCGGGCCGATGCCCGACTCAAGGCGCAGGAGTGGTTCGCGCGTTTTCCCAAGCAGGCCTACTGGACCGAGATCGAAAGCTGGTTCGAGCGGCCGGGCGACGTCATCGAGTTCACGATCAGGCGTCTGCCGGCTGCGGATTGATCTGGTGGAGAGCCTCGCCGGCCACCATTGCCACGGACAAGGCGACGTTGATGCTGCGCGGGCCGGCAACCATCGGAATGGTAAGGCTGGCGTCGGCCGCGTCGTGGACATGGTCCGGCACGCCCGCCGATTCTCGACCGAAAAGCAGAATGTCGCCGGGTTCGAAGGAAAAGCTGGTGTAGGCAAGCGTGGCTTTGGTCGATAGCAGCACCAGGCGCCGGCCCACGCGGCCGCGCCATTGTTCGAAGGCGCTCCAGTCCACATGGCGGGTGAGTGCTGCCATTTCGAGATAGTCCATGCCGGCGCGCTTCAGGTTTCGGTCCGACAGGTCGAAGCCTGCCGGTTCGATGATGTCGACTCCAAGGCCCATGCAGGCGGTAAAGCGCAGAATCGTGCCCGTGTTGCCGGCGATGTCGGGCTGGTAGAGCGCGATGCGAGGACGAGCGTTCATTGGGCTGCCTTCCGAATGTGACATATCGGCCACAACTAGATGCCGCTGGCCGCGTTTCATCCGGCTTGCATCTGGCCTTTTTGCGCGAATGCGTCTATAGGGCTGGCATTGTCAACTCGAACCGAAGGAGGGGAAATGATGATTGTTATCAATACCAATCCACCCCTCGCGTGGCTGATGCGCACGCCGGCGGTTCAGGGTCGGCGCTTCTTCTGAAATTTCAAGCATTGTCGCACTTGTCCCGCCGAAACCCGGTTCCGGTTTTCGAAGGATTTTTGCGATGTTTTTCCCACGGCCCACACGGCTGACGCTCCAGCCCGAATCACCGACGCCCGATTTCGGCCTGCCTGCCGGTCGAATGCCGGGAGGCCGAGCCGATTCGCAATTTATTCACGAGCCAAAACGATTTCATATGGAAGACGGACCGATGTTCGATCCCTTTAAGACACGCAATTTCGGTTGCACACAGCCTGCTAATGCCCCGTTCTGGGCGCTTTTGATAGGCGAGACCCATGCCTCGGCGGTACATGCACAACCGCGTCGGCGGCCGCATCCCGGCATCCTGCCTGACGTCAATTTTTCGCGCATGATCCCGCAAACCGAGCAGGCTGAACAGACTGCCCGGTCGGCCCCCACTCTCGCTCCCGAACAGGGCGGTCGGCCGGACGATTCCGACATGCCCCGCTCCATGTGCCCGCTTGCCGCTTAGAGTCCGTTTGGAAACTCTACCCAGCCGGTCATCTGGCGCAACTTTCTGCGCTTCCGGTGCTCACGTACAGTAGTACGCTCCGCTCCGGTTCTCGAAAGTCACGCCATATGCCTCGGCTGGGCGAGTTATCAAACAGACTCTTACGGCGACGCCGAACCACCCCGATGGATGAGTAGCAGACGATGTTTGACTGGTTTGAAAAAAGGCTCGATCCGTTTCCGCACCAGGAACCGGTCGAGCCGCCCAAGACGCTGATCGCTTTTTGCGTGCATTATACGCGCGGCGCGTGGCCCTATATCGCGATCACCGGCTTGCTGATCACGGCAATCGCTCTGGCGGAAGTCTGGATGTTCGGCTTTCTCGGCCACATCGTCGACTGGCTGTCGGCGCAAAACCGCGAGACCTTCCTGCAGACCGAAGGCTGGAAGCTGGCCGCCATGGCTTTCGTGGTCGTGGTGCTGCTGCCGGCCATGGCGCTGCTTCAATCGCTGGTGCACGACCAGACCCTGATGGGCAATTATCCGATGCGCATCCGCTGGGACGTGCACCGCTATCTGCTCAGGCAGTCGATGACCTTCTACCAGGACGAATTTGCCGGCCGCATCGCCACAAAACTGATGCAGACGGCGCTGGCCGTGCGCGAATGCGTTATCAAGGTGATCGACGTCCTGAACTATGTCGTGGTCTATTTTCTCGGCATGCTTTTCATCGTCGGTTCGTCCGACTGGCGGCTGGCAATGCCGCTGCTGGGGTGGCTCGTCGCTTATGCCGTGCTGCTGCGCTATTTTATCCCGCGGCTAGGCAAGGTCGCGGCCGAGCAGGCCGATGCACGCTCGACGATGACGGGCCGTGTGGTCGACAGCTACGCCAATATCCAGACCGTAAAACTGTTTTCGCATGCACAGCGCGAGGCTTCCTATGCGCGAGAAAGCATGGCGATCTTCATGGAAACGGTCTATCGGTCGATGCGGCTCGTCACCAGCCTGTACGGTGCGCTTTACCTTATCAACTCGTTGCTTTTGTTCACCGTTTCGGCGCTGTCGATCTGGCTGTGGTTGGGCGACAGGGTGTCGATCGGTGCCGTCGCCGTGGTGATCGGCCTGGTGCTGCGGCTGTGGGGCATGTCGCAATGGATCATGTGGGAAATATCGGCGCTGTTCGAAAACATCGGCACGGTACAGGACGGCATCGGCTCGATCTCGCTGCCGCGCCTGGTCGAGGATAGGCCGGGCTCGAACGACATCGCCGTCGATCGCGGCGAAATCAGCTTTGACGGAATTGGCTTCCACTACGGTAAGGGCAAGGGCATCATCGACAATCTGTCGTTGACGGTGAAGCCCGGCGAGAAGGTGGGCATCGTCGGCCGCTCCGGCGCCGGCAAGTCGACGCTGGTCAATCTGTTGCTGCGTTTCTACGATCTGGAGACAGGCCGCATCCTCATCGACGGGCAGGACATTGCGTCGGTGAAGCAGGATTCGCTGCGGGCTCAGATCGGCATGGTTACGCAGGACACCTCGCTGCTGCATCGCTCGGTGAGCGATAACATCCTCTATGGCCGCCCGGACGCCGGCGAGGCGCTGATGATCGAAGCAGCCCAACATGCCGCAGCGACGGATTTCATCGGCGGGCTGTCGGATGCCAAGGGCCGCAAGGGGTTCGACGCCCATGTCGGCGAGCGCGGCGTCAAATTGTCTGGCGGTCAGCGGCAACGTATCGCCATCGCCCGCGTCATGCTGAAGGACGCGCCGATCCTTATTCTGGACGAGGCGACCTCCGCGCTCGATTCAGAGGTGGAAGCGGCGATCCAGGAGAACCTCTACAAACTCATGCAGGGCAAGACCGTCATCGCCATCGCGCACCGGCTTTCGACCATCGCGGCGATGGACCGGCTGGTGGTAATGGACAAGGGCGCCATCATCGAAGAAGGAACCCACGAGGAACTCGTCGCCAAGGGCGGGCTTTATGCCCAGTTGTGGCAGCGCCAGTCCGGTGGTTTCCTGCCGGATGACGACAGGCGCGACCCGGCGGCCGGGCAGGCACTGGATTTGGAAAAGCAGCCGGCGGAGTAGGACGCTACTTCAATCCGGCAGCCTTGCGCAGGGCGGCGTTCATGCGGGTTTGCCAGCCGCGACCGCCTGTTGCGAATGCTTCGATCACGTCGCGGTCGAGCCGAAGATGGACGGAGCGCTTGGTGTGCTCCGACCTCGGCCGCCCGACGCGTCGTGCCTTGGCCAGATCCAGCGGCGGATTATCCGGGTCGCTGAGCGCTGCTGCTGTAAGGGCCGCATCTTCTTCGTCCGTCAGACTTTCCAGATACTTCTTGGCAATGGCACGGGCTTGCTCGCGACTCCGCGCTGGCGGCGTTGGAGCTTCTGTTCGGATAACGCTTGATCGGCTAATTCTAGCAGGATTCGACATAGCCTCTCGCCTCTGTTTTGTTCGCCCGACGCAGGGAAATGACGCGCACGATATCTTCGGCTTCCGTATAGACGAGCACGTAAATATCACCGTGGATAACGCCGATGGCCTTCAACCGCTCCTCGCCATAGTCGAAATCGTCATCGATGATGACAATGGCGTTATCGAATTCAAACAAGAGCACAAGCTCGAAGCCGACCCCATGTCTGGTCTTGTTCGACCTTGCCTTGTTCTCGTCCCACTCGAACTGCATAGCGCGCCCACGCCGGAGTTATTGTATACACGATATTGCCTGAGATGACAAATATTTTTGTGGCCACAATAAATGGTAGTGCAGGCTGCTTCGCAGATCGGGGGGCGGCGGCATGATGCAGGCAATCTATCGCTGGTTCGAGAATCGGGTCTATCCGTTCCGGGAGCCTGCGAATCTCAGGCCGCCTTCCAGCGTCCTGGGCTTCATCTGGCACTATGTCGGCCAGGCGAAATACGCTTTCTTCGCCATGCTGGTCATCGGCGGCATCGCGCCGCTGGTGGAGGCTGGCCTGTTCTATTTCGTAGGGCGGCTGGTCGATATCCTCGACCAGCTTCCGGCCGAACGGAGTTGGCAGGCGCTGTGGAATGCCGCCGGCTGGGAACTCGTGTTCATGGCCATGGTGGTGCTGGTGGTGCGCACCGTGGTCGTCGGGCTTTCAGCGCTTCTGGACGAACAGACCATCACGCCCGGCTTCTATAACCTGGTACGCTGGCAGGCGCACCGGCATATCTCGCGCCAGTCCTATTCCTTCTTCCAGAACGATTTCGCCGGCCGTATCGCCACAAAAGTCTGGCAGGCGGGGCAGGCGACCGGCGACCTGATGGAAAGCTTCATCGAGGTCGTCTGGTTCATGATCGTCTATACGGTCACGACGCTGGCGCTGGTTGCCGGGCTCGACTGGCGGCTGGCGGCGCTGGTGGTGGTATGGATCTCCGTGTTCGGCTGGCTGGCGCGCCGCATCCTGCCGCAAGTGCGCAAGAACGCGGAGGCGACCGCCGAGGCCGGCTCGATGATTACTGGCCGCATCGTCGATTCCTATTCCAACGTTCAGACGCTGAAGCTGTTTTCGGCCGATGGCGACGACCGCTATATCCGCAACGGTTTCGACATCTATCTGGGTGCGTTGCGCCCGTTCACCCGCCGGCTGACCGACATACGCATCGCCTTGACGCTTTTGTCGGGAACCATGATCACCGTCATTGCCGCCTTTGCCATCTATCTGTGGGTGGAGGGTTCCATCACCGTCGGCGGCGTCGCATTTACGCTGGCGCTGGTGCTGCGCCTCAACATGCTGTTGGCGCGGCTGATGATGCAGATGAACGGCATCTTGCGGAACCTCGGCGTACTGGAGAATTCAAAGGCGCTGATCTCGCAGCCGCTCGGCCTGGTCGACGCGCCGGATGCCAAGGAACTGGTCGTCACCGGCGGACGCATCGACGTGAAAGACCTCGAATTCCACTACGGCAAGGGTTCTGGGGTGCTGAATGGCATCGATCTGGTCGTGCGGCCGGGCGAAAAGGTCGGGCTGGTCGGGCCATCGGGCGCCGGCAAGACCACCATCGTCAACCTGTTGCTGCGGCTCTACGACCTCGAAAGCGGATCGATCGCTATTGATGGCCAGGATGTGTCGAAGGTGACTCAAAACTCGCTACGCGCCAATATCGGCGTGGTCAGCCAGGATACCGCACTTTTCCATCGTTCCTTGCGCGACAACATCAAGCTCGGCATGGAGGACGCCACCGATGAAGAGGTGACTGCGGCGGCGAAGAAGGCGGAAGCGCACGACTTCATCCTCGGGCTTCGCGACAACAGGGACCGCATCGGCTACGGGGCCTTCGTCGGCGAGCGCGGGGTGAAATTGTCGGGCGGCCAGCGCCAGCGCATCGCCATTGCGCGCGTCTTCCTCAAGGATGCGCCGATCCTGGTGCTGGACGAGGCGACCTCGGCGCTCGATTCGGACATCGAGGCGGCAATCCAGGACAATCTCACCCGGCTGATGCAGGGCAAGACGGTCATCGCCATCGCCCACCGGCTCTCGACCATCGCGGCGCTCGACCGGCTGGTGGTGCTGGACGGCGGCCGCATCGTCGAGCAGGGCACGCATGACGAACTGGTCGCGCTCAATGGGCTTTATGCGCGGCTGTGGAAGCGCCAGTCGGGCGGTTTCCTGTTTCACGAGGAAAGCGCGCTGGAGGAAACCCGGCCGGCTTGAGGCATTTTTAACCTTCCACAGGCTGGTTTTACCCGGTTTTGGGCCGGATAGCGCCCGTATCGGGCTTCTGCGGATTTACTCCCCGCGACAATCTGCCCTTGGGCCTTCACCCGACTGGACAAAAAGAGCCGTCACGCATAAACCGAACTGCAAATGCCGGAGGAATCCGCGAGCCCGTTTGCCGTGCGCTGCCGGGCTTGTGCGATGGAGCGGGGACAAGGCTCTACTCACCGGCACGGAAGAGGCAAAAGGATCAGGCAACGTGAGCGCTACCGAGATCGAAGATCCCAATCGTCGTGATTTTCTTTATGTCGCCACCGGCATGGCCGCTGTGGTGGGTGCGGGCGCTTTCGCCTGGCCGTTCATCGACCAGATGCAGCCCGACGCTTCGACGCTGGCGTTGTCCACGGTCGAAGTCGATGTCGCGTCGCTGACGCCCGGCATGTCGCTTACCGTCAAATGGCGCGGCAAGCCTGTCTTCGTACGCAATCGTACGCCCGAGGAGATCAAGTCGGCGCAGGACGTCAAGCTTGAGGAACTCAAGGACCCGCTGGCCCGCAACGCCAATCTGCCGGCCGACGCCAAGGCCACGGACGTGGATCGCTCCGCCGGCAAGGACAAGGAAAACTGGCTGGTCATGGTTGGCGTGTGCACCCATCTGGGCTGCATCCCGCTTGGCCAGGAAGGCGAGTTCGGCGGCTGGTTCTGCCCTTGCCACGGCTCGGTCTACGACACGTCGGGCCGCATCCGCCACGGGCCGGCGCCGGAAAACATGGCAATACCGGAATTCAAGTTCATTTCCGATACCAAAATACTTATTGGCTGAGGCAGGGGATATTTTCATGAGCGAGGGACACTCGACCTATACGCCGAAGTCAGGTCTGGGACGCTGGTTCGACGCCCGCCTGCCTTTGCCGCGCTTGGTCTATGATTCGTTCGTTGCCTATCCGGTGCCGCGCAATCTCAACTATTTCTGGGCGTTCGGCGGCATTCTTTCCATCATGCTGGTGGCGCAGATCCTGACCGGCATCGTGCTGGCCATGCATTACGTCTCAGACACGTCGCTGGCGTTCGATTCCGTCGAGAAGATCACGCGCGACGTCAATGGCGGCTGGATGCTTCGCTATCTGCACGCCAACGGCGCGTCGTTCTTCTTCGTCGCCGTCTATATTCACATCTTCCGTGGCCTGTACTACGGCTCCTACAAGGCGCCGCGCGAGCTTCTGTGGATCCTCGGCTGCATCATCTATCTCCTGATGATGGCGACCGGTTTCATGGGCTATGTGCTGCCATGGGGCCAGATGAGCTTCTGGGGTGCCACCGTCATCACCGGTTTTTTTACCGCCATCCCATTGGTTGGCGACTGGATCCAGCAATTGCTGCTGGGTGGCTTCGCCGTCGACAATCCGACGCTCAATCGCTTCTTTGCGCTGCACTATCTGTTGCCGTTCATGATTGCCGGCGTGGTGGTGCTGCACATCTGGGCGCTGCATGTTGTCGGGCAGAACAACCCGACCGGCATCGACGTCAAGTCGAAGACCGATACCGTCGCCTTCACCCCCTATGCGACCATCAAGGATGGCATGGCCATGGTGGTGTTCGCGCTGGTGATGGCCTATTTCGTCTTCTACATCCCGAACTATCTCGGCCATCCGGACAACTACATCATCGCCAACCCGCTGAAGACGCCGGCGCATATCGTTCCTGAGTGGTACTTCCTGCCGTTCTATGCGATCCTGCGCGCCATCACCTTCAACATCGGGCCGATCAATTCCAAGCTCGGCGGCGTGCTCGCCATGTTCGGCGCCATCGTCATGCTGTTCCTGGTGCCGTGGCTCGACACTTCCAAGGTGCGCTCGGCGGTTTACCGGCCCTGGTACAAGCTGTTCTTCTGGCTGTTCGTGGCCGATGCCATTTTCCTTGGCTGGCTCGGCTCGCAGCCTGCCGAAGGCAGCTTCGTGTTCATGGCGCAGATGGCGACGCTGTTCTACTTCGCCTTCTTCCTGATCGTGATGCCGGTGCTCGGCCTGATCGAGACGCCGCGCCGCCTGCCCAACTCCATCACCGAGGCCGTGCTGGAGAAGAACAAGGGCGGCAGCGGTCATCCAGCGGGTGCGGCAGCCGCACCTGAAACCAAAGGCTGAGCGACAAGAGAATCGATGAGGGGTTTGGTATGAAGAAGATTCTCACGTCGCTGGCGGCATTCGGCCTGATGCTTGCGGGCGCAGCCGCGGTCAGCACCGCCGCCGTGGCCGCGGAAGAGGCGCATAGCGCAGCCGCGCCGACGCATTTCCCGATCCATGAGCCGAAGGAGTTCGACTGGAGCTTCTCCGGCCCGTTCGGCACCTACGACAAGGCGCAGTTGCAGCGCGGCCTGCAGGTCTACAAGGAAGTCTGCTCCGCCTGTCACTCGATGGACCTGGTGGCGTTCCGCACGCTGGCGGACCTCGGTTATTCCGAGGCGCAGGTAAAGGCGTTCGCGGCCGAATACACGATCCATGACGGCCCCAACGACGATGGCGACATGTTCGATCGCCCCGGCAAGCCGTCCGACTATTTCCCGGCGCCGTTCCCGAACGAGGAAGCAGCCGCCGCGTCCAATGGCGGTGCGGCTCCGCCCGACATGTCGCTGCTTGCCAAGGCGCGCGGCGTCGAACGCGGCTTCCCGCAGTTCGTCTTCGATATTTTCACGCAGTATGCGGCGGGCGGGCCCGACTATATCCATTCGTTGATGACCGGCTATGAAGAGCAGCCACCGGCCGGCATGGTCATTCCCGAGGGCACCCACTACAACCCGTACTTCGCATCGGGCATTTCCCTGAAGATGCCGAATCCTCTTTCGGACGGCCAGGTCACCTTCAGCGACGGGTCGCCCGAGACGGTGGAGCAATATTCGGAAGACGTGGCAGCTTTCCTGATGTGGGCAGCCGAGCCGCACATGGAGGACCGCAAGAAGACCGGCTTCCGCGTCATTGTCTTCCTGCTGCTCTTCGGTGGCCTGATGTACCTGACCAAGCGCAAGGTGTGGACCAGCGTGGCGCACTGAACTGGCTCACGTATAAATGTTCAAGGGCGCCGGCGGGCGCCCTTTTCTTTTGCGCAGCAAATCGTCAAGATTAAAATACGTTGCGATATTTCGGATTCGGATGTCGCGCTTTCGGTCTCTCTCCCACGCATGTCCTTATCCCGAAACCGGTTCCCTCTTTCGGGCGGCATGCTCCAGCCGGCAACGGAATCTTGCCTCATGAAACCATCCCTCGAAGACACGCTGCTCGCCTCGATCCGGACCATTCCGGATTACCCGAAGCCGGGTGTCCTGTTTCGCGACATCACCACGTTGCTCGGCAATGCGCAGGCCTTCCGGCGCGCCATCGACGAACTGGTGCATCCCTTTGCCGGGCAGAAGGTGGACAAGATCGCCGGTATCGAGGCGCGCGGGTTCATTCTGGGGGGCGCGGTTGCGCACCAGCTTTCCGCCGGCTTCGTGCCGATCCGCAAAAAGGGCAAGCTGCCGCACGAGACAGTGCGTGTCGCCTACAGCCTGGAATACGGGCTGGACGAGATGGAGATGCACAAGGACGGCGTCGCGCCCGGCGAGAAGGTCATTCTCATCGACGACCTGATCGCCACCGGCGGGACGGCCGAAGCCGCCGTCAAACTGCTCAGGCAGATCGGCGCCGACATCATCGCCTCCTGTTTCGTCATCGACCTGCCTGACCTTGGCGGCCGTCGAAAACTGGAAGCCTTGGGCGTGCCGGTGCGCACGCTGATCGGTTTCGAAGGGCACTGACGAATGCTGCCCGGCAGCGCTCAGAAGCGCTGGAAGGCTTCATAGAGCGTGAATATCGCAACCGCGATCAGCAGCGCTCCCGCGCCGCGCCCGACCCAAATCGTCGCGGTCGGATTGCCGGCCAAGGCTTCCCGGCCGGTGCCTGCCGCCAGAGCCAGCCCACCATAGACCGCCATCTGGACGGTGACGGTCATGGCACCCATGATGACAGCCTGCAGCCATAACGGGCCGTATTCCGGCTTCATGAACTGCGGAAAGACGGCGAGTATGAACAGCCATGCCTTCGGGTTAAGGACGCAGGTCAGCAGGCCCTGAGCCGCGATGCTGCCCAGAGGCTTGCGCGCCGCCGGGCCTATCGCATGGACCTCGATGGTCGACCGCGCAAGCGTGAAGCCGATCCACGCCATATAGAGCGAGCCCACGATCATCATCACGGTCGAGATCGACGGCACCAGGCTGGACAGGCCCACCACGAAAATCGTGCCGAATATCGTGTGGCACAGACCTCCCAGCGCAATGCCGGCCGTTGCGGCCACGCCTGCCTGTCGCCCGCCGGTCAGCGCATTGGCCATCACGAAGAACATGTCCATTCCCGGCACGGCGATGATGCCGACCAGCAGGAGGAGATAAAGCCAGAGCGCGGTAGGGTCCATTGCCGTTCCTGTGAGTGGTGTGTCGTGAGGAATGCACACCACGGATGGCGCACGCCACCCGATAACAGATGCCTGCTGACATCGTGGCGTCAGGGGATGTGGCTTTGGCCGCTATTGCTGCCGGCAAGCGCGGAGGCCGGGAACGGTCGCGCCTACCGCGCCTTGACCAGCACCGCGCTCTCGAATTCGATCACCTTGTCGCCGGTGGAATCGAAGGCTTCGGCGCGGATGGTCAAGAGCCGCCAGCCGGGACGCGAGGCGAGGGCACGGTGGGCAAGCCCGGTGCGGGTAAAGGTCACGGTTTCGCCCGCATAGACCGGCTTTAGCCATTTCAGGTTCCTGAAGCCGGGCGAGGGGCCGAATTCGGGCCTTGCGCCGGGTCCCGCCCAACGCCCGCCGTCGGTGGCGGCAGGCGTTGCCAGGTTGTGCCGCATCCAGGTTGCGGCGGTGTGCCAGCCGGAAGCGCACAGGCCGCCGAGAACGGTTCCCTTGGCGGCTTCCTCGTCGAGGTGGAATATGTGCGGGTCGTATTTCCTGGCGAATGCCTTGATCTCGTCTGGCTCGAATTTATGCGAGCCAAGCGTCGTGGTGACGCCGATGCCGAAGAAGTCGTCGAGGCTCATGACAAGGCCGCCTCTCGCGTCAGAAACATGCCGGCGTTTTCAAGTTCGAAAACACAATCGCCGCGTTGGTTGAAGAGTTCCGCGCGCATGTTGACGAAGCCGAGTTGCGGTTTCGACCGGGACAGCCGCTTGCCCAGAACCGTGCAGCGGCCGCTAAGCATGTCGCCGGCAAGAACCGGCCTTTTCCACTTCACCTGATCGATACCGGGCGACCCCTGCGAAGTCGAATCAACGAGAATGCCGTCATACATCAGGCGCATGAACATGGCGCAGGTATGCCAGCCGGATGCCGAAAGACCGCCGAGGAGGCTGTTTCGGCCCGCTTCCTCGTCCAGATGCATCGGCTGGGGATCGAACTCCGAGGCGAATGCGACGATTTCGGCCGCCGTGACCTGCTTGCTGCCGAGATCGATCGAGGCGCCCTCGATGAAATCTTCATAGGCCCATCTCTTGGCCGCCATGGTCGATTTTCCCGTTCAAACTTGTACGGTTTACCATGGACCGGGCAGCGGAACCGCGCAACCCGGATGTGCCGGCGCTACCGCTTGCGGCGGCGGCGGCGGTTCCGCACTCCGTTGCCATTCCGGATTATCCCCGGCGTCGTCGAGGGTCGATCGTGCGGCGCACCGAATCGAAAAGATTAGTGTTGTTTCGACGTCATTTGGCGATGAAATGCGACGAGATCAGGTGTTGAACTTTATTCATATCGTTTCCAGCACTTTCAACCATTCGCCGTCGCTTGCATAAGTAGCGGTATTCGCTTGGCTATTCGTCGCAAGCGTCTACCCCTCATCCTATCCGTGCTGACCATTTTCCGGGCGCCAGCACTATGGTTTCCCGTTCCGGGTTTTTCCTTGGTCGAACCACAATAGGCGGGAAGCAGAACCCAGCAACCCGAGGTGTTTCAATCGGGTTAGGAGTTCGTTTCATATTTCGGAGTTACCGTACATTCGGGGTTTGTACTGAAAGGGCGGGATTTGTTCAAAGTCGTTTCATGTCTTGCTTACGAGCATGACTATTCGTTCGTCGTGGTCGCCGCGATCGTATGCGTCGCCAGCGCGGTCATGACCATCCGGCTTTTCGACCGCGCCCGGCGGTTGTCCAACGAGGCGCGCCTGTCGTGGATCATGCTGTCGGCCATGGCCTGCGGCGCGGCGATCTGGACGACGCATTTCGTGGCGATGCTGGGGTACCGGCTGCCGATGGATCACGCCTTCGATCCGGTTCTGACATTCGCATCGCTGTTGTTTGCCATCGCCTTCAGCGCCGGGGGCCTTTTCCTGGCCACCAGCGCAACCAAGGGCGTGCCGGGAGAATGCGGTGGCGTCGTCATCGGACTTGGCGTCGTCGCCATGCATTTTACCGGGATGGCGGGACTGGAAGTGGCGGGCCGCATCCAGTGGGACTGGACGCTGGTGACCGTATCGGTGGTGTTTGCGGTCTGCTTTGGAATGGCGACCACCCATATTCTCGCCAGGCACAGCTTCAGGTTCAGCCGGCCACTGGCGATGGGCCTGCTCGTGCTCGCTATCTGCACCATGCATTTTACGGCCATGGGCGCTGCAACGCTGGTGCCCGACCCTTCTGTTTTCGTTGAAGCCCGCACGATATCCAGTGAGTTCCTCGCCGTGCTCGTGCTTGCCGCAATGGCGATCATTGCCGGCCTCGCGCTCTACATCATAGATTCGCGTTCGCAGCGCGAACTCCTCGACGGTTTCCGGCACGCGGCGCTGCACGATGCGCTGACCGGGCTGCCCAACCGCGCCTTTCTGTCGGCCCACCTGCCCGGTATTCTGGAGCAGGACCACGCGAGCGGCATGCAGACCGCCGTGCTAGTCCTCGACCTGGATCGCTTCAAGGAAATCAACGACGTCCATGGGCACCATACCGGCGATTTCCTGTTGCAGGATTTTGCCCAGCGTTTCACGCGGCTTCTGGTCAAGGGCGAAATGATCGCCCGCGTCGGTGGCGACGAGTTCATCGCCGTCAAGCGGCAGGTCCGGGCGAAGGCGGAGGTGGACCAGTTTGCGCGGCGCCTCGCCGCCTGTGTGCTTGAGCCCCTGTTCCACAACGCCAGCACCTTGACCGTCGGTGCCAGCATCGGCGTCAGCCTGTCTCCGGGCGATTGTCGCGATGCGGAAGAACTGATAGGCGCTGCCGACCTTGCCATGTACCGGGCCAAGCGCGCGCTCGGCGACAAGGTACGCTACTACGAGCCGTCGATGGACGAAGGCCGGCGCGAGCGCAGCGCCCTTGCCATGGAGCTGCGCCACGCGATCGAGCGCGACGAACTGGAACTTTATTACCAACCCCAACTCGACGTTCAGTCGGGCCTGGTGAGCGGCTACGAAGCGCTGCTTCGCTGGCACCATCGCAAGCGCGGCATCATCTCGCCCGCCGAATTCATTCCTATCGCCGAAGAAACCGGCTTGATCATTCCGATCGGAGAATGGGTGCTGAAGACCGCTTGCGCGGAAGTGGCGGGCTGGGCGAAACCTTACAGGATCGCCGTCAATATCGCATCGGCGCAGCTTACCCAGGCCAATCTGCCTAAAATCGTGCATGAGACGCTGCTGGCGACCGGATTGCACGCTTCAAGGCTGGAACTCGAAATCACAGAGGCCAGCATCATAGAGGATCGCGAGCGGACGCTACATGTCATCCATCAGCTCAAGGCGCTTGGCGTGACCATCGCCATGGACGACTACGGAACGGGATATTCGTCCCTGTCGACCTTGCAGGTGTTTCCCTTCGACAAGGTCAAGATCGACCGCTCGTTCATCGACGGACTGATCAGTGACCCGACTGCGACGGCCATCGTCAAGGCGACCATTCTGCTTGCATCCAGCCTCAAGATGGCGGTGCTGGCGGAAGGGGTCGAACGCCAGGAACAGGCCGATTTCCTGCTGGCCGAAGGCTGTACCGAAGTTCAGGGCTTTCTCTTTGGGCGACCGCTGCCCCTGCCGGCGATTGCCGGACTGGTGGGACGCAGCGAGGGCAAAGAATTCGCACCGCAATCGGCGGCCATCCGTGCCGCCTAATCGGGGCGGAGCGCTCACGCTTACGCCATATCGGGAACATCGCCCGACGTAGGCAGCGTTGTTGGCGGGCCGTACTCGCCGATATCCGGGTTGGCTTCACGGCTCCGGGCGATCATGCCGGCATGTTTGTCAGCCTAAGCGGATAACGGGCGCGCTCATTGCGGGCCCCTTGTTGCATCTACACTGGTTCTACATTGCGGATTCGCAAAGGGCGCTGCATCGCAGCGGTGCATGGTCATGGCTGAAAGAGTTGATCGCCATGAGCCAATTTCTCCTTGTCACCCTGCACCTGTTCGCCGCCATCATGTTTGCCGGCACCGTCTTTTTCGAGATTCTGATCCTCGAAGGTGTCCGCAAGCCGGTTGGGCGCGACGTGATGCGTACGGTGGAGACCGCGATCGGCAAGCGTGCCCGACGCCTGATGCCGTTTGTCATCCTGGCGCTCTATGGCGCCGGCATCGGCATGGCATGGCAGTACCGTGATGTTCTGGCGCATCCCTTCGACAGCAGCTTTGCAACGCTGCTCTCGATCAAGATTGCCCTGGCGCTTAGCGTGCTCGTCCACTTCATCACGGCCGTGACGCTCGGCGCGCGCGGCAAGCTCAAATCACGGCATGTCAAATTCATCCACGTAAGCGTGTTCTGCCATGTGGTGCTGATCGTCTTTCTGGCGAAGGCAATGTTCTACGTCTCTTGGTGAAGCGGCCCCGGCTTGCCTTCTCTGGCAAATCGTTCATGATGGCGTATCTGCTTCCCCTGACGCCGGATGTACGCGCAGGGTGAGGCACCGAGGCCGGCCAGCGCGCCGGCCTTACCGTTTCCGGGTCTTTCGACGATCGAACGCGAGAAAATCAGGTGTTGAACCTGAACAGCAGCACATCGCCATCCTGCACGACATATTCCTTGCCTTCGTCGCGCGCCTTGCCGGCCTCCTTTGCGGCGACTTCGCCGCCGAGCGTGGTGAAGTCGTCATAGGCGATGGTCTGGGCGCGGATGAAGCCGCGCTCGAAATCGGTGTGGATGACGCCCGCCGCCTGTGGCGCCTTGGTGCCGCGCTCGATTGTCCAGGCGCGCGTTTCCTTGGGACCGACGGTGAAATAGGTGATCAAATGGAGCAGGGCGTAGCCCTCTCGGATCAGCCTGTCGAGGCCCGGTTCTTCCAGGCCGAGATCGGCCAGGAATTCCTGCGCCTCATCGTCGGGAAGCTGCGCCACTTCGGCCTCGATGGCGGCCGAGATGATCACGGTGCCGGCGCCCTGTGCCGTCGCCATCTGCTCGACGGCGCGCGTGTGCTCGTTGCCGGTGGCGGCGTCCGCCTCCGAGACGTTGCAGACATAGAGAACGGGATGCGAGGTGAGGAGGTTCAGTTCGCGCAGGATCGCGAGGTCTTCCGGCGCGATGTCATTCAGCATGACGCGGGCCGGCTTGCCGTCGTTCAGCAGCGCCAGGGCCTGCTCCATGACCGGCAGGACGGTCAGCGCTTCCTTGTCCTTGCTGGCGGCACGCTTGCGGAACTGCACGATGCGCCGCTCGAGGCTTTCGAGATCGGACAGCATCAGTTCGGTCTCGACGGTCTCGGCGTCGGCGACCGGATCGATCTTGCCCTCGACATGGGTGATGTCGTCATCCTCGAAGCAGCGCAGCACGTGGACGATGGCGTCGACTTCGCGGATGTTGGCGAGGAACTGGTTGCCGAGGCCTTCGCCCTTGGAAGCGCCGCGCACCAGCCCGGCGATATCGACGAAGGAGATGCGGGTCGGGATGATTTCTTTCGACTTGCCGGTTTCGGCCAGCTTTTTCAGGCGCGGATCGGGCACCGCGACCTCGCCGGTGTTTGGCTCGATAGTGCAGAAAGGATAGTTGGCGGCCTGCGCCGCCGCCGTCCTGGTCAGCGCATTGAACAGCGTGGACTTGCCGACGTTGGGCAGCCCAACGATGCCGCATTTGAAACCCATGGTCTGTGGTCCTAACGGAAAGCGATAATTTGGATCAGGCTATGGGCGAAAGGGCCGACCATCGTCAACCCCTTCGACCTGCCCGGTCATTCCTTGTTGCCGAACAGTTTTTTCAGCATGGCGGCCATCGGTCCGCTTTCCGGCAGCTTGGCCGGCGGCTGCGAAGGGCGCGCCTGACGGATATGGCTTTGAGCGCCGGCGGGCTTGGCCGGTTTCGGCGCCTTCGGCGGCGGCGTGTCGTGCGTGCCGGTCGGCTGGAGCTTGTCGCGGAGCGCGAGCGTCACGCGGTTCATGTAGCTGTTGTCGTCGCCCTTGGCGAGCAGCGGGGCGTCGTCTGCGATGGCGTCGAGCAGCACCTCCAGCCATTCGCGGTCGGCCTTGGCGAAATCGCCGAGCACATGGCCCTGCACCATTTCCTTGACGCCCGGATGGCCGACGCCGATGCGCACGCGGCGGTACTCCTTGCCGATATGCTGGTCGATGGAGCGGATGCCGTTGTGCCCGCCCGCCCCGCCACCGACCTTGACGCGCAGCTTGCCGGCGGCAAGGTCGATCTCGTCATAAAAGACCGTCACAGCGGACGGGTCGAGCTTGTAGAAGCGCAGCGCCTCTCCGACCGACTGGCCGGAAAGGTTCATGAAGGTTTGCGGCTTGATGAGGATGATCTTTTCGCCGCCGAGATTGCCCTCGGCGATCAGGCCGCGGAATTTCTTCGTCCAGGGCGAAAAGGAATGGCGGCGGGCGATAGCGTCCGCCGCCATGAAGCCGGCATTGTGCCGGTTGTTGGCGTATTGCGCGCCCGGATTGCCGAGTCCTGCGAAAAGCAGCATCGTCGTCTCCGGGCGACGAGGTTATTTCGCTTCTTTTTCCGCTGCCGACTCGGCAGTGGCGGCGGCAGCGACTGCCGCATCGGCTGCTTCATCCGCTCCGGACTTCTGCGCCGACGATCCGGTAATGGTCGCGATGGTGAAGTCGCGATCCGAAATCACCGGCTTCATGTTCGCAGGCAGCTTCACGGAAGAAATGTGCAGCGATATACCGATCTCCGTCCCATCGAGGTCAACGGTGATGAAGTCGGGGATAGCGTCGGCCGGGCAATTGAACTCGACCTCGTGGCGCACCACGTTGAGCACGCCGCCGCGCTTGATGCCGGGCGACTTCTCTTCGTTGATGAAGCGGACCGGCACGTTGACGTTGACGAGGGTGTTCTTGCCGACGCGCAGGAAGTCGACATGCATCGGGAAATCCCGGACAGGATCGAGCTGGTAGTCCTTGGGCAGAACCTGAATCTTCTTGCCGTCGACATCGATCGTGGCAATCGTGGTCAGGAAGGCGCCACCGTGGATCTTGTAGTAGACGTCCTTGTAGGACAGGGCGATCGCCAGGGGAGGCTGCTTGTCGCCATAGATGACTGCTGGTACTTTACCGTCGCGACGAACTGCACGGGCGGACCCCTTACCGACCTGTTCGCGTGCTTCGGCCTTGAGCTCATAAGAAGCGGCTTGGCTCATGGCATTTCCTTTCAAGGTTATTTGGAGCGTTCTCGGGCGGCGGACCGGGGCCGGAAACGTCGAAAGCCGCCACGGTTCGGCATGACGGATCATGCACATGAAAGTTCATGCACCGGGCGACATTCCCCCGCATTGCCTCCAAGGGTGTCTATGCGGGTGGCGGTTCTATAACGGAAGGCCGGTTGCGGTGCAAGCGCGGCCTGCACGGCGTATCAGGCGGTCTTTTTCGCTTCCTTCATATTGGGCAGGAAGATCGTCAGCAGGCCGAGAAAAGGCAGGTAGGAACAGATCCGGAAGACGAAGTCGATGCCCTTCATGTCGGCCACGATGCCGAGCAGCGCCGCCGCGATGCCGCCGACGCCGAAGGCGAGACCGAAGAAGATGCCGCCAATCATGCCGACGCGGCCGGGCACCAGTTCCTGCGCGAACACCACGATGTTGGAGAAGGCGGACGACATGATGAGCCCGATCAGGATGGTCAGGATGACGGTCCATTCGAAATTCGCATAGGGCAGGGCCAGCGTGAACGGCAGCACGCCGACGATCGAAAACCAGATCATCGCCTTTTGCCCGTAGCGGTCGCCGAAGGGGCCGCCGAGCAGGATGCCCAACGCGGAAGCGCCCATGAATACGAACAGCAGGATCTGGGACATCTGCATCGAGACGCCGAACCGTTCGATGACGTAGAAGGTATAGTAACTGGTCAGGCTGGCGATATAGGCGTTCTTGGTAAGCACCAGAAGGGTCAGGACAGCCAATGCCCAGCCCACTCTGCTTCTTGAGAAGGGCGAGACGAAGGCTGCGGCCTTGCTGTTCTTCATGGCCGTGCGCAAGCGTGCGTACCAGCCGCTGACACGCCACAGGACGAGAATGCCGATCAACGATCCGACGGCGAACCAGGCGATGCTGGTCTGGCCGAAGGGAACGACGATGAAGGCGGCGAGCAGCGGCCCCGCCGCCTGGCCGGCATTGCCGCCGACCTGGAACAAGGACTGGGCGAGGCCGTGCTTGCCGCCCGACGCCAGCCGCGCGATACGCGAGGATTCGGGGTGGAACACGGCCGAGCCGATGCCGATGAATGAAGCGCCGACCAAAAGCAGCCAATAGTGCCCGGCATAGGCAAGAACGACCAGGCCGATCAGCGACGAGGCCATGCCGTAGGGCAACGAATAGGGCATCGGCTTCTTGTCGGTCACGATGCCGACCACCGGCTGCAGCATCGACGCCGTCATCTGGAAGGTGAAGGTCAACAGGCCGATCTGCCAGAAGTCGAGGCCGTAATTGTCTTTCAGCAGCGGATAGATGGCCGACAGCAGCGACTGCATGATGTCGTTGATGCCGTGACAAAGGCTCACCGCCAGAATGACGGACAGCGCCGTCACCCGTGCCGGGGCGTGGCTGCTTGGTGTGGCGGTGGCGTCGGTCAAGGCAAACTCCCGATCATGGCAATGAGGCATGATGCAGCGCGCTTATAATCCTGTTGAGTGACGACTTCTTTCGTGGTTTGGTCCAATAGTTTCGCGTGTGGGCCATCCGATATGCTACTTTGCGACCATGAAGCACTCTAAGCTGAATTCCATGCCGGACATCGCCGCCGCCGATCTGGAGCGATGGCATCGCGAGAGGCTGGAATGGCTCGAGCGGATTCGCGGCCCCATCGTGGCCCTGCCGACCGAATATCCGAACGGCTACCATGTACCCGAGCATCGCCACAGCCGCGGCCAGCTTCTCTATGCGCCGACGGGCGTTGTCCTGGTGCAGACGCGGATTGGCCGCTGGATGGTGCCTCCCGACCATGCGATGTGGATTCCGGCGGGCATAACGCATTCGGTCGATATGCTCGGAGCCATCAGCATGCGTTCCATCTATGTGGCTCCCGGCGCCGTTGACGGCCTGCCGCCCATGGTGCGCGTGGTGGGCGTAACCGACCTGATGCGCAGCCTCATTGCGGAGGCTGTGCTGCTGCCTGTCGATCAGCCGCTGGAAGGCCGGGCCGGCTTGCTGATGAGCCTCTTGCTGCATGAAATCCCGAACCTGCCGGAAATGCCGCTGGGCCTGCCATTTCCCACGGATGCCAGGCTGGTTTCGCTGTGCCGGCGCTTCATCGCGGCCCCGTCGCCGCATGCGACCATCGACGAATGGGCGGACATGGCTGGCATGAGCCGCCGGTCGTTTACGCGGCTGTTCCATCGCCAGACGGGTTTGTCGCTGTCGACCTGGCGTCAGCAGGCGTGCCTGTTCGCGGCGCTGCCGCGGCTGGCGGCCGGCGAACCGATCACCCGCGTGGCGTTCGATCTCGGCTATGACAGCGTGCCGGCCTTCACCACGATGTTCAAGCGCATGCTGGGCACATCGCCGCGCAGCTATCTGCGCGGAGCGCGCGATGCGGCCTGACCGAAACGGTTCAATCGAACAGGCTGGAGACGGATTCTTCGGTTGCCGTGCGTGAAATCGCTTCGCCGAGGAGGTCGGAGATGGACACGACGCGGATATTGGCGGCGTCGAGCACGGCCTGGCTCGGCCGAATGGAATCGGTGATGACCAGTTCCTGCAATCTGGAGCCGGCGATGCGGGCGACCGCGCCGCCCGAAAGCACGCCATGGGTGATATAAGCGGTAACGCTCGAGGCGCCCTTTTCCAGCAGCGCGTCGGCGGCGTTGCACAGCGTGCCGCCCGAATCGACGATGTCGTCGAACAGCAGGCAATCCTTGCCGTCGACCGCGCCGATGACGTTCATGACTTCCGATTCGCCCGGCCGTTCGCGCCGCTTGTCGACGATGGCAAGCTGGCCGTCGATGCGCTTGGCCAGCGCGCGGGCGCGAACCACGCCGCCAACGTCGGGCGACACCACCATGACGTTGTGGATCTGCTTGTATTTCGCCTTCACGTCGCGAGCCATGACCGGCACGGAAAACAGATTGTCGGTCGGGATATCGAAGAAGCCCTGGATCTGCCCGGCATGCAGGTCGAGCGTCATGACGCGGTTGGCGCCGGCGCGGGCAATCATGTTGGCGACCAGCTTGGCCGAGATGGGCGTGCGGCCGGAAGCGCGGCGGTCCTGCCTGGCATAGCCGAAATAGGGAATCACCGCCGTGATGCGCCTTGCCGAGGAGCGCATGAAGGCATCGATCATGATGAGCATTTCCATCAGGTGATCGTTGGTCGGGAAAGACGTCGACTGGAGGATGAAGACATCCTCGCCGCGCACGTTTTCCTGGATTTCCACGAAGATTTCCTCGTCAGCGAAACGCCGGACACTGGCCTTGCCGAGAGGAATGTTGAGATAGCGGGCGACTGCTTCGGCCAGCACTCTGTTGGAATTGCCCGCGAAGAGTTTCATTCGTCGTTCCTGGAAGGGATTTTATCGGGCTTTTAGTCGCCTTGTCCGGTATTGCAAGGGTTGAGAGCCGGATTCAGCCGGCTATCTCAAAAAAACCGTTATCCCAAGGGGATTCGCGGTGGATTAGTTGGAAGACGTCTCCTGACCGGCACGGCTGGAGATCCACGCGGCAAGCTGCTCGACCGTCGAGTCGGCGACGGCCTGCATGGTCGCGGGCGGAACGGCCGGCCAGCCTTCGGCTCCCTTCACGGAAGGCGCCTTCTGCTGGCCATTGATGCGGTGCAGGCGGTTGCCGGCTGGATCATAGACGTCCCAGACATAGATGACAGTGGTGTCCGATCCTTCCGACACGACCGAGAAATAGCCCTTGAGCATGAGGGTTGGCGCTTGCCCTCCGGCGCTGCCGGCCAGCGTGATGCCGCGTTCGCGCGCGCGCAGGGCCAGCCTTTCCGTCAGCGGGGTGGCGGCCTCGACCGTCGCGCCGACGATGGGCGCGATCTGCAGCCGGGTCCTGGCGAGAGCGGCGGCGCTTTGCGCCGGCGAAACCGTCGAGGTGGGCGGCGGCGTGGCCGGAACCGAAAGATCGTTGCCTTGAACGGCTGACGTTGCCTGCGTCGCCGGTTTGATCGCCGACGGGTCGAGGACTTCATTGGCGCGGGTGCAGCCGCAAAGGACGGCTGCCATCAGCAACAACAGGGCTGTCGAATGTGGTCGCCTCATTGGCCGAAAACTCCCTGGCGCTGTCTTGCCCTTTCGCGAATTCCCCACGGGTTCACTGCACGATCAAGTCGAGATCATGGCGCGACAGCGGCTTCGGCTGTGTTTCCGTCGTCAGATAGGTGCGGCCGAGCGTCATTGCCGTTTCCGTTTCGGAGTCCATGATGATCATATGCGCGAAGAGCGTCATGTTCGGGGCGATCGGCTCGGGATTGCCCTGGTAGAACATCGGCATGTCCATCCAGGACGGCGTGAAGCGGGCTCCGACCGAGTAACCGCAGGCGTTCAGCCGGTGCTTGGTCAGACCGTGCGCCTCGAGCGCGCGCGCATGCGCGTCGAAAACGTCGCCGAAAGTGTTGCCGGGCGTCATTGCCTTCTCCACCGCAAGCAAAGCGGCGCGGGCGGCGTCGAACAATTCCTGATGGCGCTTGGAGACCTTGCCGGTCAAAATCGTGCGCATCATCGGGGCATGGTAGTGGTTGAAGACACCGGCCCATTCCAGTGTCAACTGGTCGTTCTTGTTGAGCTTGCGGCGGCCGGATTTGTAGCGGCAGAGCAGGGCGTCGACGCCGGAGCCGACGATGAACTCGTTGGCCGGGTAGTCGCCGCCGCCGGCAAGGATCGTGCCCTGCAACGCGGCGAGGATGGCGGCCTCGTCGCCGCCCTGTTTGATGAGCGGCAAGGCCGCGTCCAGCGCGTCGTCGGAGAGGCTCGCGGCCTTTTCCGCCTTGGCGACTTCGGCGGGGCTCTTGAACAGGCGCAGCCGGTTGACGATACCCGAAGCATCGGCGATCTGTCCGAATGTCTGCAAATGCTCATCGAGGCGACGGCCGTTGAAGGCGGTCAGCCCGTGGGTGTCGTATTCCACGCCGATCCGCTTGCCGAGCAGGTCGAGATCGTTGAGCAGGTTGCGCAGGTCGATGGCCGGATTTGCGCCGTCGCGGTCGGTCCACAGGACGATGTTCTCGATGATCGAGGTCTGGCGCGCCTGGCGCAAATCGGCCGAGCGGGTGAGCAGCACCATCGAGCCGTCCGCCTTGACCACCAGGCTTTGGAAGAAACAGAAGCCGAACGTGTCGTAGCCGGTCAGCCAGTACATGCTTTCCTGCGCAAACAGCAGCACGGCGTCGAGCTTCTTGTCGGCCATTTCGATCATCAGCCGGTCGCGCCGGGCGTCGAATTCGGAGCGCTCGAAATGCAGGGCCATTATTC
Organism: Mesorhizobium sp. A623; assembly: GCF_054489405.1. NCBI lineage: Bacteria > Pseudomonadati > Pseudomonadota > Alphaproteobacteria > Hyphomicrobiales > Phyllobacteriaceae > Mesorhizobium > Mesorhizobium sp. A623. Next base: position 239,786 of record NZ_JBTMXB010000002.1, read on the forward strand.
TTTCTCCAAAACGATGACGGAAACCTGCCGCCCGTAATCCGGCTCGCCGCGATGTGTCCCGCGCCGATAGGAGTAAAAAAGGTCTTCCTCGGCATAGGTGCAGCGGCCAAGCCCCTGCGCCTGCACGCCCGCCTTCGCCAGACGGTCGACCGTATAGAGGTTGAGGTCGAACATCGAATGGCCGGGTTTTGCCGAGGGGGTGAAATAACGGGCGTTTTCCGCATCCGCCTCGATGAAACGGGCGACGAATTCCGGTCCGACCTCGTAGTTTTTCGGGCCGATGGAGGGGCCGAGCACGGCAACGATGCTGTCGCGCCGTGCGCCAAGGCCTTCCATGGCGGCAATGGTGTTTTCCAGCACGCCGGTGAACGCGCCCTTCCAGCCGGCATGGGCGGCGCCAATGATGCGGGCTGTTGCATCAGCAAACAACACCGGTCCGCAATCGGCGGTCGAAGCGCCGACCGCGATGCCCGGCCGGTCGGTGACGATGGCGTCGGCCTTGGGGCGCGGCCCGGCAAAGGGTTCACGCGCAACGATTACGTCGGGCGAGTGGAACTGGTGGGCGGTCAGGAAGTGGCTGGGCGCGACGCCCATCCATTCGGCCACGCGGCGTCGGTTTTCCGCCACCAGCGTTTGGTCGTCGCTGGAGCCTGTGCCGATGTTGAGGCCTTGGTAGATGCCTTCGGAGACGCCGCCAACCCGCGTGAAGTAACCGTGACGAATGCCACGGCCCTTCGCCTCGTCAAGCAGGGATGAACGGATCGGTTCCGGCTTGTTCTGATTCAGCATTGCCGCTTTGTTGTCTCCGCCGCCTGTTTCGTCAAGCGAAGTTTGGCCGGCCAGTCTGGTGGGCCCCGCGCGTGGTCGTCTGAATACCGAGCAAAACGCAATGATTATAACGGGAAGGGCGCGGTCGAGACGCCTGCCGGCAGGATTGCCAGAACCTTGAAAAGCTCACCCATGGCTTGCGGGCCGGCGAGGCGTTCGACCTCTTGCGCCAGCTTTTCGCGGCCTGCAGCGTCGGCCTTCGCCCCGAGACGGCCCGCGCGTTCAAGCAGGCCCATGCCGAGCAGGAATGCGCCTTGCGTCGTCAGGTGCGCGTCGAGCTGGTGCGTGCGTGCGATGGCGGCCAGGGCGGCGAAATCGACGTGGGAGGTCAGGTCGGCTTCGCCCGGACTGGCAAGAACGTCTTCATGCCGGTGCCGGCGCAAGGCTTGCAGCGTGTCGCCGATACCGGGGGTCAGATAACCATAGTCGATGAACAGGCCCGCGCCGCCATTGCCTTCTATGCGCTGCGTAATGGTCGTCATCAGCGCCGAGCGGGCCGGCGCAAGCTCGACGATAGCGCCTTGGCTCGCGTCGGCCGCGCCATCGGGCAGTAGCGACGGGTCGAGCGAGGCCGCACCCGCGAAGAAGGCCAGCTTTTCCTCGTCGTCGAGGCCGATCATGCGCTCGCGCCAGCCTTTCTGCGTGCGCACGAACTGTCGGATCGGAACCGCGTCGAACAATTCGTTGCCGACGATGAGGAGCGGTGTTTCCGGCAGGGATTCCACGGTTTCGTACCAGTCGGGCCTGGCTGCTGCGCCCGCCAGCGTCTTTTGTTGGATTTTGGCAAGGCGCGGGCTGGTTTCGATCATGGCGAAACTGGCGGCTTCGACGAAGCCGACATCCAGCCGCGACAGCGTGCGCAACATGTCCTTCATCAGCGTGCCGCGTCCGGGGCCGATTTCGGCGACGGTGACGGGCATCGGACGGCCGGCGGCCTGCCACGCCTGATACAGCCACACCGCCACCAGTTCGCCGAACATCTGGCTGATTTCAGGGGCTGTAATGAAATCCCCTTCGGTGCCGAACGGTTCGCGCGTGGTGTAGTAGCCATCGCGCGGATCGAACAGGCAAAGCGCCATGTATTCGCTGACGGGGATCGGTCCCAGCGCCGAAATCAGCTCGACGATACGCTGCTTGAGACGCGTCATGCCTGCCGGGGGGCTACCGCCGGCCTGGCGGTGGCCATGCACCAGATACCGAACAGCACCATCGGCAGGGAAAGCACCATGCCCATGGTCAGCCAGCCGGTGCCGAGCAGATAGCCGATCTGCTGGTCGGGCTCGCGGAAGAATTCCACGAAGATGCGCGACAGACCGTAGCCACAGATGAAGGCACCGCCGACGAAGCGCGGCGTCTTCAGCTTCAGGCGCGAATGGGTAAGGAAGCGCAGCACCAGAAACAGCACCAACCCTTCGAGCAAGGCTTCGTAGATCTGGCTGGGGTGGCGCGCAAAAGGCCCGCCATTGGGAAAGACCACCGCCCAGGGGGCATCGGAAAGCCTTCCCCAAAGCTCGGAGTTGATGAAGTTGGCCAGCCGCACCAGGCCAAGCCCGACCGGCACGCCGGCGGCGACGACGTCGAGCAGCGACCATGTGTGGATTTTTCGCGACCGCGCAAACAGCACCATGGCCAAGACGGTGCCCAAAAGACCGCCGTGGAACGACATGCCGCCCTGCCAGACCGCGAAGATGTCGAGCGGGTTGGCGATGTAGCGCGGCAGATCATAGAAAAGCACGTAGCCGGTGCGCCCGCCCAGCACCACGCCGATGGCCGCCCAGACGATGAAATCGTCAAGGTCCATGGGTTTCATCGGCAGGACGCCGTTCGCCCACAATTTCGGATTGGTGACGAGGCGCTTTGCGTACCACCATGCGAACAGGATGCCGACGATGTAGCCGACACCATACCAGTGGATCGCCAGCGGCCCGAGATGGACGATGACGGGGTCGATATTGGGAAAGGGCAGAGCCGCAAGCGGCAGGAGCAGATAGTCGCTCAACAGGGTTCTCCTGATTGCGGTCTTGTTTCGCGCCGGACCATGCGGCAGGGATTCGGCATCGTCAAGGCGAGGAGTTCTTGCAATCCATCTCGTAGGCAACTACGTCAATTCGACCAAGCGAGGTGATGCCATGTCGAACGGACCGAACCGCATTCTTGATGAATTCGCCAAGTTGATGACCGATGCTGCCGGTGCCGCGCAAGGGGTGCGGCGCGAGGTCGAGACGGCTTTTCGCGGGCAGGCGGAGCGCATTTTGAACACGATGGATGTCGTTCAGCGCGAGGAATTCGAAGCGGCGCGCGACATGGCGGCGAAGGCCCGCGAGGAAAATGCGCGGCTGAGCGCCCGCATCGATGCGCTTGAGGCACGGCTTGCAGCCGTTTCCGACGCCCCGGCGGCCTCGCCGAAGCGTCCCGCCAAAAAATAAACGTTAAACTTTTCCACAAAGCCAGACCTTGAAAAAGCGCTTTGCCGTGAATCCCTTACCGGCATTGCATGAATCTGCGTGACAGCGACTTTCCACATGCGAATGACGCGGTGTGAAAAAATAGGCTGGTCACGCGACTCCCGATCAATAGACTGAATTTGTTGCATGATTCGGAAACGAGTCAGGCAGCGGGCGATGGGGCCGGGGTTTTGTGTCGAGCGATCCTGATCGTCTGGGTTCAAGACAAGATTTGTTCGTGTGCGTTGCGCGGAGCGCGCGGTGACGTTCAAGAACGACAGGAAGCATTCATGGAACTTCTCGAACTCGAAGTCTCGCGCGACATCCATCCGGTCGACGTGATCGAGCAGGTGGCGCACAACAACGACTGGTCGTTCGAGCGCGCCGGTGACGACGAGATTTCCATATCGGTTGTCGGAAGCTGGGCCGAATATCAGGTTTCCTTTTCATGGATGGAGGATTTCGAGGCGCTGCACCTGGCCTGCGCCTTCGACATCAAGGTTCCCGAGAGCCGCGCGCTGGAAGTGATGCGGCTATTGTCGCTGATCAACGAGCAGATGCTGTTTGGCCATTTCGACCTGTGGGAGCAGGAAGGCGCGATCATGTTCCGGCAGTCGCTGCTGCTTGCCGGCGGCGTCGAGCCGTCGAGCCAGCAGGTCGAGGTGCTGCTGTCGTCGGCGCTGGAAGCCTGCGAGTGCTATTTCCAGGCGTTCCAGTTCGTCGTCTGGTCGGGAACGTCCGCCAAGGATGCGCTGGCCGGCGTTCTGTTCGAAACACTCGGCAATGCCTGAAACACGATGAGTTCGAACAGCGCCCGCAAGCCCGAGATCGGTTTTTCGGATTTCGACAAGGTCGATATCCGCGCCGGCACGATCGTGGAAGCCGAACCGTTTCCCGAAGCCCGCAAGCCGGCGATCAAGCTGAAGATCGATTTCGGCCCGGTTATCGGGGTGAAGAAGTCGTCGGCGCAGATCACCAAATATTATGCGCCCGAGACGCTGGTCGGCAGACAAGTGTTTGCCGTGGTGAATTTCCCCCCGCGCCAGATCGGGCCGTTCATGTCGGAAGTGCTGACGCTGGGCTTTCCCGATGATGAGGGGGCCGTCGTGCTCGGCGCCATCGAGCGTAAAGTGCCGGACGGCGGCCGGCTGTTCTAAGTTTCCCTATTATTGTCAGGCCGGTATCTTGATTACGGCGCGCAGGCCGCCGAGCGGGCTTTCGTCCAGGGTCACGTCGCCGCCATGGCTGCGGGCGATGTCGCGGGCAATGGCCAGGCCAAGCCCGGTGCCGCTGGCATCGAGGTTTCGGGCCTCATCCAGCCGCACGAACGGCTTGAACACTTCCTCGCGCTTACCCAGCGGAATGCCGGGACCGTCGTCGTCGATGGTGATGGTCAGCATGCCGCGCCGATGGACCGCGTAAATCTCGACTGCCTTGGCATAGCGGAAGGCGTTGCCCACGACATTGGACAAAAGGCGCGCGAAAGCGTTTGGCCGCACCTGCACGTCGCTGTTGCCCTCCATCTTCGTTGAAAGCTTGCGGCGGCGAAAGGCTGCTTCTTCGGCCAGTTTCTGGAAACAGGCGTTGAGATCGAAATGCCCGGTGTCTTCGGCAGCTTCGCCGCGCGCGAACGCCAGATAGCCGTCCAGCATCGACTGCATGTCGTCGATATCCTGGTTCAGCGCCTCAATGTCGGCCTTCCTGCCGCCGGCCAGCGCCAGTTGAAGCTTGAAACGGGTGAGAATGGTTCTCAAATCGTGGCTTACGCCGGTCAGCATGGCCGTGCGCTGCTCGATCTGCCGCTCGATGCGCTCGCGCATCTGGATGAAGGCAAAGCCGGCCCGGCGTACCTCCTCGGCGCCGCGCGGCCGGAAATCGCGCGGCATCGGCTGCCCCTTGCCGAAACTTTCGGCGGCGGCGGCCAACGTCAGGATCGGCCTGATCTGGTTGCGCAGGAAGGGAATGGCGATCATCAGCAGCACGACGGAGGTGCCGACCATCCACAGCAGGAAGACCTGCATGTTCGAGGCATAGGCCTGGCTGCGGCGCACGAAGACGCGCAGCACCTTGTTTTCCAGTTGGACGCGGACTTCGATGATGTTGGAGTTGCCGACGGTGTCGATCCAGAAGGGCCGGTTGATCTGGCGGGTTATTTCCGACGACAGCGGCTCGTCCAGGATGGAAAAGAACGGTTTTGGCCCGGGCGGCGGCAGCGGGTCCGGCGGCAGGAGATCGACTTTCAACTGCATCCGGTCCTGCGCGATGCGGATGATGTTGGCATAGTCGAGGTCGTGCGGATAGGTCTCGACCAGGTCGACGATGGCGGCGATGTCACGCACGACCGATTGCGACAAAAGCAGCGTCACGGTCTGCCAGTTGCGCTCCATGAAGACGAAGGCGACGACCGATTGCAGCAGGAACATCGGCGCGATGACGATGATCAGCGAGCGGGCATAGAGCCGCTTGGGCATGTAGAGCGAGACAAGCCGCCAGAAGCGGTGCCAGCCGCGGCGGAACGGTCTTGGAAGCCGTCGGTGATGCGTGGGCGGCGTGCTGTTTCCCGGCCGCTCCAACTCACTGGTCGCCATGGGCTACGACTCGCCTTCGGCCATCGGGGAAAGGCCGGCCGACTGCATTCTATTCCACACTCGGGCTATTCCACACTCAGGCGATAGCCGATACCGCGAACGGTCTGCAGCCAGACAGGATTGGCGGGGTCACGCTCGATCTTGCGGCGCAGGCGGTTGATCTGGACGTCGATCGTGCGCTCGCCGACCTCCGAATCGTCGCCGACCAGTTCATGGCGCGGAATGGTTTCGCCGGCGCGCGCGGCGAATATGGCCAGGATTTCCTGTTCGCGGTCGGTCAGCTTGAGAACCTCGCCGCCGCGCTTCAATTCGCGCTTGGCGAGATGGAACGTGTAGGGGCCGAAGACCAGTTGCTCGAGCTTGGTCGAGGAAGGCGGCCCGCCACGCCGCAGGATGTTGTTGACGCGCAGGATCAATTCGCGCGGGTCGAAAGGCTTTGGCAGATAGTCGTCCGCGCCGGCGGAAAGGCCGGTTACGCGGCTGTCGGTCTCCGACAGCGCGGTCAGCATGAGGATAGGCACGTCCTTTTCCGCCCGCAGCGATTTCGTGAGTTCGACGCCGTTTTCGCCCGGCATCATCACATCCAGCACCAGGAGGTCGAAATCCAGCCCGCGCAATTTGCGCCTGGCTTCGTCCGCATTGCCGGCGACCGTGACGCGGAAGCCGTTTTCGCTCAAAAATTGCTTCAGCAGGTTGCGGATGCGGGTATCGTCGTCGATCACCAGCAGATGCGGTGCATCGTCATCGGGCGCCGCCGATCGATCCAGGGTGTCATTCGTCTCCATGGCTGCATCCTGACGTGTTTGCGGGCACAATGTCGATCTGCGCCCGGAGTTCCGGATTGACCATTCCCTTCAGGAAATGCTCGATCGAAGCGCGATCGGATTGTCCCAGTCCTTCCAGTGCTGCATGGATACGGCTTGACTGTGGTCTTGCCAAGGCCAAGGCCAGCTTGCGCCCCTTCTCGGTCGGATAGAGTTCGCGCTGGCGGCGGTCGCGCGGACCCTGCACCTGCACGATATGGCCGGTATCGATCAACTGCTTGAGCACGCGCGCCAGCGACTGCTTGGTGATTTTCAGGACATCGAGCAATTCCGCGACGGTCAGGCCCGGCCGGCGATTGACGAAATGCAACACCCGGTGATGGGCGCGGCCGAAGTCGTAGTCGGCCAGGATCACGTCCGGGTCGGACGTGAAATCGCGATAGGCGAAGAAGAACAGCTCGATGAGGGCGAAGTCGATGCCGTCCTCGTTGCCGATCGCGGTCTTGATCGCTGCGGAACTGGGGTGGCTGGTTTCGGGCATGGCTGTCCTGAGTTGGGTCCCATAAATACGTCAGCACTATTGACATAGTTTTAGGCGGCTGATAATTTTTGGCAAGCTTTTGGGTCGATAGCGAACGAAAAGACATAGCAAGGCGGTTTTTCCGAAACTTCCTGAGTTTGCCACACTTCGGTTATCGGCCTAATTTCATGGTTTCGGCGCTTATCGCGAGCGAGAAGAGAGTTTCAACCCTTACAGGAAGGCGGGCAGAGCCCGCGGGAGGTTAGCATGGCATCCGTTCCCTTCGACCAGCTTGACGGCTATATCTGGATGAATGGTGAATTCGTCAAATGGGCCGACGCGAAGGTCCATGTGCTGACCCACGGTCTTCACTATGCCAGTTCCGTGTTCGAGGGCGAACGGGCTTACGGCGGCGAGATTTTCAAGCTGACGGAGCACACCGAGCGGCTGCATGAATCGGCGCGCATCCTCGGCTTCAAAATTCCTTACTCGGTTGCCGAGATCGACGACGCCTGCCGGACACTGCTGAAGAAGCAGGGTTTCAAGGACGGCTATGTCCGCCCGATCGCCTGGCGTGGGAGCGAGCAGATGGGCGTTGCCGCACAAAACAGCCGCATCAACCTGGCCATCGCTATCTGGCAATGGCCGAGCTATTTCGATCCGGCGCAGAAGCTGAAGGGCATCCGCCTCGACATCGCCGAATATTGCCGGCCCGATCCGCGCACCATTCCCTCGAAAGCCAAGGCTGCCGGTCTCTACATGATCTGCACCATCTCCAAGCACGCCGCCGAGGCCAAGGGCTATGCCGACGCGATGATGCTCGACTGGCGCGGCCGGGTCGCGGAAGCGACGGGCGCCAACATCTTCTTCGTCAAGGACGGCAAGATCCATACGCCGACGCCCGACTGTTTCCTCGACGGCATCACGCGCCGCACCGTCATCGGCCTGGCCAAAGACCGCGGCCTGGAAGTGATCGAACGCGCCATCCTGCCGGAGGAACTGGAAGGTTTCGAGCAGTGCTTCCTTACCGGGACGGCGGCCGAAGTGACGCCAGTTGCCGAGATCGGCCCGTACCGATTCGAGGTCGGCGAGATCGCCAAATCGTTGATGGAGGCCTATTCGGCGGCCGTACAGCCCAAGCATGCGATTGCCGCGGAATAGCTGAAACGCCAGTTTTCTGTGCAACAGGGGCGGTTTTCGAGCCGCCCCTTTTATTTCAGCATTTGCGCATTTGACTTTCGCCGAATTCGCGCCTGATGATGCGGTGGCCTTGAGGCTGGCTAGAGAGGGACTAACAATTATGGAAACACTTCTTCCGATCATTGTTCAGGTAGTTACAGGTATCATAGGCGGGCAGGCCGTCGGAGCGGCGGTCAAGCAGGCGGCGATGGGCCAGCTTCCCAAACTTCTCAGCGGCGCTATCGGCGGCGTTGGCGGTGCTGCCATTCTCGGCAGCCTGCTTGGTGGTGGCATCGATCCGGCAGCAGCTTCGGCAGCCGTGGAAGGGGTGGGCAGCGCGCTCAACCTCAACAATATCGTTGGCGGCGTTGGCGGCGGCGCGATCCTGACCGGTATCGTCGGTGCCGTCATGAACGCGATGAAGAAGTAGATTTTCAGGACGCTTTACGTTCAAACCTTGATGGGCGGCTTCGGCCGCCCATTTTGTTGAAAACGACGACGGAAGAAAAGCCATGGGCCAACTCAACGCCATCATCGTCCCGGTGACGCCGTTCCAGCAGAATTGTGCGATCCTGTTCGATTCAGACGACAAGGTCGGCGTCGTGGTCGATCCCGGCGGCGACGTGGAGAACATCCTTGCGGCGCTGAAAGAGAACGGCATCACGGCAGAGGCCATCTGGATCACGCATGGCCATATCGATCACGCCGGCGGCGCCATGGCGCTGAAGGACGCGCTCGGCGTCGACATCGTCGGTCCGCACGAGGCCGACCTGCCGCTGCTCTCCAATCTCGAAGCCCAGGCGCAGCGTTTTGGCCTGACCGGCGCGGTGCGCAACTGCGTGCCGGACCGGTTTCTCACCGAAGGGGAGGTCGTTTCTTTCGGCCAGCATGTATTCGAGGTGCTTCATTGTCCGGGGCATGCGCCGGGCCATGTGGTTTTCTACAACCGCGCGGCCAAGTTCGCCCATGTCGGCGACGTGCTGTTTCGCGGATCGGTCGGGCGCACCGATCTACCGGGCGGCGACCACGCCGCGCTCATCCACTCGATCAAGGAAAAGCTGCTGCCACTCGGCGATGACATCGGCTTCCTGTGCGGCCATGGGCCGGGTGGCCGTTTCGGCGATGAACGGCGTACGAATCCGTTTCTGGTGTGAGAGTTTACACACTTTAGAAGCATCCCCACCGCCGTCATCCTCGGCCTTGTGCCGAGGATCTGCCGACCCTACTCAAATGGCTGAAAATAACCGATTATTCGGCGACGTGCACAGATGCTTGGGACAAGCCCAAGCATGACGGCGAGAGAGGTCACCGCCCGCCTGACGGTAGCCCCGGCGTCTACCGGCAAGGTGCGCGCTGCCGTGGGGCGGCGGCGTTTATCGGCGAGTTGCGCGCCCCGTAAGGCGACGCTGTCAGTTGGCGGTGCAGAAATGTTCCTGCCCGTCATAGCCGACGAATGTGCCGCTGCGTGCGTCGAAGCTGCGATAGCGGTTCGAGCAATAGCGAACCCATTCGCGCGTCCACGGCTCCACGGCATAGTCGCTCCGGTAAATGACCCGTGGGCGCACACGCACGTAACGGCGCTGTTCGTAATAGTCGTCGCCGTAATAGCCGTCATCATAGGCAGGGCCGGGATTGGCGAGCGCGCCGCCAATCAGGGCGCCGGCTGCAAGGCCTAGCACGCCGGCCGCTACGGCGTCGCCGGAACGATGGTTATGCCGATGCCGCCAGTCGCCGGCATTGGCCGCGGGCAGGGCCGCCAGCGTCATTGCGGCAACGGCGGCAGACAAAATCGTGGTCTTGAAAATCCTGTTCATGACGATCTCCTTCGTGTCGGTCCGCTCGCGGTCGAGGGTCGCGGGGCCGTTCTGAAGCAGATAACTACAATTCCGTGGCTGAACGGTGGCTGAACAGACCGGCGCTTGCGCCAAAACACCCGATCGCAAAGGGCATCGGCCCAAAAAGGTATCCAACTTTAAAATGGCTCGTCAGCCGATGGTGAGGTTGACCGCCTTGGGGCCTTTGCCGCGCTTGTCCGGCTCGGTGTCGAAGGTCACCTTTTGCCCATCCTCAAGTCCGGGAAGCCCCGATGCCTGTACGGCAGATATGTGGACGAATACGTCCTTTTCCCCGTCATCCGGCGTGATGAAGCCGAAGCCTTTGGCGTGATTGAAGAATTTGACGGTGCCGGTCTGCGGCATGGGAATCTCCTCTGATCCCGACAGGTCCATCTTGGGCAATCTCATGCCCTATGCGGAAATTTGTCCTTTATTTTCCGGCTATCGGCAAGCAAAATCTTTGGGTGCCCGGCATGAAATGCTTCAGAGCATCGGACCGAAAAGTGGCGACGGTTTTCGGATTGTTCCGATGCTCCATCATGGCGGGAGCGTCCTTTGTGTGTTCAAGCGGGCGCACGGCGCTCCAACGAAAAAGGCGCGATGGAGGGCCATCGCGCCTTCAAATTCGTGGGATCGCAATCGGGACGATCGATTATTCCGCGCGCAGATTTACCGCCTTCGGACCCTTGCCCATGCGATCGGGCTCGACGTCGAAGGTTACCTTCTGGCCGTCGACCAGCGTGCGCAGGCCGGAGGCTTCGATTGCCGAGATGTGGACGAACACATCCTTGGCGCCGTCGTCTGGCGTGATGAATCCGAAGCCTTTTGTGGCGTTGAAGAATTTAACGGTGCCGGTCTGGGCCATTTGGGGAAACTCCTTCACCCGTTCAGTCATTGCTCCTGCCGCCGCCTGTCGCCGGTAGCAGGTTCCGGTAGTTGCATTGGCGGTCATGCATTCGCGCACGTTAAAACCCCCCGCCAAAAAACGGGGCCGTCAGAGATTCACAATATCGGGGAAAGGTCGCGCCAAACGTTCCAGTCTCCGGGTCCGCAAATGCCCGAACGCGAAATTTATGACACGGAAATGTGAGACTTGCAAGATAGCGCGCACCTGTGGCGTGCTTCGGGACGAATGCCCGCAAGCTACCTCTATAGCCGGCTGGCCGAAAGGTCATCGGCCAACTGGCGCCAAAGCATGGGTGCAGGCAAACACCGAGGGGCCGGCACCCGTGCCTATTTTGCGTCCTTTGGCTTTTCCACGTGCCCGCCGAAGGCGAGGCGCATGGCCGACAGCATCTTGTCGGCGAATTCGGATTCGCCGCGCGAGGCGAAGCGGTCGAACAGGGCCGACGCCAGCACCGGGGCCGGCACGCCGGTGTCGATCGCGGCCTTGAGCGTCCAGCGCCCTTCGCCCGAATCCGATACCCGCCCGCCGAATTTAGTCAGGGCGGAATCTTCCTTCAGCGCGCCCGCCGTCAGGTCGAGCAGCCATGAGCCGATGACGCTGCCATGGCGCCAGACTTCGGCGACGGCAGCGAGGTCGATGTCGAACTTGTAGTATTGCGGCTCATCCAGCGGCGTCGTTTCGGCGTCGGCGGTGCGCGTTTCAGCGCCGGCATTAGCGGATTTCAGGATGTTCAGGCCTTCCGCATAAGCGGCCATGACGCCATATTCGATGCCGTTATGAACCATTTTTACGAAGTGGCCGGCACCGCTCGGGCCGCAGTGCAGGTAGCCGAGCGGCGCGGTGCCTGCACCGGCCCCAGTCGAACCCGCCGCCGTATCCGGATCGGGGGCGAGGGTGGCGAATACCGAATCCAGATGCTGGACCGCCGTTTTCGGCCCGCCGATCATCAGGCAGTAGCCGCGGTCCAGACCCCAGACGCCGCCGCTGGTGCCGACATCGACATAATTGATGCCCTTGGGGTCCAGCTTTGCCGCCTGATCGACGGCGTCGCGATAGTTCGAGTTGCCGCCGTCGACGATGATGTCGCCCTTTTCCATCAAGGCGGCAAGTTTTTCGACATTCTGCCCGGTGATGGCAGCCGGCAGCATCAGCCAGGCAGTGCGCGGCTTTTTCAGCTTCTGCACAAACTCTTCCATCGAGGCGGCGGCAAACGCGCCTTCCTTGGCGAGTGCCGCCACAGAGGCCGCGTTGATGTCGTAGACGACGCATTCATGGCCGTCGCGCAGCAGCCGGCGCACCATGTTGGCGCCCATCCTGCCAAGCCCGATCATTCCGATTTGCATGGTTTTGTCCCTGTCTGTTGGCGGGAGCACGGCCGCGAGCGGTCCTGTGCACTCCTTTTCCGACATATGGCCACGGTTGGGAAGAACCGATTGGGATCGACTTGTGACAGTGTCGTGATCGCGCCGGTGTGGTTGCGCTGAAGGGACCGGCCCATTATTACGCTTGGCAAACGGCAAGAAATGGCAGGTTCATCATCAACAGGGCATTGAGACGACGGGACGGGGCCAAGGCAGGCGGCGGATCGGGTTCCGGCCAGCCGCCGCGCGGCAATCTGGACCAGCATGTCCGCCAAGCCCTGATGCACCATCAGGCAGGCAGGGTGCAGGAGGCCGAGGCGCTCTACCGGCAGGTGCTCTCAGTCAAGGCCGATCATGCGGCGGCACTGCATTTCCTCGGGCTTTTGCTGCATCAGGGTGGGCGGAGTCAGGAAGGCCTTCCGTTGATCGAGAAGTCGATCAGGGCGGAGCCGAAGAGCCCGGATTTCCTGAACAATTTAGGCACCGTGCTTCGCGATCTTGGCCACGGCCAGCCGGCGCTGGAGCATTTCCGCAAGGCCGTCGCGCTCAAGCCGGACCATGGCGCGGGGCGTGACAATCTCGGCTTCCTGCAAAAGGACATGGGGCAGTTTTTAGCGGCGGAAGAGACGTTTCGCGGCACGATGGGGCGCAATCCCTTTTATATGCGCGCGCGTGTCGGGCTGGCCGAGACGCTGCAGGAACTGGGCCGGCTGGGCGAGGCTATCGCCGTCTTTCGCGAGGCGCTGTCGATCCGCCCGAATGATGCCGAAGTGCTGCACGGGCTTGGCGTCGGGCTGATGGAGAAGGGCGACCTGACAGAGGCGGCGGAAATGTTGCGGCGCGCGCTGGCGGTTGCGCCAAAGCAGGCCAAGTCGTGGCTGATGTTGAGCCAGGTCAGCCGGCAGCGCGAAGCCGATGCCGAACTTGCCGCCGTCCAGGCGCTGCATGGGCAGGTCGAGACCGGCAGCTTCGACCGGATGCAGCTTTCCTTCGGGCTGGGCAAGCGCAACGACGATCTGAAGGCCTATGAGCGCGCTTTCGATTATTTCGCCGAGGCCAATACGATCCGCCGCAAGGGCATAGCCTATGACGGCGACAGGACGCGTGCCGAATTTGCCGCGATGAAAAAGACCTTCGACGCCGCGTTCTTCGAAAAGCACCAGCCGAGCGCGATCAGCGACGATACGCCGATCTTTGTCGTCGGCATGCCGCGTTCAGGCACGACGTTGGTCGAGCAGATCATCGCCAGCCATCCGCAGGTTTTTGGCGCGGGCGAGTTGACCATCCTGAAGACGGCGGTGGGCAAGGGATTTCCGCTCGACATGAAGGGCGGGTTTCCGGCCGGCATCCGCGACCTGCCCGACAAGGTCTTCTCGAACGCGGGCCAGGACTATCTGGACATGCTGCACAAGCGCTATCCCGGCTACAGGCACGTGACCGACAAGATGCCGGGCAACTTCCTGCTGATCGGCTTCCTCCATTTGATGCTGCCCAAGGCCAGGATCGTCCACTGCGCGCGTAACCCGGTGGCGACGTGTCTGTCGATCTACAAGACGTTCTTCCGTGGCGACGGCCATCTCTACAGCTACGATCTTGGCGAACTGGCCGATTTCCACAATATCTATGCGGACATGATGGCGCATTGGCATGCGGTGCTGCCGGGCGTGGTGCACGATGTGCGCTACGAGGATTTCGTTGCCGACCAGGAAGGGCAGACGCGCGCGCTGATCGCCTATCTCGGCCTGCCGTGGAGCGATGCCTGCCTGAATTTCCACGAAAGCGATCGCGCGGTGCGCACCGCGTCGGCGGCGCAAGTGCGCCAGCCAATGTATCAGGGCTCGGTCGATCTCTGGAAACGCTATGGCGACAAGCTGAAACCGTTGATCGACCGGCTGGGGTGAGGGCTGCCGTCCGCTACAGCCCCATGAACGGCTTGAAGCCGCCGAAGATCATGCGCTTGCCGTCGAACGGCATGTTTTCCATGCCGGGCTGCATGCGGGGATCGGCCATGACCTTGGCCATGACGGCGTCGCGGCTCTCACGCGATTCGTAGACGATCCAGGAAAAGGCGACGACCTCGTCGTCCTTGGCCTGCACGGAACGCGGAAACGAGGTCAGTTCGCCATAGGGAACATCGTCGCCGATGCATTCCACATAAGCCAGTGCGCCATGTTCCTTCCAGACCGTGCCGGCCAGATGGGCGAGATCCTTGTAGGCATCGAGCTTTGCCTTCGAAACGGGAACGACGAAACCATCGACATAGGCCATTGTTGTCTCCTTCGGTTGGGTTTCAGGCGGCATTCACGGGGGCGTTCATGGCCCAGTCGACGCCGAACGGATCGCGTAGCGAGCCCCAGCGGTCACCCCAGAACATGATGGCGAGCGGCGTCGTCACTTCGCAGCCGGCATCGACCGCGCGCTTCCACCAGAGGTCGATCTCGCTCTCCTTGAGATGCAGTTGCAGCGTATAGCCTTGCGGTTTCAGCGCCGGGTGGCCGTGCTCGGGGTAGCCGTCCGACAGCATCAGCGTGGAACCGTTGACATGGAGATGGACGTGCATGGTCCGCCCCTGTTCGTCGG
The DNA here is from genome assembly GCF_054489405.1 of Mesorhizobium sp. A623. NCBI lineage: Bacteria > Pseudomonadati > Pseudomonadota > Alphaproteobacteria > Hyphomicrobiales > Phyllobacteriaceae > Mesorhizobium > Mesorhizobium sp. A623. The sequence continues at coordinate 254,792 of NZ_JBTMXB010000002.1, forward strand.
GCGGAAACATGAAGACCGTTTCAGCGCCGAAAGCCCTGCCGTAGAATTCGGCGGCCTTCAGCGCGCCGCTCACCGAAATATAGGGCGTCATGCCGCCAAGCACTTTCGCGGGGGCTGGCTGGTCGGCTTGCCGTATCGTGTCGTTCATTGCTGTATCCTCCAGATGTACATGACACGCCAAGGACGAACGGAGGCGGCGCGTTCCTACAACGCAGGAGATTTTTTGGTCCGGCATTGGGTCGGATGCGTCTGGTTCGAGCGCTCTATGCCGTTTTAACCATTGCGCATGCGGGGCCTACAAATTATGCAGGCCCGTATCCCACACTCATTCTCAGAGGGTTCCATGACAGAAGTCAGTCTTCTCGACCACGCGCTTGTCCGGTTGGACGAGGCCGCCGCCCATCTCAATATCGACGCGGATGTGATCGAGAAACTGAAATACCCGCGAGAAACGACCAAAGTGCGGCTGATGATCCGCATGGATGACGGATCGCGTAAATCCTTCATCGCCTGGCGCTGCCGCTATGATGACACGCGCGGCCCGACCAAGGGCGGCATCCGCTTTCATCCGGACGCCACCGAAGACGAGGTCGAGACGCTGGCGTTCTGGATGACCTTCAAATGCGCGGTGATGAACCTGCCCTATGGCGGCGGCAAGGGCGCCGTACAGGTCGACCCTCGCCAGCTTTCCAAGGCTGAACTGGAGCGGCTGTCGCGTTCCTATATCCAGGCTTTCTCGCGCATCATCGGCCCGGATCGCGATATTCCCGCGCCCGACGTCTACACCAACGCGATGATCATGGGTTGGATGGAAGACGAATATTCGCAGATCGTCGGCCAGTCTTCGCCGGCCGTCATTACCGGCAAGCCGATTGCGCTCGGCGGTTCGCTCGGCCGCGGCGACGCCACGGCGCGCGGCGGCTATTACCTGGTGCGCCATCTGGCCAGCGATCTCGGCCTTGGCGACAATATGCGCGCTGCCATTCAGGGCTTCGGCAATGCGGGGCAGCATATGGCCCGCCTGCTGGTCGCGGACGGGCACAAGATCGTCGCCGTCTCGGATTCGGAAGGCGGCGTGTATTCGCCCGTCGGGCTTCACGTCGACCTTTTGCTGGAAGCCAAGGCGCAAGGGCGCTCGGTCGTCTCGACCATCGGGCAGGGCGGCCACGAGCATCTCGCAGCCGGCACGCTGGTCGGCGTCGATTGCGATCTCCTGGTGCCCGCCGCGCTGGAAAACATGATCCATGAAGGCAATGCCGCCACGGTCAAGGCCAAGCTGATCCTCGAACTTGCCAACGGCCCGCTGACTTCGGAAGCGGACGAAATCCTCGCCAAGAAGGGCGTCGTCGTGCTGCCGGACATTCTGGCGAATGCGGGCGGCGTGACCGTTTCCTATTTCGAATGGGTGCAGAACCGTCAGGGCTTCTACTGGACGCTCGAGGAAATCCACGGCCGGCTGCGCACCATCATGGAACGCGAAGGCCGCGCCGTCTGGGACCTGTCGCGCGAAAAGGGGATTTCGGCGCGCACCGCCGCCTATGTCCACGCGCTGGGCCGGCTGGCCGAGGCCATCGAAGCGCACGGCACGCAGAATTTCTTCGTAAGCTGAAGAATTCTTACACCCGCACGAGCCTTCGTGCGGGTGTGCTTTTCCCGACAAATCTATTTCCCCGGACGGCCGGTCTTGCCGGGGCGGCGTTTCTGCCGCGCTGCCTCGCCCGGATCCTCATAGGAACCGACGCCGACACGCTGGCGCACGATCGGCTTTACGTCTTCCGGCTTTGCTGGCTTCACGCCCTCTACCGGCTTTTCCGTGCGCCGCACGGTCATCTCATCCAGCGAGTTTTTCCTGAACAAGCTTTTGCCGCCTTCGGGAATCCCGAAATCCGAGCCATGCGCCTCGCTGGCCGATTGTTTCTTGAACAGCGAGCGTGAAACCGCGCCGGCCGGCGTTGGCATGTCCGTGCCCGGGCCCATATTGTCGAGATCGGGCTTGGCGAACAGGGACCTGCCGGTAGCGGCGCGTTGTTTCGTGCGCGCTTCCTGCGGCGATGGCGCGTTGTCGTCTACCGCCTTGTGGATGGCGCGGCCCTTGTTGTGCTTGCCTTTTTCACGGCCCGACACCGGGCTTTCCATATCGGCGTATTTGGCCAGCGGGTCGTCGGAAATGGCCATTTCCATCTCGCGCAGTCGCTTGATCTCGTCGCGGATGCGGGCTGCCTTCTCGAAGTCGAGATTGGTAGCGGCATCACGCATCTGCTTTTCCATCGCCTCCAGATGGGCTTTCAGATTGTTGCCCATCATCGCGCCGGCGCTGTCGGTGAACTGCGAGATGTCGGCGCGGACATGGTCCTTCTCGTAAACCGAATCCAGAATGTCGGAGATGCGCGACTTGACCGATTCCGGCGTGATGCCGTTGGCGGTGTTCCATTCGACCTGCTTTTCGCGGCGGCGGTTGGTTTCCGCCATCGCCCGCTCCATCGAACCGGTGACCTTGTCGGCGTAGAGGATGACCTTGCCGTCGACGTTTCTGGCGGCGCGGCCGATGGTCTGGATCAGCGAGGTTTCGGAGCGCAAAAACCCTTCCTTGTCGGCGTCGAGAATGGCGACGAAGCCGCATTCGGGAATATCCAGCCCCTCGCGTAAAAGATTGATGCCGACCAGCACGTCAAACGCGCCTAATCTCAAGTCGCGTAAAATTTCGATGCGCTCCAGCGTGTCGATATCGGAGTGCATGTAGCGAACGCGCACGCCCTGCTCGTGCAGATATTCGGTGAGATCCTCGGCCATGCGCTTGGTCAGCACCGTCACCAGCGTGCGGTAGCCCTTGGCCGTCGTTTCGCGGATTTCGCCGACCACGTCGTCGACCTGCGCCTTGGCGGGGCGCACTTCGACCGGTGGGTCGATCAGGCCGGTCGGGCGAATGACCTGCTCGGCGAAGACGCCGCCGGCCTGTTCCATCTCCCAGCCGCCGGGCGTGGCCGAAACCGCCACCGAAAGCGGGCGCATGGCATCCCACTCCTCGAAGCGCAGCGGGCGGTTGTCCATGCAGGAGGGCAAGCGGAAGCCGTATTCGGCCAGCGTCGCCTTGCGCCGAAAGTCGCCGCGATACATGCCGCCGATCTGCGGGATGGTGACGTGGCTTTCGTCGACGAAGACCAGCGCGTTATCGGGAATGTACTCGAACAACGTCGGCGGCGGATCGCCCGGCGAACGGCCGGTGAGATAGCGCGAATAGTTCTCGATGCCGGCGCAGGAGCCGGTCGCTTCCAGCATTTCCAGGTCGAAGCGGGTGCGCTGCTCCAGCCGCTGCGCTTCCAGAAGACGGCCAGCCTTTTCAAGCTCTTGCAGCCGTTGCTTGAGTTCCGCCTTGATCGACTTCGTGGCCTGATTCAAGGTCGGGCGCGGCGTCACATAGTGCGAGTTGGCGTAGATTTTTACGCTTTTCAGTTCGCCAGTCTTCTGGCCGGTGAGCGGGTCGAATTCGATGATGGACTCGATCTCGTCGCCGAACAGCGAGATGCGCCAGGCGCGGTCTTCAAGGTGGGCCGGGAAGATTTCGATAGTATCGCCGCGCACGCGGAACGAGCCGCGCACGAAGTTGATGTCCTGCCGCTTGTATTGCTGGGCGACGAGGTCGGCGAGCAGCGCGCGCTGGTCGAGCCGGTCGCCGATCTGCATCTGGAAGGTCATCGCCGTATAGGTTTCGACCGAGCCGATACCGTAGATGCAGGACACGGACGCCACGATGATGACGTCGTCGCGCTCCAGCAGCGAGCGCGTGGCCGAGTGGCGCATGCGGTCGATCTGCTCGTTGATCGAGCTTTCTTTTTCGATGAACGTGTCGGTGCGCGGGACGTAGGCTTCCGGCTGGTAATAGTCGTAGTAGGAGACGAAATACTCGACCGCGTTTTCCGGGAAGAATTTCTTGAACTCGGCATAAAGCTGCGCGGCCAGCGTCTTGTTGGGCGCGAGGATCAGCGCCGGGCGCTGCGTTTCCTCGATCACCTTGGCCATGGTGAAGGTCTTGCCGGAGCCGGTGACGCCGAGCAGCACCTGGGTGCGGTCGTCATTGGCGATGCCTTCGACCAGATCCTTGATCGCGGTCGGCTGGTCGCCGGCGGGCTCGAAGTCGGACACCATCTTGATGGCGATGCCGCCTTCGGATTTCTCGGGGCGGGCAGGCCGGTGCGGTGTCCACAACACGCCGTCCTTGTGCAGCGGGTTGCCCGATTCGATCAGCGCCGACAGCGCTGCCACGGTGGCGGTGACGCCGCCGGAGGCCATGGTTTCGGCATCTTCCAGGGAAATGTCGAGGCCGGCGACAGGATTGAGACCGGCGGCGGTGCGTTCCCGCGCCGATGCCGCCCCGCCCATCGAGGTGCCGCGCGAACTGCGCGAGGGGGATGACGAGCGTTCGGGGACTTTTTTAGAGGGCTTTGGCGATTTGCCGGTGTCTGCCTTGGGTGCACGCCCTTCGTTTTCCGCTTCCCGTTCAATCCGCTCGGCCCAATCGGCGATCGAGCCGGACAGCGGCGTGCCCGAAAATTCCGCCTGCGGGGCTTCGGCAAAACCCTTGCGCTCCAGCGGTTCGGACGCGTCGTGGAAATCCGTCATCGTGCTGCGCCGCTTGGGCGAAGCTGCGCGGTCGTCGTTCGCCGGCGTTTTGGTATCGGGAGATTTGGCCATGGCCTGAATATGGGTGGAGTCCGCCGAAATGGAAAGTGGGCATCGGGTCCGGCGCGGCCGCCCATGGCACATCCTGACAGAAGGTTGTCAGGAGCCGGTTCGCCGTTCTCAGCCGAAGCGCAGTTTCAGGCCGACGATCACGACGATGAACAGGAACGTTACCGCGTTGGAGAGGACTACCGGCAGCGAGCCGATGGCAAGGCCGTAGACGATCCACAGGAAGACACCGGTGGCGAGTGCTGCGGTAGTGACCAGCGAGATATCGCGTGCCTGGCGTTCGCGCAGAATTTTCACGATCTGCGGCAGCCATGCGAGCGTGGTTATGACGGCTGCAATCGAGCCGACGACTTCGAAGAGGGGGTGCAAGGTGGTCGCTTTCCAATGCGCACGGTGCGCAATCCGCGCTATGCCAGATTTGTCCATTTCTGTGAAGCGGGCGGATGGCTGGACCAAGAACAAAGGCAAAAGCATTGCCTCTGGCTGCGTACGATTTGTGCTTGCGGGCGCGCCGTGGCCACGCTTCAATGGCCGGCAGCCGGATTCGGGGAAGGGCTCTTGCTTGAAGGTAGGCGTGATCTTGAATCCCGTCGCCGGGGGCGGCGGGCTAAAGCGAAACTGGCCGGAAGTGGCTGCCGCGCTCATCCGGCATTTCGGTGCGTTCGAACTGCATGAGACGCAAGGCTCGGGCGACGCCGCCCGGCTGGCTTTCGACCTTTCGGCCGAAGGGTTCGATCTGGTGATCGCGGCCGGCGGCGACGGCACCGCCAGCGAAGCGGCGGACGGGTTGCTGCAGGCGTCGATTGAAGGCCGGGGCACGGCGGCATTGGCCTTGTTGCCCTGCGGCACCGGCATCGATTTCGCGCGTGGCCTTGGCCTGTCTGGCGATCTCGAAGCCTCGCTCAAGCAGATAGAAGAAGCGAAGGGCCGCCGGATCGATGCCGGCCGCATCTCCTATGTCAGCGACGACGGCGCGCTGGCCAGCCGGCATTTCATCAACATCGCCAGCCTCGGCCTTTCAGGCGCAACCGACCGCGCCGTCAACGCCGACAAGCGCAAGGGCAGGGTTTCCGCCAAGGCGCTGTTCTTCTGGCGCACCGTGTTCGAGTTCATCCGCTACCGTTTCCAGAGCGTGCGCATCACCATCGATGACGGCGAGCCGGTCGAGGCGAAAATGGCGCTGGTGGCGGTCGCCAATGGCCGCTTCTTCGGCGGTGGCATGATGATCGCGCCCGACGCCCTGCTTGACGACGGCCAGTTCGACATCGTCATCCTGCGCGCGGCCAGCAAGCTGAAGCTGATCCAGGATATCCGCCTGCTCTATGGCGGCCGGCACCGCGATCATCCTTCCATCACCATTTTGCGCGGACGAAAGGTGGTGGTCGAACCTGTCGGCGAAGGGGACAGCGCGCTGGTCGACATAGACGGGGAATCGCCGGGGCGCATTCCCGCGACATTCGAGATTCTGCCGGGGGCGCTGAGGTTGAGATGTTGATTCGGGTGTTTGCTGTAGCTCGTTGATTTTCAGCTATATTTCCCGTCATTCGCGGCCGCGTGAGCGACCGTAGGGAGTGGAGCGTGTCGGGAATCCATGCCTCGACATTGACAGGTAACGGCATGGGTCCCGGACAGCCTCGCCATCGCTACGCTCCGACGCTGGCTTCCGGGATGACGGTGGTCGGGTATTTCACCGCCTACCCATCACGGCATCAGCGGGTCCTGCATCATCTCCAGATGCAGCGCCTTGCCGTCATAGGGATGCGCCTCGCAGACCGCCTCGTCCAGTTCGACGCCGAGGCCGGGTTCCTTCGACGGGATGACGTTACCGTCCTGCCATTCGATTTTTTTCCTGAGCAGCGTGGCATGGAAACCGTCCCACTGCTTCAGCGATTCCAGGATGAGGAAATTCGGCAGCGTCACCGCAAGCTGGATGTTGGCGGCGCCGACGATGGGGCCGCAATAGCAATGCGGGGCGATCTGGATGTGATAGGCCTCGGCCATCGCCGCAATCTTCTTGGTTTCCAGAATGCCGCCGGAGCGGCCTAGGTCGGGCTGCAGAATCGCCGCCGCGCGGTTCTCGATAATTCGGGCGAATTCGAACTTGGTGGTCAGGCGTTCACCGGTGGCGATGGGGATGCGCGTTCCGCGCGCCACTTGCGCCATCACTTCGGGCATGTCCGGCGGCACCGGTTCCTCGAACCATAGCGGATCATAGGGCTCGATCGCCGCCGCCATGCGCAGCGCGCCCGACGCCGTGAACTGGCCATGCGTGCCGAACAGGATGTCGGCTCTGGTGCCGACCGCCTCGCGGATCGCCTTCATCATGCGCGCCGACAGGTCGATGTCGGCAAGGCGCGGCTGGTGGCCGTCGAAGGCGGTGTAGGGACCGGCGGGGTCCAGCTTTACGGCGGTAAAACCCTGCTCGACGTAGCGGACCGCGCATTCGGCAGCGAGGTCGGGGTGGTTGTAGACATTCTTGCCTGAAACATCCTCGGTATGGACGCTGCCGCTGTGCGGGTAGAGATAGGTGTAGGTGCGCAGTTTCTCGTGCACCTGCCCGCCCAGCAATTGATAGACCGGTTTGCCTGCTTCCTTGCCGATGATGTCCCAGCAGGCAATTTCGAGCGCGGAAAAGCAGCCCATGGCGGAAACGTCGGGGCGCTGCGTGAAGCCGGACGAGTAGCAGCGGCGGAAGAAGGTTTCGATGTCGTGCGGGTCGCGGCCGACCAGATAGCGCTCGGCCATGTCCTCGATCATGCGGGCGGTGACATGGGCCGAGAAGGTGGCGTTATAGGCCTCGCCATAACCGACGACGCCGCCATCGGTGGTCAGCTTGACGAATATGAAATACTTGCCGCCGATGCCGGGGGGCGGGTTGCCGACGACGAAGGTTTTTACGTCGGTGATTTTCATGTCTGATCCTCCAGAACCATTTCCGCGCCTTTCCAGCCGGTCATGGTCGATGCGGCGTTGGTGTTGCCGGAGATATTGTCCGGAAAGATCGAGGCGTCGATGATGCGCAGGCCGGAAAGCCCGTGCACCTTCAGGCGCGGGTCGACCACGGCGCGCGAAGCGTTCGGCCCCATGCGGCAGGTCGAGACCGGGTGATAGACCGTTCCCGAACGGCGGCGGAAGTCTTGAATCAAATCGGCGTCCGAAGTGGTTGAAGGGCCTGGCAGAATTTCCTCGACGATATTTTCCGCCATGGCCGGCATCGAGGCGATTTTCCGCACGAATTTTACCGCCGCCAGCATCTCGGCCACGTCATGCTCGGTCGAGTAGGCATTGGCGACGATCTTGGGATAATCGTGCGGATTATTCGTGCGGATCATGATCTCGCCGCGGCTCGACGGGCGGCAATTGGACAGGCCGATGGAAAAGCCGGGCCATGGGTCGGGGGTCAGGATCGGGCGCTCGCCGCTCTTGGGGATGACGGTGGAAAACGCCTGGAAGTAAAGCTGCATGTTCGGCCGCGCTAGCGCCGGATCGGTGCGGAAGAAGCCGCCGGCATTGTTCATCGACAGCGACAGCGGGCCGGAGCGCAGCAGAAGGTACTGCATGCCGACCGCCAGCTTGCCCCACCATGGTCGCAGGATCTGGTTCAGCGTCGCCGTGCGGCCCTTGTAGGTGTAGTTGATGCCGACATGGTCCTGAAGGTTCGCGCCGACATTTTGGTTGGCGTGGACGACGGGAATGCCCAACCCTTGCAGCAGTTCTGCCGGGCCGATGCCGGAAAGTTGCAGCAATTGCGGCGTGTTGATCGACCCGCCCGAGACGATGATCTCGCGGCCGGCGCGGGCGCTTTTCGTTTCGCCGTTCTGCTCATATTCGACGCCGACCGCGCGAGTCCCCTCGAACAGGATTTTCGTCGCCAGCGCGTTCGTCTCGACGCGGACGTTCCCGCGCTTCATCGCCGGACGCAGGAAGGCGCGCGCAGCCGACATGCGACGGCCGTTGCGGGTCGATATCTGGTAGATGCCGACGCCTTCCTGGGAAGCGCCGTTGAAATCGGGGTTGAGCGGCAGGCCGACCTGCTGCGCCGCCGCCAGATAGAGCTTGCTCAGCGGGTGGACCGCAGCCGTGCAGTCGGTGACGTGGAGCGGGCCGCCGACCCCGCGCCATTGGTCGGCACCGGCCTGGTTGTCCTCGATCGCCTTGAACGCCGGCAGCACATCGTCATAGCCCCAGCCCGGATTGCCGGCCGCCGCCCAAGCATCGAAATCGTCGCGTGCGCCCCTGATCCAGACCATGGCGTTAATCGAACTCGAGCCGCCCAGCAATTTTCCGCGCGGCCAGTGATCGGCGTTACCGGCAAGGCCGGGGTCCTGCTCGGTCTTGTAGTTCCAGTTCACGGCCGGGTCGAAGAAGGTTTTTCCATAGCCGAGCGGCATCTGGACGAAGAAGCGGCGGTCTGTGCCGCCGGCCTCCAGCACGAGCACGGAAAAGCGGCCGGATGCCGACAGCCGCTCGGCCGCGACCGATCCGGCCGAGCCGGAGCCGACGACGATGAAATCATAGGTCTGCATGGTTGAGGGGCGCTCCAGAGTCCTGCCGCCACCCTAGCCACCGCGCCTTGGCCGCGTCACTGTGTCATCGGCGTTCTCTGTGAAAAAAGCGACCGGCAAACGCGTTGACGGCTTCTTGCCATGGCGGTACGCCGTAGTTGGAACACCGATGTCGAGGGGAAGCCGAATGGTCCGATATGCCGACGGGAGGCCGCATGGCGAACTGACGCTGCGAACGCTGGCCATGCCTTCGGACGCCAATGCGGCCGGCGACATTTTTGGCGGCTGGGTGATGGCGCAGATGGATCTGGCCTGCGGCATCCGCGCCGCCGAGCGGGCGAGGGGCCGGGTGGTGACGGCGGCGGTCAAGGAAATGGCCTTCGCCAAGGCGATGAAGATCGGCGACACGCTGTGCATCTACACGCATGTGGAGCGCGTCGGCCGCACGTCGATCACGCTGAAGGTGGAGGCGTGGGCGCAGCGCTACCTTTCAGACCTGATGGAAAAGGTCACCCATGCGGATTTCGTCATGGTGGCGCTGGACAAGGACGGCAAACCGGTGCCGGTACCGCCCGAAAACTGAGCGGACCTACGCGGCCGCCGCACCGTCGAAGCGTTCGCGCGCTTGCCGCACACGAGCGGTATTGATGCGCGCCCATTCTCCTAAGGCACTGACGGGAACCAGCAATTCATGGCCGAGATCGGTTAGCTCATAATCGACTCGCGGCGGAATCGTCGGGAAAACCGTGCGCGTGACAAAGCCGTCGCGCTCCAGGGCGCGCAGCGTCGTCGTCAGCATTTTTTGTGAAATACCGCCGACAGCGGCGCGCAATTCGTTGAAGCGCATCGAGCCGTCGCCAAGCTTGCCGACGACCAGAACCGTCCATTTGTCGCCGACCCGTTGCAGGATTTCGGAAACGGCGCGGCAGTCTTCGGTGTTGTGCAGGTGCCTAGGTTTCAAAAAGGTGCCTCCTTGCGCTCAAAATTCCCAGTCACCTATATAGCGCCAGTATCCAATCTATACCAGTACCCCGAATAGGAGACTTCGAATGTCCAAGCCCAAGATCGGCATCATCGTCGGTTCGACCCGTGCAAGCCGGTTCGCCGACAAGCCAACCGAATGGATTGCCAACATCGCCAAGGCGCACACCGATCTCGATTTCGAGGTGGTGGATTTGCGCGACTATCCGATGCCTTTCTTCGAAGAGGCGACCTCGCCCGCCTGGGCGCCGTCGCAGAACGAAGTAGCCCAGCGCTGGCAGAAGAAGGTCGACGAACTCGACGGCTATATCTTCATCACCGCCGAATATAATCGCGGGCCGACGGCCGTTCTCAAGAACGCGATCGACTATGCCTACAACGAATGGAACAACAAGCCTGCGGCCTTCGTCGGCTATGGCGGCGTCGGTGCCGCCCGCGCCATCGAGCAGCTTCGCCTGCACGCGGTCGAAATGCAGATGGCCCCGACCCGCGCCGGCGTCCACATCCTGATGCCCGATTTCGTCGCCGTGTTGCAGCAGGGCAAGAAGCTCGAGGAAATCGAGCATCTCAACCAGAGCGCCACCGCCATGCTGAACCAGCTGGCGTGGTGGGCCAAGGCGTTGAAGACGGCACGCGACGCCGACGCCCGCACGGCGCAGGCCGCCTGAGCGTCGGACCGACCTGTATCTGGAAAGGGCGTTCTACGGCACCTCGGATCGGTGTCAAAGTGCCGCGCCCATCGTCATCCTCGGGCTTGTCCCGAGGATCTACGCACGTTGAAGAAAAAATAGCTGCCAGTTTTCCGAGTCGGCAGATCCTCGGGACAAGCCCGAGGATGACGGTCGCTTTTCTATTGCCTAACGCCCGGCGTCGCGGTTCTCGCTGGCGATACGGGTGGCAATGAGCTTGTCGATGCGGCGGCCGTCCAGGTCGACCACTTCGAAGCGCCAGCCTTGCGCGTCGACCGTCTCGCCGGTTGCGGGCAAATGGTGCATGTGCGCCAGCACATAGCCGGCAACCGTTTCGTAGTCGCGGTGTTCCGGCAGATCGATGCCCAGCGTGTCGGCCATCTCGTCGGCCTGCATGTAGCCGGCCAGCAGCCACGAGCCGTCCTCGCGCTTGACGGCGTTTTCCTTCTCGTCGCCGGCATCGAGATCGGCCCGGAACACGCCGGTGATGGCTTCCAGAATGTCGGCCGGCGTGACGATGCCTTCGAAATGGCCGTACTCGTCATGGACGAGCGCCATCGGCACGTCGCTTTCCTTGAGCTTGGCCAGCACGTCCAGCGCATCCGCCTGGTCGTGGACGATGGGCGCGGCGCGGACATGCCGGCGCAGGTCGAAGCTGCGCCCTGCAAGGGCCGCTGCCAAGAGGTCGCGGGTCTGCACCACGCCGACCATGGCGTCGACGCCGCCGTCGGAGGCCGGCAGGCGCGAGTGCTGGGTTTCCATCAGCAGCTTGCGGGTCGCGGCTTCGTCCGTGCCAAGATCGATCCAGTCGACCTCGGTCCGGGGCGTCATCACCGCGCGCACGGCGCGGTCGCCGAGCCGCATGACGCCGGCAATCATGCGCCGCTCGTCGGATTCGATGGTGCCGTGATGCTCGGCCTCTGCGACCAGCATCTTGATTTCCTCGTCGGTGACTTTTTCCTCGCTTTCGCCCCTCTGGCCGAGCAACCACAAAAGCCCGCGGCCGGAAATATCGAGCAGCCACACCAGCGGGGCGGCTACCCTGGCGATCATCGCCATGGCCGGCGCGACGCGGGATGCGACCCTTTCGGGGTCGCGTAGCGCGATCTGCTTGGGTACCAGTTCACCCGCGATCAGCGAGAAATAGGTGATGACGGCGACGACGATGCCGACCCCGGTCGGGTCTGCGACGCTGTCGCTGACACCGAACGACCGCAGGAAGATGGAAAGCCTCAGGCCAAGCGTTGCGCCGGAAAACGCGCCCGACAGGACGCCGACCAGCGTGATGCCGATCTGCACCGAGGACAGGAATTTGCCGGGGTCGGAGCCAAGGTCGAGCGCGACCGCGGCGCCGTTCACGCCGCGGTCGGTCATCGCCTTGAGCCTTGCCGGCCGCGACGAGACGATGGCAAGTTCCGACATCGACAGCAGGCCGTTGACGCAGATGAGGACCACCACGATGGCGATTTCGACATAAAGCATCGGCGGTCAATAGCATTACATGTGCCCCTTCGAAAGGAGCAGCGCGACCGAAACCTAATTTGCCCGCAGCAGGCCGATCAGCGCCATGCCGTCGGTGTAATAAGGGTCGCCGCCGCCATTTCGACCGGCTTTTGTCGGGCCGATGCCCTCGATCTCGCTCGTCGAGAGCAGCATGCCGGCGTCGGACAGGTCGGCCATCAGCAGGTCGCGCTCGGCGTCGATGTCGGGGCCGATATGATGGGTGATGGCGCCGGTGTCGTGGCTGAGGCCGACGCCACGGTCGAAACTGGCGGAGCCGAGCCAGAGCGGACGCCCGTCGTCGCCGGCATCACCGGTCTGCCACAGGCGCACATGGTGGCGCTGATCGGCGCTGTTGCCGATAGGTTTTTCGAAGGCGAGGTCTTGCTGACGGCCCTCGAACAGCAACCGGCTTACCGGCGCATCCGGATAAGGACGATCGAACAGGACGCTTTCGCCGATCTCGATGGCGGTCCTCAGCGTCACCGCGTCGGCGGTGTCCCATCTGGCAACGCCAAAGGCATGGATGACTTCCGCCTTGGTGCCGACGAGACCGACATTGATCGGGTCGCCGGCGATGCCTTGCGGCGTGCGCGTCAGCATTTGCGAGGGCCGCGGACCATGCAGGAAACTGCGCAGGGTCCAGAATTCCGGCGCAACCAGATAGGCGATGGCGACATAGGCGGCGCAAAATGCCGCCGTCCAGATCATCGTACGCCGTTTCAGACTGCGTCGGCCCATGAAAACCCGATGAATTCAGGCCCGCCTAGCGGCAGGCGCGGTAGCCGCTCTTGCGGTTCTTGATGTCGAAATGGAAATGGTTGCGGTGGTCGTAATTGTAGCCGGGGCCAAGCACGGTGGTGAAATATTCGCAGCCATCGGCGCGCACGGTGTTGAGAAAGCCGCGCTGGCGGAAGGAAAACAGGCCGGGCTTGCGCACGTCGATCGTGTCGCCATTGTTCAACTCGATGCTCATGACGTCGAGCGCGTTGCCCTTGCCGTGCTCGGACAGGGTGCGTTCGCCGGCGATCTTGCGGCAGGAATAGCTCGATCCCTGGTTGATCGCCTTGACGCCCGAAAAATACCGCAGGCGCGCCGAGGGAACGAGTTCCTTCTTCGTCCATCTGGCGAAACTAGCGGCCATGTCGCAGGTCAGCGTCGCTGCCGGTTTCATGGCGACGCTGCCGATGGCGGTGACTTTCACCGGGTTGTCGATGCCGCATTGGCCGCCACCGTGGATCGGCTCGACATCGGTGTAGACGACGCCCAGCCGCTTGAGGTCGTTGCGGCAGTCGATTTCGTCGGCGGCCATCGGCTCGGGGGCCATTGGCTCGGAGGGCAGTGTGGGATCGTCCATGCGTGGATAGGCGACCGTCATGTAGGGATCGGTGGGAGCCACCGTCTGCGCTTGCGGGTAGGCCGGCAGGGCCGCCGTCGTCGTGCCGACATCCACCGCCGGCTCCAGCGTCAGCACGTTGCCGGTCGTGCAGGCGGCGAGCGCCGCCAACGCCGTCAGGCCGCAAAGGCCGGCGGCCAGCATTCGCCCGCGCCGCGGTCGCGCCTTGCCTGCCATCTATCCATCTTCCTGTCCCATGATGGAACAGAGTCTACCTGCGAAGGGTAAAGGAAAAACCAGCGCCGAAATTCATGGCTGCGGCCAAATTGCGGCGGCTGGCTTACTGGCAACCAACCTACTGGCAGAAAGTGCCGCCGTTGCGGCGCGGCTCTAGGTCGAGGTGGAAATGCAGGGCGTGATCGGCATCGCTGCCAGGGCCGAGCACGGTCTTGAACGGGCCGCAGGCCGCCTTGCGCACTTCGTCCAGGAATTTCGCTTCTTTTTCAGGCGGCGACGGCTCGACCGCGATCTTCGTACCATCGGTCAGCGTGACGCTTGCGATATCGAGTGCGTTGCCGAAGGCATGCTCCGACATTTTCCGGCCGTTGTGGCGGGGCCGGCAGACATAGGCGGATGCCTGATTTATCGATTTCAGGCCAGCGCCGAACCGGGTCTTTGCCGCTGGCGTGACCGTTTCGGCCATGAAACGCGCTGCCGCTTCCGCCATCTGGCAATTCATCTCGGCCTCCGGCGCGATAGCAATAGCCGGACCCAGCGTCCTGACCGTCAGCGGATAGGGAATTGAACAGCCGATTACCGGGTCGCTTTCGGCCTTCTTGTCCTCGAACTCCACGCCAAGCGCGTTCAAGCGTTTCCGGCAGGCCACTTCTTCGTCTGGCATGGGTATCAGCGGGGCGGCGGTCGAACGTGGGTCGGGCGCTATCGGCTTCTTTTCGAGTTTTTTGGCCTCATCGGTGGGTTTTTCGGGAGCGACGGCATCTGCAGGTTTGGCTGGCGGAACGGGAATTTCGTCTGTTTCGACGGGCAAGGCCTGTTTTTCATCCTCTGCCGGAGCGATGGGCTTCTCGTCTGGAAGTGGTGTTTCGACCGCACGCTCGCTCATTTGAGGGATCGGCGCTTTCGGCGGCAGTTTCGGGGTTCCGGCCATGGCTGCGGTTCCGGCAAAAACACCGGCGGCGAGCAAAAGCGGCAGGGAAAGAACGCGGAACGATGTCATTTTTTCGCAACGGCGCGCCTGGGGGAATGGTTGCCGCGCGCTACCATCACGTTCGATGACGGCGTGTGTCAGGTGCGGCCGCGCAGCCTTTTTTCCCAGTTCTCGACCGATCCTGTTTCGAGGCGGCGCGTGGCGAGGTTGCGCCAGGAGGGGGCGAGTTCGGGCATCGCGGCCAGACCGGCAAGGGCGGTCAGATCGAGCGTACGGGTGTAGAGCAGGTCGATGAGGCGCGTTAACGGCCAGTGCGGCTGCGGCCGCTCCTCCAGCGTCAACGCATCGCCGGCCGAGGCTGTACCCTCACCGAGAACGCGATAGTACCAACCGGTCCTGCCAGTTTTTTGCACGCGGTACGCCATGTCGGGGCGCTCGAAACGCGCGTTCAGCCGCCAGCAGGGCTGGCGTCCCTGGCTGACCTGCAGCACGGCTTTGCCAAGCCGATAGATGTCGCCGATGCAGATGTCGCCTTCCGTCAGGCCGAAGGTCGAGATGTTTTCGCCGAAGGCGGCGGGTACCGCTTCGATGCCATCGGCTGCCCAAGCGGCATAGTGGTCGCGCGGATAGTGATGCAGGGCTTTTTCGGGGCCGCCATGGCTTTTGGTGTCGCCCTGATGGTCGCCCAGCAGTCCGACGGAGGTGACGTCCTGCGGTCCGTCCGCCCTGGCTTTGCGGATGCCGCTCGGTGCCCGTTGCGGCCCGAGCGGAGCAAGCTTCCCGATGAACAAGGCTTCTACGTCAACGCCTGTCGAGGCGGCCGGGTCGGTCGTAAAATCAAGCGCCAATCGTTTCCAGCCCTTCTTCCAGCCAGTCGGCAAGTTGCGGCAGGCCGAGCAGGTATTTCGCGGTGCGGCGGCGCGGGCGCTCGCGTGCGGCGGCAAGGGCGTCGGCCCATTCTAAGGCGGCGTAGTCGCCCCGGCCGACCCAGGCCAGCGCGATCAGTTCGGCCGCTTCGTCGACATTGAGGTCGCTGATGAGTTCGCGCAGTTCTTCTTCAGCCAGGTTTTCGGACTTTTCTTCCGCCAGGCCGCCATGATGATGCGTGTCGCGGCTGTTGCCGTCCAGTTCGACCTCGTGTTCGGCGCCGTCGGCGTAATCCTCGTTGACGGCGGCCGTCAGGCCTTTCGCCTTGAGGATGAACAGGCGCACGGTGTCAGGCCCTATCGAAAGCTCCCATTCCCGTTCGAGACGCTGCTGCACCGTCCTTCTCCGTACTGCCTGGCGGATGATAGCCTATTTGCCGGGCACGTCACGCATTCTTCGGTGAGCCGGCGGCGCGCCGATTGACAGCGCGCCGGCTTGCCGTGAAATGGCGTGTCCTCATCCAACGGAACTGGTTCGCATATGGCCGTGCTTTTGTCGCCCAAGGTTCTGCCCATCCTGATGCTCGTCGCTTCCAATGTGTTCATGACATTCGCGTGGTACGGCCACCTGAAATACAAGGCATCGCCGATCTATCTGGCGGTCGTCGTCAGCTGGATGATCGCCTTTTTCGAGTACTGGCTGGCCGTGCCGGCCAATCGTATCGGCAGCAGCGTCTATTCGGCGGCCGAACTGAAGACGATGCAGGAAGTCATCACGCTTTCAGTGTTCGCCGTGTTTTCGGTGTTCTACCTGAAGGAGGCGTTGACCTGGAACCATGCGCTGGGCTTTGCCCTTATTGCCGGCGGTGCGGCGTTGATTTTCAAAGGCTAAAGCGACCACCCGCACTTATTTTTTGGGAAGATGTTTTTTGGGCGTGAAAAGCAGGCAAACATAGCTATATTGGGTTGAATCCGAGGTGAGACGGTTTCGTTGGTTTGATCCGGCGGGCCGTTTTCTTTTTGTGTGACAACCCCATCTGGAAAGAATGGGCGGCAGGAAGGTAGGCCATGAATAAGGTCCCGATGACAGGCGAAGGCTTCGAATCGCTGAAGGAAGAACTGCGTTGGCGCCAGCAGGAGGAGCGGCCGCGCATCATCGAGGCCATCTCGGAAGCGCGCTCGCACGGCGATCTTTCCGAAAATGCCGAGTATCATGCCGCCAAGGAACAACAGAGCCTGAATGAAGGCCGCGTCGGCGAACTCGAGGATTTTATCGCGCGGGCCGAGGTTATCGACATTTCCAAGCTTGGCGGCGACAAGATCAAGTTCGGCGCGACCGTCGCCCTCGTTGACGAGGATACGGAAGAAAAGAAGACCTACAAGATCGTCGGCGACCAGGAAGCCGACGTGAAATTGGGCCGCATCTCCATTTCCTCGCCGATAGCGCGCGCGCTGATCGGCAAGGAAGTGGGAGACACCGTCGAGGTCAACGCGCCCGGCGGCGCGCGCGGCTACGAGGTCGTCAAGGTGCAGTTCATCTGAAACGATGGATCGCTGTCCGCACGCGGTGACGCCATGACCGTTTCGGCGGCGAGGCGTGCCGCCGTCGACATGAGCCGGATCGAGGTCGTCGCTCCCAATCTGAAGCGGCGGCTCTCGGGCGTCACCAGCACCATCATCCAGCTCGTTCCGCTGCAGGCGCTCAATTCGGGGATAGCCACGATCGGACCGGGGCTGCCCGACACCTTGCCGAAAATGCGCTGGTGGCAATTGCCGCTGCTGTGGAAGCGGCCGCTTTCGGGGCGCAAGCGCATCTGGCATGCGCGCCGCAATGTCGAGATGCTGGCCGGGCTGGTACTGAAGTCCGTGCTGCGCATGCCGCTCAAGCTTGTCTTTACCTCGGCCTCGCAACGCCACCACTCGCGCTGGACCCGTTTTCTGATCCAGCGGATGGATGCGATCATCGCCACCAGCCGCAAGACAGCGTCTTACCTGCTCGTGCCGAACACCGTCATCATGCACGGCATCGATACCGCGCGCTTCCATGTGCCGGCAGACAGGGCGGAGGCGGTGCGGTCCGTCGGCCTCGATCCGGCGCAACACTATGTCGGCTGCTTTGGCCGCGTCCGGCATCAAAAGGGCACCGATCTGTTTGTCGACGCGATGATCGATCTGTTGCCGCGCTATCCGGGGTGGTCGGCGGTCATAGCCGGCCGCGCCACCCAGCAGCATCAGGCCTATGAGGCGGAATTGCGCGAACGGGTGGAAAAGGCGGGTCTGGCAGATCACATCCTGTTCGTGGGCGAGCATACCGACATCGAGCGCTGGTATCGCGCGCTTTCGCTGTTTGTCGCGCCGCAGCGCTGGGAAGGTTTCGGGCTGACCCCGCTGGAGGCGATGGCCAGCGGCGTGCCGGTGGTGGCGACCGATGTCGGGGCGTTTTCCGAATTGATCGTCGACGGCGAAACCGGCGCGGTGACACCCGTTGGCGACAGTGCCGCGTTGAGCGAGGCGGCCGGGCGCTATCTGGCGGACACGGGCCTGCTGGCTGCCCATGGCGAAAACGGGCTCGCCCGCGTCAAAACCATGTTTCCGCTGCGCCGCGAGGCGGAGAGTATCGGCGGCGTCTATGAGGCGGTGTGGCGGAATCCCTGATCGAAGACCGGCCATTGTGGACCGGCGCGCGGGCTTTCAGGGCTTTTTGATTTCCACCAGGCCTTCATCCTTGACCTGGCGAATGGTCAGCGCGGTGCGCACCGTGTCGACATTGGCCGCCGAAGTCAGGACTTCGATGACAAAAGTCTGGAAAGCGCGCAAATCGCTGGCGACGCAATGCAGCAGAAAGTCGGATTCGCCCGAAACCATCCACGCATCGCGCACGATCGGCCAGCCGCGCGTGAGTTCGGCGAAGCTTTTCAACTCGGGGTCCGATTGGTGGTGCAGCCCGACCAGGCAGAAGGCGACCACGTCCATGCCCAGCGCCGGGGCATTGAGCAGCGCCCGATAGCCCCGGATGACGCCCGTTTCCTCCAGGTGCTTGACCCGCCGCAGGCAAGGCGGCGCGGAAATGCCGACGCGATGCGACAATTCCACATTGGTCATGCGCCCGTTGGCTTGCAGTTCGCGCAGGATTTTCCAGTCGATGGCGTCGAGATCGGCCTTGATCGGCATGGGGGCTTTCCGTTTTCGTGCGCAAGATTGTGTCGCGAGTTCGTCAATAAACCACTTTGCGGCGCGCGCCAGCCCTCCGATACGCGATTTTGAGAGCCGGGTCGCCAGCTTTCCGGGGACACTGTACCAAGCGTGCTTGCTGGCATGGCGGGCAGCACTTACATTACCGCTGAAACCAAAAATCGTTTTTCGCCGTCAACGGCTGCCCGGCAGAGGCTCCTTCCATGAACACCAAGCATGCGCCTGTTCTTATCATCGGTTCCGGCCCGGCCGGCTACACGGCGGCGATCTACGCCGCACGCGCCATGCTGAAGCCGATGCTGGTCGCCGGCCTGGAGCAGGGCGGGCAATTGATGATCACCACCGACGTGGAAAACTATCCCGGCTTCGGCGATCCGATCCAGGGGCCATGGCTGATGGGCGAGATGCTCAAGCAGGCCGAGAACGTCGGAACCGACATCGTCAACGACATCATCACCGAGGTTGATCTGGATGCGCGACCATTCCGCGCCAAGGGCGATTCCGGCACGCTCTACACCGCCGATGCGCTGATCATCGCCACCGGCGCGCAGGCGAAATGGCTGGGCATCCCGACCGAGCAGACCTTCATGGGCTTTGGCGTTTCGGCCTGCGCGACCTGCGACGGCTTCTTCTATCGCGGCAAGGATGTGGCGGTCGTTGGCGGCGGCAATTCGGCCGTGGAAGAGGCGCTTTACCTGTCCAATCTGGCCAAGAGCGTCACGGTTATCCACCGGCGCAGCGATTTCCGCGCGGAGCGCATCCTGCGGGAGCGTCTGCTCAAGAAGGAAAATGTCCGCGTCATCTGGGATACGGTGGTCGACGAGATTACCGGGCGGCCGGGCAAGGCACCGCTGCCGCCTTCGGTCGAGGGGCTGAAACTGCGCCATGTCGCGACCGGCCAGGAAACGCATCTGAAGGTGGATGGCGTGTTCGTGGCCATCGGCCATGCACCGGCGGTCAGCCTGTTCGAAGGCAAACTGAAGCAGAAGCCGAACGGCTATCTGTGGACGGCGCCCGATTCGACGCGTACCGACGTAGCGGGGGTTTTCGCCGCGGGCGACGTGACCGACGACATCTATCGCCAGGCGGTCACCGCAGCCGGTCTGGGCTGCATGGCGGCGCTGGAAGCGGAAAAATATCTTGCGGGCATAGAGGTTCATAGAGAAGCGGCGGAGTAGCCGTTCAATAGGCTGATTTATCGCACAGACGCCAAATCATAAGAGGGGAAACCATGGCGTTGGATTGGGACAAGCTACGCGTGTTTCACGCAGCGGCGGAGGCTGGGTCGTTTACCCATGCCGCGGAAATTCTGCGCCTGTCGCAATCGGCCATTTCCCGCCAGGTCAGCGCTCTGGAGCACGACGTTGGCGTGCCGTTGTTCAATCGGCACGCGCGCGGGCTGGTGCTGACCGAACAGGGCGAATTGCTCTACCGCACGGCGCACGATGTGCTGATGCAGCTTGAAAACGTCAAGACGCAGCTTTCCGAAACCACCGACAAGCCGTCCGGCACCTTGCGCGTAACCACGACGGTCGGCCTGGGCACCGGCTGGCTGACCGAGCGTGCGAAGGAGTTCTTCGAGCTTTACCCGGAAATCAACCTGCAACTCGTGTTCACCAACGAGGAACTGGATCTTACCATGCGCCAGGCGGACTGCGCCCTGCGCCTGCGCCAGCCGCAGCAGCCGGACCTGATCCAGCGTCGTCTCTTTACCGTGCATCTGCATGTCTTCGCGACGCAGTCCTATCTCGACAAGCACGGCACGCCGAAGTCGGTCGCCGATCTGGACAAGCACAGGATCATCACCTTCGGCGAGCCCGTGCCGCATTATCTCGCCGGCCTCAATGTGCTGGAAACCATCGGCCGCGCGTCGGGCTTCAAACGGGAGCCGGTGCTGCAGATCAACGACCTCATGTCCATCCGCCGAGCCGCCAAGCGTGGCGTCGGCATCGCCATGCTGCCCGACTATATGGCGGACAAGGACACAGGGATGGTGCCGGTCCTCCCGGAACTCGAAGGGCCGTCCTTCGATACGTTCTTCGTCTATCCCGAAGCCATGAAGAACCAGGCCAAGCTCAAGGCGTTTCGCGATTTTCTCTACGGCAAGGCGCGCAACTGGGCGTTTTGATCGCCTAGACGTGCCATAGAGCCGGCTTCCGAACCGGTCTCCTCTGAGTTGCGCTTGCGAAGTCCGCGCATCGATCACAGCCGGGCAGCGGGTATTTTTCACGAATACTAATCGATTTGGCTGGCCTTACCGCGGCAGGATGGGGGTTGTGCCACAGCCGGTCCCTTTTTGCATGTGTGCATTGCAAAATAGGTTATTGAATATTGAGCCGGGTACGAGCATATATGGGTCATCTCCTGGACGCGTTCTCCTCCCATTAGCGTCCTCGAGTGTTCCCCTCTGGAGGTTTAGCCCTAACGGGCGCTTCCATTCAACTCAGCCGGATCTCTTGATCCGGCTTTTTTGTTGCCGAAAATCTGTTCGGGTTCGAACCCGCTGCGTTTGCAGAGGGCGTAACGGTGACGTGTAACCCCCCGTAACGTTTCCCCTATCGTCGATTTGGTTTAGCCAGATAATAGGACGCGGTGTGAGCCGTTCGGAAGGTGGGGGCACCATTCGATCGGCTCGGGCTCAGGCAGCGACCGCGTCCAGCTTTTTTGCCGCGTGCCTAGATCGCAGTCCTTCTGGATCTAGCTCGTTGAGTGAGCATCGGAACAACCCGAAAACCGGATTCCGCTTTTCGGTCCGATGCTTTAGCGCCGGTATTTTCGGTGCGGCGGACCTGCCGTCCCTGCTCCCACGGAGACGGTCCGCAAGTAAAACGGCGCCCGATCGGTTCGGGCGCCGTTTTCGTTTTCCGCAGCACCCTAGAGCGGCGGACGCTCGGATAAACCCGCGCTCCCGCTCTATCCTTTTGTTTGAGCATCGGATTTTCCGAAAACCGGATTCCATTTTTCGGTCCGATGCTCTAGCAAGCGTCAGGCTGCCTTGCCGCTGGCGTTCATCGCTTCGTCGGCGAGGCGTCCGGTCAGTTCCGCCATATGGTCGAACGCCGCGCGATAGGTTGCCACCCCCGCGGTCGCCGAGCGAAGCTCGATGATCAGATCGCCGATGTCGGCCTGCGGCATGGTCGCTTCCACCACGTCCCAGCCCGGCCAGCCAGGTCGCGCATCGTAGCCGAGGATCTGGCCGCGCCGCTGCGGAATCAAGGCGATGATCCTGGCCGTGGCATCCGACGGGGTGACGATCTCGACCTTCATGATCGGCTCCAGCAGCACGGGCGAGCATTGCGCCATGCCTTCCTTCATGGCGAGCTTGGCCGCCATCTGGAACGCCATGTCGGAGGAATCGACGGCATGGTAGGAGCCGTCGGACAGGTTGACGGCGATGTCCACGACCGGGAAGCCGAGCGGGCCGGACTTCATGTAGTCGCGCACGCCCGTTTCGACCGACTGGATGTAGGTTTTCGGCACCGCGCCGCCGGTGATGGTGTCGGTGAACTCGAAGCCCGATCCGCGCGGCAGCGGCTTTATCTCCACGACGACGTCGCCGAACTGGCCATGGCCGCCCGACTGCTTCTTGTGGCGGCCGCGCTGCTGCACCGTTTTGCGGATCGTCTCGCGATAGGGAACGGCCGGCTGGTGGCCGTCGACCGCGATCTGGTTGCGCCCTTCCAGCCGCTCGCGCACGACGCGCAAATGCATTTCGCCATGCCCCGACAGCACCGTCTCGGCCGAATCCTGATTGTGGTGCAGGTTGAGCGAAGGATCCTCTTCCGCCAGCCGCTGGATGGCCGCCGACATCTTTACGTCGTCTTTGCGCTCTTTCGGGCGCAACGCAAAGGCATAGACGGGTTGCGGCGGGGCCAGTTCGATCGCCGGGGCAATGCCGGTCTTGGCGGTGGTCAGGGTCTGGCCTGTCCGCGCGCCTTCCAGCTTGCCCAACGCCACCGTATCGCCGGGCTTGGCCGAGGCCAGTTTCGTCTGGTCCTTGCCCAAAATCCGATAGATTCCCGATATTCTTGCGGTTTCGCCGTTCGGCAAGGTCAGTTCCATGCCGTCGGCGACCTGTCCGAACAGGATACGCGCTACCGAAAGCTTGCCGGCATGCGTCGTATGGATGGTCTTCATCACCTGGGCAATCGTCGCGTTGCCGTCGGGCAGGCCGAGGCGTTTTCGGGTCGCCTCGACATCGGGCGCGTCGTGCCGAATCGCCTTGAGCAGGCGCAGCACGCCGTTGCCTTTTTCGGCCGTGCCGATCAGCACCGGCGTTACCGATCCGTCACGCAGATCGGCGGCGAGGTCGTCGAAAATCTTGTCCTTCGGAGGCTCGATCTCTTCCAGCAACTGTTCCATCAGCTGGTCGTCATGGTCGGCCAGCGTCTCCAGCATGGAAAAGCGCGCCTCCAGTTCGCGTGCCTTCTCGTCGCCTGGGATTTCGGCGATCTCGCTCTCGGCATATTCGCGGTAGATGTAGGCGCGCTCCAGCGCGAGGTCGATCGAGCCAATGACGACATTGTCCTTGCGCAGCGGCACCTGCCGAAGCAGCAGCGGCGCGATGCTTGCCGGCTGCAGCATCTTCAGCGTATCGCGCACGCCGGCGACGGCCTTGTCGACCTTGTTGAGAAACAGGATGCGCGGGATGCCGAGATCGTCCAGCTTGCGCATGATGAGCTGAAGGGCCGGGATTTTCTTTTCATCGGCCTCGGCGACCACGACGGCCAGGTCGCAGGCAGCCAGCACCGGTTCGGCCTCGAACGAGAATTCGATGGAGCCCGGACAGTCAACGAAGGTCAGGCTCTCGCCCATGAATTCGGTGGTGGCAAACACGGCCTCGACGCTCATGGCGTGGGCGCGGGCTTCGGGCGAATGGTCGGAAACGGTGTTGCCGGAAGAAACTGGATTCTGGCGGGGAATAGTGCCCGTGCGGGCGAGAATGGCTTCGAGAAGGGTGGTCTTGCCGCTTGAAAAGGGACCGACGATGGCAATGCACTTCGGCCCCGAGCGTCTTCCTCCGGCGCGATTCTCCATGACTGACCTCCGCTCGGGCGTTTCCCCAAGGAGCGGCGGCCGGCCCGTTCGACCGTCGCGGGATTTCATTCCCTGCCTTCACGGCATCGTCACACGGGTTTGACATCGGGGCAAGGAAAATAGGTGACTATCGACTGCAACCGGCAGACAAAGGGGCACGCGAATTTGCAGGAGAACCCGAGATGAAGATCGTTCCCGTCGGCAGCGCAGCGAGCAGCATCGCGTCGGACAGCTATTTTACCGGCCGGGTCAGGATCGAGCCGATCATCGAGGCGCAAGCGCCGGCAAGGCTGCGGGCCGCTTGCGTCAGCTTCGAGCCGGGCGCGCGCACCGCCTGGCATACGCACCCCCTTGGCCAGACGCTTCATGTGACGGCGGGCGCGGGGCTTGTGCAGGTCTGGGGCGAAGCGATCCGCGAGATCAGGGCCGGCGATACGGTCTGGTTTTCGCCGGGCGAAAAACACTGGCACGGTGCCGCGCCGACAACGGCGATGACGCACATCGCCATGCAGGAAGCGCAGGACGGCAGCCCGGTCGACTGGCTGGAGAAGGTCAGCGACGAACAATATGGCGGGGCGTGAGGCGGAAGGAGTGACAAGCAAATGGCACATGCCAAGCCATTATTGCGCCTGCTCAAGAAAATCGCTTGCCTAGCCTGCCTTGGTCTCGCAAGCCAACTCTGCATCGCGCATGCAAGCGCCGACCAACAAGTGCAATTCGAAAGCGAGGCTGCGAAACCGACTCCGTTTCAGCAGCGCATTGCACAACAAAACGGCGAGGTACTGAAGACGGTTCCCGGTACATCGTTGCAGGGATATCTGACGCGACCTCAAGGTAACGGGCCGTTTGCCGCGATCGTACTTCTCCACGGGTGTGCGGGTATCCTCTCGGATGACAAGCAAACCTGGCCCGAGCGACTGTCCTCCTGGGGCTACGTCGTGCTCGTTGTCGACAGTTTCAGCACGCGCGGCATTCACGATACCTGCCATGGCCTGCTTGTTGACCGCGTATACGATGCCTACGGCGCTCTGGATTTCCTGTCAAAATACGGCTTTGTCGACCCTTCGCGTGTCGCGGTTTTGGGGTTCTCGGCTGGCGGGTTTGCAACGCTCGAGGCCGTGCAATTTGGTGGCGCCGAGCGGCTGATGGGGCATAAATTCAAGGCAGCGATTGCCTATTATCCGAATTGTTCGGTAGCGAGTGGCGACATGTCAGTCCCGACCTTGATCCTTGTCGGTGAACTTGACGACTGGAGTACGGTCAAGAAATGCCAGGGGATGATGGCCCAGCGCAGTGGCAAGGGAAGCTCCGTGCAGCTTAACGTCTACAAGGGTGCACGTCACGCATTTGATGCCCCGGAATTCAAGACTGGCATCGAGGCTTACGGGCACCGGGTGGAGTACAATGCCGCTGCCGCCGAGCAGTCCATAAGCGACGTACGTGCCTTTTTACACGAGGCGCTCGGCGACTAAGTCATCCCTTCCGTCGAAGGCGCTCCGGCGCCGCTTCATCTGGCAGAAAAAACCCGGCGCGAAGCCGGGCTTTTCGAATCTTTTCTTTGCGTTGCCGGCGTTACTTCAGGCTTGCCGTGAAACGCTGGATGCGGGTGCAGGCTTCTTCCAGCAGCGCCTCCGATGTGGCGTAGGAGATGCGGAAGTTGGGGCCGAGGCCGAACGCCCCGCCGAACACCACTGCCACGCCTTCGGCTTCCAGCAGTTCGGAGGCGAACGCCTCGTCCGTGTCGATGACCTTGCCGGCTTGCGTCTTCTTGCCGATCAGTTCGGCGCAGGACGGGTAAACATAGAACGCGCCTTCTGGCGAAGGGCAGGAAATGCCGCGCGCCTGGTTCAGCATCGACACGACGAGATCGCGGCGCGCCTGGAAGATCGCCTTGTTCTTGTGCACGAAATCCTGCGGCCCGTTTAGCGCTTCAACGGAAGCCCATTGCGCGATGGTGCAGGCGCCCGATGTCTGCTGGCCCTGGATCATGTCCATCGCCTTGATGAGCTGGACCGGCCCGGCGGCATAGCCGATGCGCCAGCCGGTCATGGCATAGGCTTTCGACACGCCGTTCATGGTCAGGGTGCGCTCGTAGAGTTTCGGCTCGACCTCGGCGATGGTCTTGAAGACGAAATCGCCATAGGTCAGGTGCTCATACATGTCGTCGGTCAGCGTCCAGACATGCGGATGCTTGAGCAGAACGTCGGCCAGCGCGCGCAACTCGGCCTCGGTATAGGCCGCGCCCGAAGGGTTGGACGGCGAGTTCATCAACAGCCACTTGGTTTTTGGCGTGATCGCCTTTTCCAGCGCCTCGGCCGTCAGCTTGAAGCCGTTGTCGATGGAGGTCTCGGCGAACACCGACGTGCCGCCGCAGATCGCCACCATTTCCGGGTAGCTGACCCAGTAGGGGCGGGGGATGATGACCTCGTCGCCGGGGTTCAGCGTCGCCATGAAGGCGTTGAATAGGATCTGCTTGCCGCCGGTGCCGACGATAGTCTGCTCGGGCTTGTAGTCGAGATTGTTCTCGCGCTTGAATTTCTTGGCGATCGCTTCGCGCAGCGGCGCGATGCCGGAGACCGGCGGGTATTTGGTCTCGCCGCGGCGGATCGCTTCGATGGCCGCGTTCTTGATGTTGTCGGGCGTATCGAAATCGGGCTCGCCGGCACCCAGGCCGATCACGTCGCGGCCCGCGTTTTTCAGCTCGCGCGCCTTTTGCGTGACCGCGATGGTCGCGGAAGGCTTTACGCGGGAAAGGGCGTCGGCGAGAAAGGCCATGGCTGATGTCTCCGATGGTGAACTTCGCAGCTTCCATGCTGCGGCGCATCTATTGTCGCATGATGCGGGCGAGTGCAAGCATTGTCCGCTAGCAAGGGGGCCAATCGCGCCGGAAAATGCCCGGTTTCGCGTTAACATACGCTAAAATATTGCGGGTTAGAGTTGAGGCAGCATTCCGTCAGTTCATGGAGCGGATATTCTTGCCGCGCAGCATCGGGCTTGCCCACATCATTCGGCAGGACGACGGCACATCCACCGGTGTCTGGGGCATCTATACGCTGAAAAGCGCGTTCCAGCCGATCTTCGCCTTCAAGGACGGCAAGCTGCCGCTCGCCGGCTTCGAGGGCTTGATACGGCCGTTCCGCGACGGGCAGATGCAGTCGCCGGCCGCATTCTTCAGCACCTGCCCGGCTGCCGACCGGCTGCATATCGAGGCGTTGACGCGCACGCTGCACCTGCTGAACGCCGCCGCCTGCCTGCCGGAGGAAGCGTCGGTCTTCATCAATTTCGATCCGTCCGTTTTCACCGATCGCACGATAGCCGACAACGCGTTGCGCGAGATGCGGCTGGTTCTGCATGAGGCCAGCATCGATCCGCGCCGCATCGTCTGCGAAGTCACCGAGCAGCGGTCGGCCTCGCAGGAAACGCTGTTCGATTTCGTCGCAGCGCTGAAGGCCAACGGCTTTCGCATTGCCGTCGACGATTACGGGGCCGACGATTCCGACATCAACCGGATACGGCAGCTCAAGCCCGATATCGTCAAGTTCGATGCACATTGGATAACCCAGCTCATGGAGTCGGGAGCCGGCTTCGCCCTTCTGGCCACGATGGTCTCGGAGTTCGAGGAGCAGGGCATCGAGACCCTTTTCGAAGGTATCGAGGAGGGATGGCAGCTCGAACTGGCCGAGAAATCCGGTGCATCCATGGTGCAGGGTTTTGTTCTGGCGCGGCCGCAGATCGTACCCAGCAACTTCCATATATTCAGCCAGGAGAAGCCGGCGGAAAGCCCGGCCACGCTGGACCAGGGACAGCCCCCCATTGCGCCGCGCCCCCGACTGGCAGGGCAGGCCAGAGCCTTCGGCCGGAGAACGCCATCATGACGAGCGGTCGCGAGCGGCGCAGAAATGTCGGCGATGCGATTTTTGCCGACGAGATCGGCATCGAATACGGCGTGCTTGGCAAATACCGGCTGCGCAGCGCTTATCAGCCGATTTTCGCGCCGCGAGCCGACCTTCTTGTTCCGGTGGCGGTCGAGGCTCTGGTCGAGCCTCATCTGGCCGGCAAGGTCGTCCCGCCGACCACCTTCTTCGGCGAACTGGCCCCGCCTGATCGTCTCTACGCGGAAACCATGTGCCGGGCGCTGCACCTGCGCAACTACCACAATATCGACGCCGTCGGGCTGGACCTGTTTTTCAACTACAACCCGCAGATCAACGACCATGCGGGCAGGGCGCTTGCCGAAATTCGCCTGATGGCCATGCATCTCGACGATCTGGGGATCGAACCGGGCATGCTTGTCTGCGAGATCACCGAACAGGCCGCGCCCGACGACAGGCTGCTTGGTAAGCTCGTTCACGAGATGCGGCGAAACGGCATGCGCGTCGCCGTCGACGATTTCGGCGCCGGGCACTCGACCATGGCGCGAATGAGCGTCGTCGAGCCGGATATCGTCAAGCTCGATGGCGCGTGGTTTGGCCAACTGTGCCTTAGCGAGGCGTCCGAGCGGCTTTTACGGCCGCTGGTGGCCGGTCTTCACGATCGCGGGATCAAGGTTCTGGTCGAAGGTATCGAAAACGCCCACCATCTGCGCACGGCTCTGGCAGGCGGCGTCGACATGCTGCAGGGCTTCTATCTGGGCCGGCCAGCACTGGCCGGCGCCATATTCGACGAAAAGCCGGTTGCCATCGAATCCCTGCTGGGCCTGGATGCCAAGATCCTGCCGTTCCAGCCGATCCATCAGCGGCGATGATGGTCGCACCAAGAAAAGTCACTGGATCAGGGTGCTTTTGAAGCGCAGTACATACCCTTCTCGAGGTGACGCCAATGACCGTGCTTTATGGAATGATCGACAGCGGCAATTGCTACAAGCCGCGGCTTTTGATGGCGAAACTCGGCGTTCCGTTCACTAATATCGAAGTGAGTTCCCACACCGGCGACACTCGCAAGCCCGATTACATCGCCAAGAACCCCAACGCCATGGTGCCGCTGCTGGAGTTGGACGACGGCCGGCGGATCGCCGAATCCAACGCGATCCTGCTCTATCTCGCCGAGGGTACCCGTTTTCTGCCCGCTGACCGATACCAGCGCGCCATGGCCTATCAGTGGCTATTTTTCGAGCAGTACAGCCATGAGCCCTATATCGCGGTGCGTAAAGCGCTGCTTACCTTTCCCGAAAGGGCCAGGGACGCGACGCCGGAACGGCTGGCGCTGACGCTGGACCGCGGCAACAAGGCGCTTGGCGTTATGGACCGGCATCTGGCCGGCAGCCGGTTTTTTGCAGGTGACGCGCTCAGCGTCGCCGACATCGCGCTCTACGCCTACACACATAGCGCGGCAGAGGGCGGCTTCCAGATCGACGCCTATCCGGCGGTCGCATCCTGGCTGAAGCGGGTCGAGGCCGATCCGGGCCATGTCCCGATCGACTGGCTGCCCAATTAACAGCACCTGAATCGCACAGCCGGGCCGGCATGATCGGGTCGGAAAAAAAGCAAATAAAAAGGCGGGATAAATCCCGCCTTCCCATTTCGGTAGCCTGACCGGGAGCTTTTTGACCGGGCCGGCAGCAATCTGCTGCGTCGGCTTGTCGGGTTCTTCATGCTCCGGCGCGCTTATCGCGCGACCGCCAGTACATCCGTGACTTGCCGCGCGCTTCGAGCTATCGCCCGGCGCGCGCCGTTTTCAAAATCAGGCTGCCTTGCTCAGAGATCCAGCGGACGACTTGCCAGTGCGGCGGTCCTGCTCGATCTCGAAGTTGATTTTCTGGCCTTCGACCAGGGTGGAGAGGCCAGCGCGCTCGACAGCGGAGATGTGGACGAAAACGTCCGCGCCGCCATTGTCAGGCTGGATGAAGCCGAAACCCTTGGTGGAATTAAACCACTTTACCGTTCCAGTTGCCATTATCGGTAGTCCTTCGTATTTGCTATGGTGTTGACGGGGCCTCGGCCCAGCCGGTTTCGTATCGAGATTTTGGAGATAGACGTCAGCAAACGCGAAGATCGCGAGGCCCGGATCGATCGGCCGAAATATCAATAGGTCCCATATAAAGGCCATGGATGTCAAATGCAAGAGCCTGAAGAAGTCGGCGCGTAATTCTCCTTGCGCCGAAACCGTTTGGCGTTCCATGCGTTTCCACATTCGGGATGCCTTGCGAGCAATTGGAGGAGGCCATGTTGTGGAGACAACCGTGAAGACCGTTTTGCTTGCCGTTGCGCTTTGTCTGGTTGCCGCCGACGCGCAGGCGATCTCGCGCCATGATCCGACCCGCATGAGTTGCGCCCAGGTGCAGGCGACAATCGCCAATGCGGGCGCGGTCATCCTGCGCTATCAGTCGCCCCACACGCCGGGCCTGCCGCTGTACGACCGCTATGTCAGCACCGACCGTTTCTGCGAACAGGGCGAGGTGCGCAGCCGCGCCTATGTGCCGAGCGCGGACCGGCAATCCTGTCAGGTCTTCAAATGCAAGCGGCCGGAATTCGAGCGCCGCCGGCGTCTGTGGATGGACGATTGACGTTCGGTTCGGCAACATTGCTTCGAAAGCGGCTGGGCTTCAAAACGCAAAAGCGGTTTGGGTTGCCGGTGGCGGGCCGACATGCACGCCTTCCAGTGTCAGCATCCTTTCCTTCGCGACCGAGCCGCCCGGCGCCGAAAAGCCGCCGATCTTGCCGCCGGCGGCGAGAATGCGGTGGCACGGGATGATCAGCGGCACCGGGTTCGAGCCAAGGGCCGCGCCCGTTTCGCGCGGCAGGCCGCCATGGCCGGCGCGCTTGGCCAATTCGCCGTAGGTGGTCGTCTCGCCAAAGCCAAGTTTTCGCGCCGCGTCGTAAATTGCCAGTCGGAAATCGTCGACGCCGGCAAGATCGACCGGTATTTTCGTAAAATCCACTTCCGCGCCGGAGGCATAGGCCTCGATCGCGGCGATCAGTTCGACAATCCATTGCGGCCGGTTCCGATCCGGGGTTGGAGCCACGCCGGCATGGCGAAGCACGCGCCGTTCGACCGCCTCGCGGCTTTTATCGGCGAGGAACAGCCGGTTGACGCCGCGCCCGCTCCACGCCAGCCCGATGAAGCCAAGCGCTGTTTCGAAAACGGCGTTGCCGGCGCCGGCAGGGGATTCGGTTTCCATGGCATGCTCCTTTTGCACGGGCGAATGGACCATAACGGGAACAATATCGCATCGGCCGGCCCGTTTATCCACCCGAAAACCGATGGAAGCGCCAAAGATTGCCGATCGAGGGGGGCTGGTGTAAGGAATTGGCGAAACGACATCCCGAAACAAACCGCCAAGGCGTCGCATTGCCTGCATCGAAAACCCTTTCCTGTATCGGCCTGATCGTGGCCGCAGCCGGCCTTGGCGGCTGCACCACGACCGCGACCAAGGCGAGTTTCACGCAAACAGCCAGCCTGGCGGGCGACGATGCCGGCTATCCGGCGCTGCCGGAAACCGTTGCCGTGCTGCCCGAAAGCGCCTTCGCCAATGCCGCGAGCAATGCCGACCTCGCCGCCCTTCCACCGCCGCTGCAGCCCGGCGAGCCGGTCGCTGCCGCGTCCGTGGCCATGGCATCCGCCGCGCCTGCTTTTGAGGCGGTCGGCTATGCCGCGCCTTCCAGCCCTGCGGAAGCGGGCGCGGGTTCGATCGACCGGCTGATTTCGAAATACGCCGCCATCTATGAAGTGCCGGAGGCGCTGGTGCGCCGCGTCGTCAAGCGCGAGAGCACGTTCAACCCGCGCGCCTATAATCGCGGCCATTGGGGGCTGATGCAGATCAAGCATGCCACCGCCAAGGGCATGGGCTATCTGGGGCCGGCAACGGGGCTGTTCGACGCCGAGACCAATTTGAAATACGCCGTGAAATATCTGCGCGGCGCGTGGCTGGTGGCCGACGGCGACGAGAACCGCGCCGACCGGCTCTACCAGCGCGGCTATTATTACGACGCCAAGCGCAAGGGCCTGCTGGAGGAAACCGGGCTGGGCGTCGACCGCAAGCGCCATCGCGCCAAGGTCGAGCCGCAAGCCTGACGTCGCCAGAAGGCGATTATCGCGCCGCGCCGCATTGCCTGGGGCCATCGTCAACCTCCCCGCATGGGTTTGCCTCCCGACCTGGCTTTGCCGGTCGAGGTCTTCAAGAAGTCCGGGAAGACGGGCGGTCGCGGGATCGCTCAGTCTAAAATTTTAATGCGATCTCGCGACCGCCCGTCCGGCTTTTTCTGTCTGCGTCCGGTCCGCTACGCTTTTTTGGGCATTGGCGCCCGAAAAGCTTGTGTGCTCGCTCCAGCACGCATGGGCCGTATTACCCACGGGTGACCCTCTGGCCGCAGCCTCCCCGGGCAATGGGCTTCGTGGACCCATAACCGGAGGCGCCGATCTCTCCCCGCTTCGAACGACTCCGGAGCGTTCCCGGCAGGAGAAACTGCGCGGGATTATGCGGGAGGGTGGAGAGGGTGTGGATAGAATTATTTTGCGGCGTAGTCGCTGCCCTACGATCGCAATCTCCGTGGTGTTATCCGGAATCTGCAACTGAAGCGAAGCGAAGATGCAATTGAAATAAATCGGCGTTCGTTGATTGCGAATTTTGAAGCCTTCATTTGGCTTTGCCAGCCACAAGTTCAGCCAACTTCACCTTGCGCAGTAGATGCTGAGCGAACACGATAAGCTCCAGCGCTAGCTCCGGCTCGTCGACCCAGCCGAATTCATGGGTAGTCGGGTTGCGAATTCCCAGCATCGCGCCAGAGTATAGGCGATGATAGCCTTTCTGCTCGTCTATTTCCGAGCTTGTTTCCATCTTTGACCATCGAAGGTGGGGAGAACCCGGCGCGAAAACCTGATCCATTAGCGTTGTGCCGTTTTGTGTGAGATGTGGCACTCGTTCGGAGATAAACTTATCCACTGCTTTGAATGCTTCAGCTACCGATAGATTGTAGTGCCCTGATACGAAAAGATCTGAAGATACACCCTGAATTTCCGGTTCCGTCACCAGCCGAGTGAACACGCTTGCCGGTTCAGACGCCTCTGCCGTTGGTGACGACAGCGCCAGCATTCGAGGTGCCGGAAGAGCAAGGATAGAGCGAGCCAAGCCTGTTTCGAGCAAATGTTCCTGAAGTCGTCGAACGCCATCAAGTATTCGGATTGTCATAGAGGTAACGTTTCATTGCCTTGAAAATTGACTCAATCTGCTCCGTGCCTGCGTCGGCACTAATATGGATCTGTACATTGAGGTTCAACGGGAACGCCTCAACGCCATCACGTCTATGAGAATTGTTTCCCCTATCTCCGCTGCGATCTAACGGCTTGGCATTAGAGGTCTTTCCAGGTTTTGTAGCGTCAGCCTGCTTGCGGGATCGGGGCGTGCCATCGTTCTGTGCTACCTTTGTTGAAACACGAGGGGGCTCATTTGGAGTGGGGCTGGATAGTAGAAGATAGGTGGCTGCTTTATTCCCAGCAGCTCCTTGGCCAAACCCCTCTCGCAGAAACCAAGATACCACTTTCTGCCGCTCAGCTTCGCCAGGCGGCGCAACTTGGATTAGGCCTTCCGGGTAGGTCGATTGAATGATTTGGCCCACTGCGTCGGTGTAGCTTTCATCGAGGCGCCATTTTTGGGCTAAGGGAGTGGCCTTGCCTTCTTCGGTGAGTAAGCCAACGTTTCGAAGCTCAAAAATATATGCACGTGCCGCAACTTCTTGGACATTAAGCTGAACGCCAAGCAAACGCTCATCTATAGTTGCATTCGGCGTTCGTTGGATAATGGATCTGACACCCCACCATACCGTGCTAGGGATTTGAGGGTATCGATTTTTTTCGGCCATGATTATCTCCTTCTCGTGAAGGGTGTCACATTTCTCCTAGCCTTAAAAGTAAATTAAAATGCAATTTAATTAACCTGTTACCTCAATCCTCATCGTTACTTTTTATCGTTAGTGAGATTTCCAATTGGTATTACTGATAGATGCCGACGACCGATTCGGTTGAAGCGCAATGGATTTGATTAAGCCTCAAAACGTATTTAGGGCGTAGGATGATATGCGATTCCGAAGATAGATGTGTGTTGCTTCCTAGTGCTAGGCAATTTATCGCCGCTAGGCCAAGAGCTTCCATCTTTTGCGGCAGTTCACAGGGCTGTGCAGGGTATCTTTACGCTGACCTTGCCTTCTCCCCTTGTGGGAGAAGGTGGATCGGCGCGCAGCGCTGAGACGGATGAGGGGTGTTGGAAGGAATGAGAGGTTGGCGCTCTGGCCGGCACCCCTCATCCGACCTCGCCTGCGCTGCGCTTGGCGCGACCACCTTCTCCCACAAGGGGAGAAGGAAGGGGCGGCGCTAGCCTTTACGCGAAATACTCTTGCAACGGCCGCACTTCCAGGTTTCCCGCCCGTAGCGCTGCAATCGCTTCCGCCACGGCGGCCGCACCCGACAGCGTGGTGTAATACGGCACCCTTTGCATCAGCGTTGCGCGGCGCAGCGATTTGGAGTCCGATACCGCGCCCTGGCCGTCCGTGGTGTTGAACACGATCTGCACCTGACGGTTGCGGATGGCGTCTTCGATGTGGGGGCGGCCTTCCAGCACCTTGTTGATCTTTTCGGCCTCGACGCCGTTTTCCTTGAGGAAGCGGGCGGTGCCCGAGGTGGCCAGCACCCGAAAACCCTGATCGGCGAGGCGTTTTACCGCCGGCAATATGCCTGCCTTGTCTTCGTCGCGCACCGATACGAACAGCGTGCCCGAGCGCGGCAGGTCGATGTTGGCGCCGAGCTGGCTCTTGGCGAAGGCCATGGCGAAATCGCGGTCCAGGCCCATCACCTCGCCGGTCGATTTCATCTCCGGCCCGAGCAGGATGTCGACGCCGGGGAAGCGGGCGAAGGGGAACACCGCTTCCTTGACCGCGATGTGGCCGGGATTGCGGGCGTCGGGCTTTGGGCCGTAATGGGCGAAGGCCTCGTCCAGGCTCTCGCCGGCCATGATGCGCGCCGCGATCTTCGCAATGGGACGGCCTATGGTCTTGGCCACGAACGGCACGGTGCGCGAGGCGCGCGGGTTCACCTCCAGCACGTAGACGACGCCATCCTTGATGGCGAACTGCACGTTCATCAGCCCGCCGACATTGAGCGCGCGGGCCATAGCGGCCGTTTGGCGTTCCAGTTCATCGACCAGATCGGACGGCAGCGAATGCACCGGCAGCGAGCAGGCGCTGTCGCCCGAATGGATTCCGGCTTCCTCGATATGCTCCAATATGCCGGAGATGTAGGTGTGCTTGCCATCGCACAGGCAGTCGACATCGACCTCGATCGCGCCCGACAGGTAAGTGTCGAACAGAAGCGGGTTCTTGCCCAGCAGCGTGTTGATCTGGCCGGTCTTGTCGTTGGGGTATTTCTGCTTGATGTCCTCGGGCACAAGGCCCGGCACGGTGTCGAGCAGGTAGGTCTGCAGCATCGCCTCGTGGTGGATGATCTGCATGGCGCGGCCGCCCAGAACGTAGGATGGGCGCACGACCAGCGGGAAGCCGAGTTCGCCGGCAACGGTGCGGGCCTGCTCGACCGACCAGGCGATGCCGTTCTTGGGCTGGGTGAGGCCGAGCTTGTGCAGGAGTTTTTGGAAGCGGTCGCGGTCTTCGGCCAGGTCGATCATGTCGGGTGAGGTGCCGAGGATCGGGATGCCGGCGGCTTCGAGCGCTGCCGCAAGCTTCAACGGCGTCTGGCCGCCGAACTGCACGATGACGCCGACAAGTTCGCCGGCCATCTGCTCGACGCGCAGGATTTCCAGCACGTCCTCGTCCGTCAGAGACTCGAAATAGAGCCGATCGGAGGTGTCGTAGTCGGTCGAGACCGTCTCCGGGTTGCAGTTGATCATGATCGATTCATAGCCGGCCTCGCGCAGCGCGAAGGAGGCGTGGCAGCAGCAATAGTCGAACTCGATACCCTGGCCGATGCGGTTGGGGCCGCCGCCGAGGATGACGACCTTTTTCCGCGACGAGACTTGCGCCTCGTCGGCCAGCGCGCCGGCAAACGGGGTTTCGTAGGTGGAATACATATAGGCGGTGGGCGAGGCGAACTCGGCGGCGCAGGTGTCGATGCGCTTGTAGACCGGATGCACGTCGAGCTTATTTCGCGCCTTTTGAATCGCTTGCGGCTCGCTCTTCGTCAAGGAGGCGAGGCGGGCGTCGGAAAAGCCCATGGCCTTGACCATGCGCAGATTGGCGGCGTCGGTGGGGATGCCGTGCTCGCGGATGCGCGCTTCCATGGCAAGGATGCCGTCGATCTGTTCGAGGAACCACGGATCGATCTTGCACATGGCATGCACGTCTTCCAGC
Organism: Mesorhizobium sp. A623; assembly: GCF_054489405.1. Lineage (NCBI taxonomy): Bacteria > Pseudomonadati > Pseudomonadota > Alphaproteobacteria > Hyphomicrobiales > Phyllobacteriaceae > Mesorhizobium > Mesorhizobium sp. A623. The sequence goes on from NZ_JBTMXB010000002.1 coordinate 291,039, forward strand.
GACGTGCCCATGCGGATCGCCTGCGCCACCATGCGCAGCCGGTCGGGCGTCGGCGTGCCAAGGGCGGCGCGGATGGCGTTGCGGTCGTCGGACTTGTCGCCGCCCTCGGGGCCGATGCCGGGGATCTCGATCTCGTCGAGGCCGTTGAGGCCAGTTTCCAGTCCGCGCAGCGCCTTTTGCAGGCTTTCCTGGAAGGTGCGGCCGATGGCCATGACCTCGCCGACCGACTTCATCGCGGTGGTCAGCGTGGTTCCCGCGCCGGGGAATTTCTCGAAGGCGAAGCGCGGGATTTTGGTCACGACATAGTCGATGGATGGTTCGAAGGAGGCCGGCGTGGCGCCGCCGGTGATGTCGTTTTCCAGCTCGTCCAGCGTGTAGCCGACGGCCAGCTTGGCGGCGATTTTCGCGATGGGGAAGCCGGTAGCTTTCGAGGCGAGCGCGGACGAGCGCGAGACGCGCGGGTTCATCTCGATGACGACGAGGCGGCCGTCTGCCGGGTTGACGGCGAACTGCACGTTGGAGCCTCCGGTCTCGACGCCGATCTCGCGCAGCACCTTGATCGAGGCGTTGCGCATCATCTGGTATTCCTTGTCGGTCAGCGTCAACGCCGGCGCGACGGTGATCGAATCGCCCGTATGCACGCCCATCGGGTCGATGTTTTCGATGGAGCAGACGATGATGCAGTTGTCTGCCTTGTCGCGCACGACCTCCATCTCGTACTCTTTCCAGCCGAGCACGCTCTCCTCGATGAGGACTTCGGTGGTCGGCGAGGCGTCGAGGCCGGACTGCACGATCTCGTAGAATTCGGCGCGGTTGTAGGCGATGCCGCCGCCGGTGCCGCCCATGGTGAAGGAGGGGCGGATGATGGCGGGCAGGCCGACCGCATCCAGCGCCTGGGCGGCAATGCCCATGGCGTGGCCGATATAGCGCTGCTTGCGGTCGCCCTCGCCGAGGTTCCAGCTTGTTTCCAGCGCGTCGAGGGCCGAATCCAGATCGGCGGGGTTTTTGGCCCTGAGCGCCTCGCGCTCGGCCTCATGCTTCTTGCGGTCGGCGTCCTTGACGGCGGAGGCGTTGGCCAGCATCGATTTCGGCGTTTCCAGGCCGATCTCGGCCATCGCCTCGCGAAACAGCGAGCGGTCCTCGGCCTTGTCGATGGCGTGCGCGTCCGCGCCGATCATCTCGACGCCGTAGCGTTCCAGCACGCCCATGCGGCGCAGCGACAAAGCAGTGTTGAGCGCGGTCTGGCCGCCCATGGTCGGCAGCAGCGCATCCGGGCGCTCGCGGGCGATGATCTTGGCCACGACTTCGGGCGTGATCGGCTCGATATAGGTGGCGTCGGCCAGTTCCGGGTCGGTCATGATGGTGGCCGGGTTGGAATTGACGAGGATGACGCGATAACCCTCTTCACGCAGCGCCTTGCAGGCCTGTGTGCCGGAATAGTCGAACTCGCAGGCCTGTCCAATGACGATGGGGCCGGCCCCGATGATCAGGATCGACTTGATGTCAGTGCGTTTTGGCATGGAATATCCGTTCGGCAGCGTTCGCGCAAAAACCCGGACGGGTATTTCTCCGTTTCGCGTGCTACGCGTCGCGGAGGCCGGCCGGCTTGCGCTCAACGATTGTGGTGTCAGGCTAAGTCCGCCTTATAGGGACACTCGCGCGGTTGTGTAACCCCCAAAAACGCCGAACGACACCTATTCAACGGGAACGCACAGCGTAAAGCCGGCGAACTGTCAAAGCTGGGGCGAACTGTCGTCTATCGAGGGCAGGGCCGCATCGTCGAAAGCGGCCGAAATCACGCTGTCGAGCAGGCCGGGAAAACGGCTTTCGAGGTCTTCGCGCCGCAAGGTGGTGAACTTGCTGGTGCCGACCGCCTTGGTCCTGGTGATGCCGGCCTCGCGCAGCTTGGCGAGGTGATAGCTGAGATTGGTCTTCGAGGTCAGGTCGAGGAACATCGAGCAGTTCATCGGCGTCTCGCGCCGCGCCAGTTCGCGCACTATCGCAAGCCGTGTCGGGTCGCCCAGGGCGACAAGCACGCTAGCAAGCGCGATCTGATCGGCAGGAGGGTGAGGCAGGTACATGCCTTCGAATTAAGCATAGTTGGAGCGTTTTTCAAACGAACGCTCTGTCCAGTCGTGTCTCAGTTTGAAATCTGAAACCGCGTCGCCGTTTGGCTAACCAGGTCCGGCTTCCTATATACTTAGTGTAAGCATAGGAGATTTCATGAGAGTAAAATACACAACCGTCGCAACTATGGCTCAAGATATTGGCGTCGCTCCACAGGCGTTCGGCGTTGCGTTGCGCAGCGCGAAATTTCCCCCGCGTAAAGTGAAGCAGGATTGGGAAGTGAAGATCGGCAGCGAAGAGCATTCGGCAATGCGGACTGTGCTCGTTTCGCTGCTGCGCCAGGGGCGCGGCTTATCCGACGAATCCAGGGGCCAGAATCGCGCCGCTGCGTGATCGGCAATCCGTCCGGATTATGCGGGAGGACGCCGTCGACGTGATTGTCGACGGCAAAGGCTCTGCCGCATAGGTGCTACAGCATGCCCCGAAACCGGGTCTCACTTTCGGGAGACATGCTCTAGCCGCTAGGCCAGCGATCTTGTGGCCGATGGACGGTCTTTGCGAGAAGATGGACGCCATTGCACCGAACCCCGGTCAGCGCGGATCTCACAACAAGTCCGCCACCGAAATTTCAAGCTGAGTCACACCCCGCTTTTTGTCACGTTTTGAACGCGCCCACCGCTGCCCGGCGGGTGCTGACACAGCGCTGTCAGCAGGTGTCTGTTATTTTCTCCTGGCCGCATTGAAACGGCGCCGGTTCATATCCAATTGTTCAAACATCTTTGAACTAAGGATACTCCCATGGACAAGCGACTTATCTGGCTGGCGGTCGGAGCGTTTACGATCTCGACCGAAGGTTTTGTCATTTCCAGCCTGCTTCCCGACATTGCCGCGGACGCCCATATCTCGGTTCCGCTGGCCGGTGTCCTCATCACCGCCTTCGCGCTCGCTTATGCGATCGGCGCGCCCATCCTCACCACCCTTACCGGCGACTGGGACCGGCGGCGCGTCATCCTGACGACGCTGGCGCTGTTCGTGCTCGGCAATATCGGGGCGGCGGTCAGTTCGTCGTTCGAACTGCTGCTTGCTTCGCGTATCGTCATGGCGCTGGCGGCCGGCCTGTTTGCGGCAACCGCGCAGGCAACGGCCGTGGCGCTGGTCGATCCGCACCATCGCGCAAGGGCGATTGCCGTCGTCGTCGGCGGCACGACGGTTGCGGTGGCGGTCGGCGCGCCGCTGGGAGCGCTGCTGGCGGCCTTCACCGGCTGGCGAGGCACGTTCTTTGCCATCGCCGGCACGAGCGCGCTGGTCTTCGCGATCCTGTGGTTCGGCCTGCCGCGCGGCATCTCCGGCACGCGCCTGCCGCTCAAGCGGCGGCTGGCGGCAGCGCTGGTTCCCGGCGTGCGGCCGATCCTTTTGACGACGCTGTTTGCGTTGACGGGCGCTTTCGCCGTTTTCTCCTACATTGCGCCGCTGGCTATCGAAGGGGCGGGGCTTGACCCGATCGCGCTACCCGGCATGCTGCTGGCGTTCGGCGTCGGCGCGATGATCGGCAATTTCGCCGGCGGGCAGGCGGCGGACCGATATGGTGCGACACGCACGGCGGCCTGGTCCCTGGGGCTCAGCGCCTTCTTCCTGGCCCTGACCTCGGCCATACCGGCGCTGCTGCCGCATGAAATGGCCGGTCCGGCGCTGATCGCCGTGATGGTGCCGTGGGGCATCGTCGGCTGGGCGTTTCCGCCTGCGCAGGCAAGCCGCATCGTCAAACTCGCGCCGGACTCCGCCCCGATCGTGCTGTCGTTGAACGGGTCGGCGCTCTATTTCGGCGTAGCCCTTGGCGCGGGCGTCGGCGGCCTCGTATTGCAGGTCGGAGCGCCGGTCGATCTTGGCGTGGCGGCGGCGCTGTTTCCGCTGGCGGGGCTGGGCGTCATGCTGGCTGAGGTGCGCGCCACCAGAGTTGCGACGGTGGCTGCGGAATAGAACGTGGGGGTGGCACAAAAGCCGCCCCCACCTCATCTTGTCCTGTCGGATACGAACGGTCTCTAAAGCGGATCGCGCCCTCAGGGCAGGGGCGCGGCGCATCCGTAGAGGATGGCTTCGCACATGCGGCGGTAGCGCTCCGGCAGCTTTTCGGGAGCAATCGGCGGCCGCGCCTGGTTGACCCCGCGTGCGCCGTCCGCCAGCGTTTGCGCCAGATCCTCGATCGTCGTCTGCTGCTTCAGCCGCAGCCGCAGCCGGCCGCTGGCCTGCAACTCGACCAGGATTTCGGCCAGTTGCCGCTGGAAGGCGGCGGCCCATTCCATCATGATATCGCCGCCGCGACGGAAGGCCTGTTCGTTGATCTCCAGCGCATGCGGGGAGGCGGCCAGCCTGCGGCGGGTGTCGCCATAGCGGGCGTCCATGATTACGCTTAGAACTTCGACGGCGCTGCCGCCGCGCTCCAGCACGATGCGCCCGGCGGCCATGCCCTTGCCGATCGCGCGCTCGTTGCCGACGCGAAGCGTGTGGCGGAAGGCTTCCTCCTTGTTGGAAAAATGGTGATAGAGCGCGCGCCGGGTGAAGCCGCAAGCGCGCGCAAGGCCGCTCATCGTTGCCTGCTCGTAGCCGACATCGAGAAATGCCTGGATTATCCGTTCGGCGAGGTCGTCGTTTGGCGCCATGGTTCACCACTTTCGAATTTATACATATTGCACAGATGTGTGTAATATGAGAAGGTTCTTTATCGCGGGCGGCATGATCCGTTGTTTGAAACGTGACCGGACTTGCGATCAACCCTGTAGAGGACATTCCCATGAAAATACTTGCAGCGACAACAATGGCGGCAACATTGCTGTGCTTTGCCAGTGTTCCGGCCGCCTGGGCCAATAGCGACGATGCGGCCTGGATCAGTCGCTGCGTTTCAGACAATAGCGACCAGAACCAGTCCGACGCGACCATCGCCACCTATTGTGCCTGCATGAACAACAAGATGTCTTCGAACGAGACGCGTTCGATCACCACTTGGGAAAAGAGCCATCCCAAGGCGCAGGAAGCCTGTTCCAAGGAGGCCCATTGGGTCGGAAACTAGGCCAAGCGGGGGCGGGTCGAGACCGGGTCGGTACCATTTCCAAATCGTGCGGCCCGATCGATTGGTCCTAGACGAACGAGCCGGTCTTGACTTCGCCCCCTCGCTCATAGGTCGCCATGATGACCCCGGTGTCAGAGGTCTGCGAACGTGTCTGCCGGAAGGAAGCCGGCATCGCCCCGTCGTCGAACAGGCGTTTGCCCTTGCCCAGCAGTACGGGAAAGATCAGCAAGGAAAACTGGTCGATCAGGTCTGCGGCAAACAGGGCGCGCGCAAGCTGGCCCGATCCCTGGATCAAAAGGTCAGGTCCATCCTGTTTTTTAAGGTCGCGCAGCGCCGGGACAATATCGGGGCCTAGCGGCACGCTGTTTTGCCATGCAAGCGTTTCGGGTGAGGAGGTCGCCACATATTTGGTCGCGGCGTTGAACGGATCGGCGATCGGGTGATCCTTGATGTCGGGCCAGTGGCCGGCAAAAATGTCATAGGTCTTGCGACCGAGCAGCAGGTCGTAGGGGTCGGAAAGAACCTCCATGATGAAGGCGCCGGTGGTATCGTCCGCGTAGGGCACGACCCAGCCGCCGAAGCTGAAGCCGCGGGACGGATCTTCCACCGGCCCGCCGGGCGCCTGCATGACGCCGTCGAGGCTGACGAATGTGGAAGCTTTGATCTTGCGCATGGTCTGTCCTCCGTGTGGGGTTATGCCCCAAGGACGCGCCAGACTACGCGCAGCCGACATTCCGTTCAGAATAACGCGAGCAAGCGATCAGCCGAAGCCGACGACCGTGTCGTAGAGCAGCTTGAAATTGAGGGCGAGGATGATGGCGGTGACGAGCCATGCCAGCCACGTCACGCCGCGCGGAATGGCGAAGTTGCCCATCTTTTCCTTGTCGGAAACGAACATCACCAGCGGGACGACCGCGAAGGGAAGCTGCATCGAAAGGATGACCTGGCTGAAAATCAGCAGTTCGGCGGTTCCCTTTTCGCCATAGAGCGCGGTGACGACGACGACGGGGATGATGGCCAGGCCGCGCGTCAGGAGGCGGCGCGCCCAGCGCGGAATGCGCAGCCGCAGAAAACCTTCCATGACGATCTGGCCGGCAAGCGTTGCCGTCACCGTCGAATTCAGGCCCGAGGCGAGCAGGGCGATGGCGAACAGGATGGAGGCGATGCCGAGGCCGAGCAGCGGCGACAGCAACTGGAACGCCTGGCCGATCTCGGCGACGTCCTCGTGGCCGGTGCCGTGGAAGGCGACGGCCGAGACGATCAGGATCGAGGCGTTGACGAACAGCGCCAGCATCAGGGCGATGGTGGAGTCCAATGTTGCCCATTTGATGGCGTCGCGCTTGCCGTGGTCGGTGCGCTCATAGGCGCGGGTCTGCACGATCGAGGAATGCAGATAGAGATTATGCGGCATCACGGTGGCGCCGATGATGCCGATGGCGATGTAGAGCATGGCCGGGTTGGTGGCGATCTCGGTCGAAGGCACGAACATCGAATGCAGGATCGAGCCGACCGGGGGCGCGGCAACGAAGATCTGCACCGCGAAACAGCCGAAGATGATGACGAGCAGCGCCACGACGAAGGCCTCGAGGTAGCGGAAGCCCTTGTTCATCAAGAGCAGAACCAGGAAGGCGTCGAGCGCGGTGAGCAGGGCGCCGCCGATGAGCGGGATGCCGAACAGGAGTTGCAAGGCGATGGCCGTGCCGATGACTTCCGCCAGGTCGCAGGCGATGATGGCGAGTTCGCAGGCGACCCACAGCACATAGGCGACGGGCTTGGGATAGTAGGCGCGGCAGGCCTGGGCGAGATCGCGGCCGGTGGCGATGCCGAGCCGGGCTGCCAGCGCCTGCAGGAGGATCGCCATCAGGTTCGACAGCATGACGACGAACAGGAGCGTGTAGCCGAACTGCGCGCCGCCGGCGAGGTCGGTCGCCCAGTTGCCGGGGTCCATGTAGCCGACCGAAACCATGTAACCGGGACCCATGAAGGCGAACAGGCGGCGCATCCAACTGCCCGTGCCGGGTACGGCCACGGTGGCGTTGACTTCGGACAGGCTCGGCATCTCGCCTTCCTGGCGGCGGAAGAAATGCCAGTCGGAGCGCTGTTGTGCGGTGAGTTCGGCGTCGGACATGGGATTCCTGCAGGAATGGCTGTTGTGTTCTCGCCTATTTATGCAAAGGCTCAACATTATGCAATAGGCTATATTTCATTGTGCGTGCTTTGAGACGGCGGGTTGGGCGGGTGCGGCGTGGGGCCGGTGGGGCACGCAAAACGGGGATGGCCAATAAACAGTCTCGAAAAATCGAAGCCCGTGCTATAAATGTTATGCGCCGTTGCAATCCAGCAGCGCATAGGATTGCTGCACCCATTCCGGCACGCCGATCATTCGAACCCTGACCGGAGAGGCACAATGGCACAGAAGAGCCGACCGATTTTCCGTGGCGAACCGCTGCCGGATGCCGAGGTTCATTCCGAAGGGTTCCGCCAGACCCGCGAGGCGCAGCGCAGCGCGCTGGTCGAGGATTATGTCGAACTGATCGCCGACCTGATCGAGGACGGCAACGAGGCGCGCCAGGTGGATATCGCGGCGCGTCTTGGCGTCGCGCAGCCGACGGTGGCAAAGATGCTGACGCGGCTTTGCGCCGAAGGGCTGGTTTCGCGAAAGCCGTATCGCGGCGTCTTCCTGACCGAAGCCGGGCGCAAGATGGCCGAGGAAAGCCGCATCCGCCACCAGACCGTCGAGGCGTTCCTGCGTTCCATCGGGGTCAGCGCGGAGACGGCGCGCATCGACGCCGAGGGAATCGAGCATCACGTCAGCGCCGAGACGCTAGCAGCGTTTCGAAAGGCCATGGCGGCAAACTGAGTGGATGCGGGCCTTCCATGGAACGGACGACGATGCGCGGCGTTGATGGTCCACGTCCGCGGCTGGCGCGGGCAGGTGGAGAACCGACATGGGCGTCCAACAGGCACCGACCGCAAAAGGCAAGGCGTCATCCAAGGGATTGATGGATGCGGCAGCCAAGAACGAACGCAAGACCGAGGCGGCAACCGGCAAGCCGCTGAAAAAGGGCGAAAAGCGCTTCGAGGAGCGTTCCAAGAGTTCTGACGGCAAGAGCGCCGGCACCAAGCAAAAAGATTGATCCCGTTTTTCCGCACGGAAAGCCGGGCTTTGCCAATCCGGGCGGCTGTCACGGCGATGGCTGCTGCCCGTTTTCGGTTCCGGATAACGACGCTTGGTCATGTTCAGGACGAAAAATGCTGTGACTCGGTCACGGCCTTCAGATAATCGTTGGTGAGTTGGACTGCCGCACCATGCGGGACGGTCGGCTGCGAAGCGCATAAGAGGAATTGCCATGCTCTGGAAGGGTCGTCGTCAGAGTGACAATATCGAGGACCAGCGCGGCCAGAGCGGCGGCGGGCTGCCGGGCGGCTTCGGACGCGGCGGACGCGGCCAGTTCCGCATTCCCATCGGCGGGCTCATGGGCGGCGGCGGCCTCAAGGGTATCGTCATCCTGGTCGTGCTGTATTTTATCTTGAAGGCGATCGGCATCGATCCGTCGATGCTGCTCGGCGGCGGCACGCCTGGCGACAATGGCGGCCAGACTACGCAGCAGAGCGTGGACGATACGGGCGCACCGGCAAACAATGACGAGATGAAGCAGTTCGTGGCGACCGTGCTGGCCGAGACCGAAGACGTATGGACCGGCATTTTCAAGGCCAACGGCCTGACCTATGAAGACCCCAAGCTGGTGATGTTTTCGGGGCAGATCAAGTCGGCCTGCGGCTTCGCCTCGTCGGCCTCGGGACCATTCTACTGCCCCGGCGATCACAAGGTCTATCTCGACACCGCCTTCTTCCAGCAACTGGCGCAGCAGTTCGGCGCGTCCGGCGATTTCGCGCAAGCCTATGTCGTCGCGCATGAAGTCGGCCACCATGTCCAGAACCTCACCGGCATCCTGCCCAAGTTCAACCAGATGCGGCAGGGTATGAGCGAGGCCGAAGCCAACCACATGTCGATGCAGGTGGAATTGCAGGCCGACTGCTTTGCCGGCGTGTGGGGTCACTTCACCGCGCAGAAGGGGATTCTAGAGCAGGGCGATATCGAGGAAGCGCTGAACGCCGCGCAGCAGATCGGCGACGACACGCTGCAGAAGAAGACGCAAGGCTATGTCGTGCCGGAAAGCTTCAACCACGGCACCTCGGCGCAACGCCAGAAATGGTTTTCCGCCGGCTTCAAGAGCGGCAAGCTGTCTGACTGTGACACGTTCAACAACCCGATCTGATGCATGTCGCCCGAAAGTGGGAACCGGTTTCGGGACAACGACATGCATCAAACCAAGGGCGTGAAGCGCACCGCATGAATTCAGGTGCGACGCGCTGTAGAGCATCGGGCCGGCGAGGTTAACCCCGGCGGCGCGGCAGTCGGATCGTTAACGGGATCGATAAAATCCCGTAACGTCGTTGAGCGATGTTGAAATAAATAACTGCTAGCCTCGCTGGATAAATTGCTGCGGGGGTAGCTATTATGCCTATTTCGACCGACTTTCTGCGGGATCAGCGTGGAAATTTCGCGCTCATTACCGCCTTTCTCGCCGTCCCATTGCTGATGAGCGTCGGCATGTCAGTGGATTATTCGACCATCTTGCGCACGCGTTCCAATTTGCAGAACACGCTGGATGCCGCGGTGCTGGCGGTAGCGCGTGAGGGCAAGGACGTCAGCGATGCCCGTGCCCGCGAGATCGCCGAGCTTTTCGTGGCGCAAAATTTTGCGGGCGAAGTCAGCGATCTTAAAGTAACGCATGTCGGAACCTCGTTCAGCGTGGACGGCCGGACCAAGGCCGACATCGCCTTCGGCCATTTGTTCGGATACGACGGCTGGACGGTCGCTGCGGCTTCTTCGGCCGATATTGCCTATTCCACCTACGAGGTCGGGCTGGTTCTCGACACCACCGGATCGATGGCCGGCGGCAAGCTGACTGCGATGAAGGATGCGGTGACCGGGTTGATCGACGATATGTCCAGCCAGGTGCAGGACAAGGACAAGCTCAAATTCGCGCTCGTCCCGTTTTCGTCCTTCGTCAATGTCGGGCCTGGGTTAGGCCCTTCCTTCGACACGGACGGCAAGCAGGTCCAGGGCACCGGCGCGGCGTGGCTTGACCTCAAGGGCGCCAACCCCATCAGCCAATCCGAACTTTCGGTGGGCGCCAGCCGCTTCCAGCTTTACAAGAATCTCGCCCGGAAATGGTCCGGCTGCGTCGAAACGCGCGAAGCGGGCGGCCGGGACTATGGCGTTTCAGACGCCGAAGCCGATCCGAGCAGGCCGGAAAGCCTGTTCGTGCCGGCTTTCGCCATCGATGAGCCCGACAGTTGGGGCTACCTCAACAGCTACATCAGTTCTCCGGCCAAGGTTCGCGACAATTCGGTGGCGCAAAAGCGCGCGCGATGGGCAAAATACGGTGTGACTTCCAACGCCACGACCGGGGCGCCGCGGCTGGATGGGTGGCTTCCGGCACTGGGCGGCGGGCACCCGACGCCGATCCAGATCAACACGCGCCATATGTCGGGCTACGGCGAAACCGGCCCCGGTTTCGGCTGCGTGAGCCAGCCCATCGTGGCGCTGTCCAACGATTATGCGACGCTGAAGTCGCGGGTGAATTCATTTACGGCGGAAGGCAACACCAACATCATGGAAGGTGTGGCCTGGGGCATGCGGGTGCTTTCGCCGGGCGAGCCGTTCGCGCAGGGCATCGACCCGAAAAAGGGCCACGTTGAAAAAATCCTGGTCGTTTTGACCGACGGCAGCAACACCTTCACCACGTCCAGCACCGATCTGAACTCGACCTATTCCAGCTTCGGCTATCTTGCCGATGGGCGGATCGACGCCGGGGGCAGCTACTCGATCAACAAGAGCATGAACGACAAGACGCAGGCCGCCTGCACGAATGCCAAGGCGCAGGGGATGGAAGTCTATACGATCCGGCTGGAGGAACCGGACGTTGCCACCGGCACCATGCTGCTGGAATGCGCCAGCAAGCCGGAAAATTACTTCGACGTGCCGTCGCGCTCGCAACTCGACGCGGCGTTCGAGAAGATCAAGGATCGCATCGCGACGGTGCGCATTTCATCGTGACGCTGCACTCCGATCGCTGCCCCTCCGATCGCTGCCTCTCCGATCGCTGAATGTCGATTGGTCCTACAGCGCATCGCACCTGAATGGATTCATGCGGCGCGCTTCAAGCCCTTGTCTTGATGCATGTCGTCGCCCCGAAACGGGTTCCCGCTTTCGGGGCGACCTACATTAGCTTCCGTCGAGCGGTCCACATTGTGGACATCGATTGATCACCAAATAACCCGACCAAGGACGGCTTCAGGTCTCATTGCCCCTGTGGGGTGCGGGGCGCGGGACCAACTTGAAAGGGATACCCATGCGCAAAGCTTTTCTTCTTGCAGCGAGCATCACTCTCATCGGCGCTTTCGCGGCGAATGCACAGGATTCATCGACCTCGCAATCACCGTCTCAACCCCCGGCGCAGCCACCGGCCTCCTCTGAGGCCGCGCCCCAAATTCAGCGCGTCAACGTGATCGATGTCAGTGAATTGCCTCAAGATACCCAGAAGCAGGTCGAGCAAATCGTGGCGCAGTCCACCGACGAGAGCCTGAAGCAGATGCAGAGCAGCATCGAGGCCACACCTCAGGCGAAGGCCGCGCTGGAAGCCAAGGGGGCGACATCGGCTCAGGTCGTGGCCACCAATTTGGGCACGGACGGAACGCTGACGCTGATTACCAAGAAAACCAGCTGACGGGCGCTGCCCCGAAAGGGCAGATCGCCTTCGGGACAACAGCTCCTTTGAGAACAGACGCGCGCCACGGGGTTTTGCCATGGCGCGCTTCGGCACGGCGCTCATCGACAGGTGCCGTGCCGCAGGTCGCGCTAGATCGCCGGCTCTTTTGCCGTCTCGCGGATGAGATCGACGAAGCGGCGGAAGAGATAGTGCGAATCCTGCGGGCCGGGTGAAGCTTCCGGGTGGTGCTGAACGGAGAACACCGGGCGTCCGGTCAAAGTCAGGCCGCAATTGGAGCCGTCGAACAGCGAGACGTGCGTTTCCTCGACACCTTCCGGCAGGCTGTTGCCATCGACGGCGAAGCCGTGGTTCATCGAGACGATCTCGACCTTGCCGGTGGTGTGGTCCTTGACCGGGTGGTTGGCGCCGTGGTGGCCCTGATGCATCTTTTCCGTCTTGCCGCCGAGCGCGATAGCCAGCATCTGGTGGCCGAGGCAGATGCCGAACACGGGGATGTCGGTTTTCAGCAGATCCTGGATGACGGGAACCGCATATTCGCCGGTGGCGGCCGGATCACCCGGTCCGTTGGACAGGAAGATGCCGTCGGGCTTCATGGCGAGGATTTCGTCCGCGCCGGTCTTGGCCGGCACCACCGTCACCTTGGCGCCGAGGCCGGCTAGCAGGCGAAGGATGTTGCGCTTGATGCCGTAGTCGATGGCAACGACATGCATGGTCGGCGCATTCTGCTCGCCAAAACCCTCGTTCCAGACCCAGGGGGTTTCACGCCACACGGACGACTGGCCGGAAGTGACCTCCTTGGCGAGATCAAGCCCGACAAGGCCCGACCACGCGGCAGCGCGGCGTTTCAAATCGTCCACGTCGAACCGGCCCTCGGGGTTGTGCGCGATAACGGCGTTGGGCATGCCTTTTTCGCGGATCAGCGCCGTCAGCGCGCGCGTGTCGATGCCGCAAAGGGCGACGATGCCGCGCTTCTTCAGCCAATGGTCGAGATGGTCGCTGGCGCGGTAGTTCGACGGATCGGTGACGTCGGCCTTGAACACCGCGCCGACCGCGCCGGCGCGCGCGACCGGGTTCAGGTCTTCGATGTCCTCGTCATTGGTGCCGATATTGCCGATATGCGGGAAGGTGAAGGTGACGATCTGGCCGGCATAGGAGGGATCGGTGAGGATTTCCTCATAGCCGGTCATCGCCGTGTTGAAGCACACTTCCGCGACCGCCGTGCCTACAGCCCCAAGCCCGCGTCCCTCGATCACCGTGCCGTCAGCAAGGACGAGCAGGGCGGTCGGGATTTCGGTGCTCCAGGGGGCGGTCGTGGCCATGCGGCTCTCCATCAACGGGCTGTGTTCGCTTTGTAACCAATCTGGTTGCAGTTCGCGCAGCAAAAGGCGCAGAGCGGCAGCGCCCCGCGTCATCGATGTAACCAGTGTGGTTGCAAGGTCTTCCCATAGGGGAAGGCGGGCGCAGGGTCAATCGTCGTGAAAGCGCGCCCGCCGCCGGGGCCGGTTCGTTGATCCCGGGCCTATTGCTGGATGTCGGGCTCGACAACCTTGGCCAGGTTGCGCAGCGATTCCTGCCAGCCGAGATAGCAGGCTTCGGGCGGAATGAGGTCTGGAATGCCGGCCTGCTCGATGTTCAACTCGGTGCCGACCGAGACCTTCTTGAAGGTCACCGTCACCTGCATCTCGCCGGGCAGGTTGGGGTCGTCGAACTTGTCGGTGTAGCGCAGGCGTTCGCCCGGTACGAGTTCAACATATTCGCCGCCGAACGAGTGGCTTTGGCCGGTCGTGAAGTTGCGGAAGGACATCTTGTGCGTGCCGCCGACTTTGGCCTCCAAATGATGGACGGTGCACAGGAAGCCGTTCGGCGGAAGCCATTTCGCCAGCGCATCGGCCTCAATGAAGGCGCGGTAGAGTTTTTCCGGCGTGGTCGTCAGGACGCGGTGAAGGCGGACGGTGCTGGGCATGTCGTTCATCCTTATGGCTGGCAGTTGCGTGGGCTTTGATCGTTGCTTACTTGATGGACGGTTGCGGTTTCGCGGGCGAGGCCTCGCAAACCCCGATCCATGCCGCAAGGACGCATGAAGGTCGTCCGACCCGACAATGGAGCGCGATTTTCTGCATAAAGCGACAATCCGGCCCAAGGTTCCAGTCCCGCCGCTTGAGATTTTGGCTGGAATGCCGTTTATCCGAACCGCAAGCACGCATCATAAGTCAAAGGAAACCGGCCATGCGCGAAAAGATCGCCGAAGAAGTCAAGACCGCGATGAAGGCGAGGGCCGCCGAGCGCCTGCCGACGCTGCGGCTGATCCAGTCCGCGATCAAGGATCGCGACATCGCCAATCGGGGCGTCGGCAAGGACCCGGCCAGCGACGACGACATCCTGCAGATCCTGGCCAAGATGGTGAAGCAGCGCGAGGAATCGGCCAAGGCGTTCGAGGATGGCGGGCGGCCCGAGCTTGCCGCCAAGGAGCGCGCGGAAATCGAAATCCTGCGCGATTTCCAGCCGACGCAGATGGACGATGCCGGCGTAGAGGCAGCCGCGCGCGAGGCAATCGCGACGACGGGTGCGGCATCGCCAAAGGACATGGGCAAGGTCATGGCCGCGCTCAAGGAAAAATACACCGGACAGATGGATTTTTCCAAGGCGAGCGCGCTCGTGAAGGGATTGCTGGGATAGGGGAACCGGACAGGAACGGCGGGACGACACGAAAGGTGAAACGACCATGGACGATCTCCTTCCCGACTGATCGACGCGCGGATCGAGCAGCTGGGCGACTGGCGGGGCAAGATGCTGGCCCATGTCCGCGCGCTCATCCAGAAGGCGGGCCCCGAAATTGTCGAGGAATGGAAGTGGCGGGGCGTTCCGGTGTGGTCCCACGGCGGGATCGTCTGCACCGGCGAAACCTACAAGAGCGTGGTGAAACTGACCTTCGCCAAAGGCGCTTCGCTGGATGATCCCTCGGGGTTGTTCAACGCCAGCCTCGACGGCAAGGTGCGGCGCGCCATCGATCTGCATGAGGGCGACGAAGTGGACGAGGGTGCTTTCAGGGCGCTGATCCAGGCTGCCGTGGCGCTGAACCGGCCAGCGGCGAAATGATCGCTTCCCCTTTCAGAGTTTGATGTCGGGCCGATAGATATGACCTTGGTCATGCCGCGAGAATTCGACCCGCAAGATGTGCTTGGCCGCCCGCTGATGGCCAATCTCGCGACCGTTTCCGCAGACGGCGCGCCGCGAAACGCGCCCGTGTGGTTCATCTGGGAGGACGAGGCGCTCTGGATGCTCGGCTCGGCGGACGGGAGCACCGTGCAACGGATCGAAAGGGAGCCGCGCTGCGCGGTGGAAATCGTCCACTTCGACAATGAGGCCGGTATCCTGCTGCATCTTGGCATGCGCGGTGTGGCCACCATCGAGCCTATGGCGCCGGATCGCTTCAGGCGGTTGCTTCACAAATATCTCGGCCCCGAAGCGGACTGGAACAGGTGGTTCATCGATCATGTGGCCGAGATCGACCATCCCAAAGGCCGCATGATCCGGCTTGCCCCGGACACCATGTTCACCAACAATGTGTCGTTCTTCCGCACCGGTCCCGACCTTGCCTGGCCGCCGATGCCGTAGGCCAGCCTGTCCGGCCCCATCGGCTGATCTACATGCGTTCGCCGGGCAGGCGGCTTGCCTGTTTTACCCAGGCGGAAAACTGCGCCTCGTCGATCTTGTCGCCTTCGTGGATATGGAAATAGCGCACCTTCGCCTGCTTGGAGGAAACCGGCGGCGGCGGGTCGAGTTCGGCTCCCCGAAAGAAGGCCACCTTGATGTACTTGTCGAAGCAGTGGAAGCTCAGGAACCAGCCATCGCCGTCGTTGCCGTACATGGGCGAGTTCCATTTGACCGCCTTAGACACGGTGGGCACGGCATTGGCGACCAGCGTGTCCACCTGCCGGCCGACCGCGCTTTTCCAGCCGGGCATCGCGGCGATGTAGGCCTGGACCGGGCCGTCGCCGTAGCCTTTTGCGATCTGCGGGTTGCCGCCGGACAGAAGAACCGGCTCCGTGGCCCCTGCGGTCCTTTCGCCTTTTGGAATGCTATCGTGCGGCGCGGGCTTCCTGTCGGGCATCGTGCTTTTTCCTCCCTGATTCATCCATTTGCGGATCGAGCACTAACAATGTGTCGTTCTTTCGTACCGGTCCGACCTCGCCTCACCGCCGGCGCGGTAGCCGCAAGGGGACGCCGCCCGACTGGCCGCACCCCCATTATCCCAGAGCGCAGAAATCGGAGGCCAGGCTGTCGCGTTGACCCGGATTTTCGCGTAAGCGGGCCTCGCGGCAATGCGGTGCGCCGCTCAGCGTAATCCTGTTTATTCTATCGATTTTTTACCGGGGCAGACCCAGATTCATGTTTGACGGTTTCTTGACGGGCGTTTCGTCCGCCCATTTAATTTTTGTGCTTGCCTCCGCCCTGGCGGCCGGTTTGGCGCGGGGCTTTTCGGGCTTCGGCGCGGCATTGGTTTTCGTTCCGCTGGCGAGCGCCGCGATCGGCCCCCAGGTCGCCGTGCCGCTGCTGGTGGTCGTCGACGGCATCATGACGCTCGGGCTGATCCCGGCCTCGTTCCGATTGGCGGATCGACGCAATGTCGTCATCATGACGCTCGGCGCTGTTATCGGTGTGCCGGTCGGCATCTTTCTTCTTACCAGCCTTAACCCGCTGACCATCCGTTGGGCGATTGTCATCCTTGTCGCCCTGCTGCTGGCGCTTCTGGTATCCGGCTGGCGTCATCACGGCCGGCCGAAGGCTCCGTTGACGGTTCTGGTCGGAGCGGTTTCAGGGCTGTTTTCGGGCGTGGCGCAGGTCGGCGGCCCGCCGGTGGTGGCCTATTGGCTGGGGGGTGCGACGCCCGCCACCGTCGCGCGCGCGAACATGATCCTGTATTTCGCCCTCTCGACGGTACTGACGGCAACCGGCTATTTCTGGAGCGATCTGATCACGGCCCAGGTGTTGTCGCTGGCGGTCGTTGCCGCGCCGCTCTACGGCGTTGGCGTGTGGTTTGGAAGCAAGATGTTCGGCATTGCCGATGAGCAGGTCTTCCGGCGCATCTGCTACCTGATGATCGCCTTTTCGGCTGTTTTCAGCATGCCGATCCTGGACGGAATTCTGCACTGAAATGAAAACAGGCGCCCCCGCGCAACTCTTCAGGTCGCGGATGGTGTCGCTGGGTTAGCCCACCGGCCGCTCGCCGACATCGCTGAAAAACCGCAACAGGTATCCGTCTGGATCGGCGACTACGAATTGACGGTTGCCCGTCTCTATATTTCCCTGTCGATACCAGCGCTCTTCCAAGGGGATATGAACAACCAGATCAGATTTCTGTACGTTCGAATACAGGTTGCTTACGTCCGATACCTCGATCTGGAGGTTCATGCCCCGGCCAAACGGGAACTCCATTGGCACGGAATGAAAGCGCCTTCCGGGTCCCGACAGTTCTTCGAGCATGATATGGGCAGCCTCTCGAATGAGATAGGCAAACCGTTCCTCGGGCCGAAGGTGGAGCACCCGAAAGCCGAGCACCTTGGTATAGGCTTCGACGGAACGGTCGAGGTCGCTGACGCCAAGTTCGGGGGTGATTGCCGGGGCAGAGGCTCCCATGTCTCGTTTCAGCTTGCCTTCAGGCGCGAGCCGCGCAGCAGGCCCTGTTCCTCCAGCACGGGGTAGGCCATCGAGGCGAGCAGCGAGTTGATCTGCTTGAGGTCGCGGATGGTGTCGAGGTGGATCGAGCTTGTCTCGATCGACTTCGCCGTGCCGTCGCGCAGGCGCAGGAAATGGCTCTGGCTGGTTTCCTTCTCGGTGTCGCGCAGGCGATCCTTTTCCAGCACGAGTTGCCGAGCGGTTTCCGGATCGCGTGACACCAGGACGTTGAAGGCCATGCGTGCATTGGCCAGCACCGAGGCATGGAAGCTGGACAACTCGCGCCAGCCTTCGGGCGTGAATTCGAGGCCTTTGTCCAGCTTTTTCTGCACATGCACCAGCATGTTGCGCACGATGATGTCGCCGACCTGCTCGAGCTTGACGCAGGCGCCGATAAGCTCCTGGCAACGCAGCGCCTCGTCCTCGGTCATGACGTTGCGGGTAACCTTGGCGAGGTAGATCTTGATGGCGGCGTGCTTCTTGTCGACGCGGTCGTCGAGGGAGGCCAGCGCCTTGATCTTGTCGTCGTCGGCGCTTTCGTAAAGCTCGATGATGCGTTTCAGCATGATCTCGACCGTCTCGCACACCCGCACCACTTCGCGCGTGGCGTTGGCCAGCGCCTGGCTTGGCGTGTCGAGGGCGGCGTCGTTCAGCGCGGAAAGCTCGGTCGCGGCGAAGGCGTCGACCGGTTCGGGCTTCGCGCCCAGCTTCACGATCCACTCCGAAGCGCGATAAACCACGCCTGCCAGCGGCAGGCCGGCCATCAGGATGATGACGTTGAAGAGAATGTGGGCGTTGACGATCTGGTCGGGCTCGGTCGCGCCAAGGAAGCCGACCGGCGGCTTGAAGGTCATGAACAGGATCAGGATGATGACCGAGCCGACGCCGCGCATCAGGAGGTTGCCGACCGGCACGACGCGCACGCTGGCGTCGGCGCTGCGGGTCAGCATGGGCGCGATGATCGAGGAGCCGAGATTGACGCCCAGTACCAGCACGATACCCAGTTCCGGCGGAATGAAGCCACGCCCGGCAAGGGCGGCCATCAACAGGATCGCTGCGATGCTCGACTGGAACAGCCAGGTGACGCCGGCGGCAAGCAGGAAGGCGGTGATCGGATCGCTTGAGAAATAGGTGATGATGACCGGCAGCATCTCGCTGTCGCGCAACGGCTCGGAGGCCTGGCCGATCATCTGCAGCGACAGCACCAGGAGGCCGATGCCGACCAGGATGCGGCCGATCTGACGCCAGTCGCGCCGCTCGGTGGCCATGAACATGACCGTGCCGGTGACGAGGCAGACGGGGACCAGCAGCGTCAGGTCGAAGGTGAGCAGCTTGGTGACCAGCGCCGAGCCGATTTCGGCGCCGCGCACGGCCAGCTGGCCGGCCGCCCCCGAAACGATGCCGGAGCCGGCGAAGGAGCCGACGAGAAGCGTGACGGCGGTGGAGCTTTGCAGCGCGATCGCCAGCCCCGTGCCGGCCAGCACCGCCATGAACGGGTTGCGCATGGTGTCGCGCAGGCGGTGGCGCAGGACGTCGCCATAAGCGCGCTCGACGCCGGTTTTCACCATGCGGGTGGCAAACAGCATCAGCGCTACCGCGCCGGCGAGATGGACGAGGACGACCGACCCGCTCATGCCGCCACCCCGACACATAAGGCGGCAGCGCGACACGGGCGTGGCGCGTGCGCGGCCTGATGCTGAGCGTTGTGGAAATTGCCGAACACGTTCATTCCTCGAATCGAAACCATATTAGCCGGATAATTTTTCCTCGTGCAGAAAAATGCAGGTCTGCCGGTGCAGATACAGATTTTCCATGGATCGTGCAAGTGTAGCGGGTTTCTCATAAGTCTAGGTAATGATTGCATAAATTCCAACCGTCCATTCCACGTCCGTTGTGTCGGCGGCGACGCCGGACGCGGGTGGCCGCAACAGGAAAAGCGATCAAAAAGCATCGTATCCCGCCGGGCCTGGCGGGCCTAAACCACTGGAAATCAGGCCAGGTGGTAAGGGCGGCAGCCGGTGGCATGGAGTAAACTCTATATTAGCTGCCATAACTATTTGAAACCATTACAAAAACGTAATGTTGCCGTTCAGCTTCGGTTCATCGTTCGGGCGCTACTTCATGGGCCATCAACAACGAAGGAGTTCCGCAATGAAACGTCTTGTTATGGCTGTAGTCGCCGCTTCTTTCCTCGCCGCTCCCATGGTCCAGGCTCAGGCCGCGCCGGTGATGGTGCCGGCAGTCTCGGCAAATACCGGTGTTGTCCAGATCGACTGGAAGAAACCTTCGCGCCAGGACGAGCGACGTTCCGACAATCGCCGCGATGACAACCGCCGGCATGTCGACAAGCGCAAGGTCGTCAAGAAGAAGGTCGTCGTGGAGCGTCGTTCAAATTGGAAGCGCGGCCAGCGTTATTCCGACTGGCGCCGCCATCAGCCGGTCCGCGACTATAGCCGTCGCGGCCTGAAGCGTCCGGGCCACGGCCAGGAGTGGATCCGGGTCGGCAACGACTATCTGCTGGTCGGCATCGCATCCGGCCTGATCGGCGCGATGATCGCCGGCCGCTAGGCCTGGTGCACTTTTAGATGGGAAGGCGGCTCGCAAGGGCCGCCTTTTTGGATTCGACCCTGTGGATACCGGGTATGGGCCGGATCGGGAGTCGTCTTGTTCGGCGAGGACGACTATATGGGAGGAAAAGAGTGTCCCATGCGCTTTCCGCCTGCCTTCCTTGATGAGATACGCGACCGTGTACCGATTTCCTCGGTCATTGGCGCACGCGTTTCGTGGGACCGGAAAAAGACCAACGCCCCGCGCGGCGATTATTGGGCGTGCTGTCCGTTCCACGGCGAAAAATCGCCGTCCTTTCACTGTGAGGACAAGAAGGGCCGCTATCACTGTTTCGGCTGCGGGGTTTCTGGCGATCATTTCAAATTCCTGACCGAACTCGACGGCTTGAATTTCCCCGAGGCCGTCGAGCGGATCGCCGAAATGGCCGGTGTCGCGCTGCCGGCGCGCGACGAGCAGGACGAAGTGCGCGAAAAGCAGCGCGCCAGCCTGACCGATGTGATGGAAATGGCGACGAGCTTCTTCGAGGAGCGGCTGCACTCGGCGGACGGCGCGAAAGCGCGCGCCTATTTGCGCGAGCGCGGGCTTTCGCCAGCGACGCAGGCCGCGTTCCGGCTCGGCTATTCGCCGGACAGCCGCAATGCGCTGAAGGAGTTTTTGGCCGGCAAGGGCGTCGGCAAGGACGACATCGAGGCCTGCGGGCTGGTGGTGTTCGGCGACGACATTCCGGTTTCCTACGATCGTTTTCGCGACCGGGTGATGTTCCCGATCCCGGATTCGCGCGGAAAGATCATCGCTTTTGGGGGCAGGGCGCTGTCGCCGGAGGTTTCGGCGAAATATCTGAACTCGCCGGAGACGGAACTCTTCCACAAGGGCAATGTGCTCTATAATTTCGTGCGCGCCCGCAAGGCGCTGGCCAAGGGCGGTGCGGTCATCGCCGTCGAAGGCTACATGGACGTCATCGCGCTGGCGCAGGCCGGTTTCGACAATGCGGTGGCGCCGCTCGGCACCGCACTGACCGAAAACCAGCTTGAACTCCTGTGGCGCATGTCGGGCGAGCCGGTGCTGTGCTTCGATGGCGACCAGGCCGGCTTGAAGGCGGCATGGCGCGCCGCCGACATGGTGCTGCCGGCGATCCAGCCCGGACGCACGGTGCGCTTCGCGCTGCTGCCGGAGGGCAAGGACCCGGACGATCTGGTCAAGGCCGACGGCCCGGACGCCTTTCGCGCGGTGCTTGCCGAGGCGCGACCCATGGCCGAACTGTTGTGGATGCGCGAAACGGCGGGCGGCGTCTTCGATACGCCGGAGCGCCGGGCGGAACTGGAAAAGCGGCTGCGCGAACTGACCGCCCGCATCCGCGACGAGAGCGTGCGCTTCCACTTTAATCAAGACATGCGCGAGCGTGTCCAAAGCTTCTTCGGCACGCAGCGCGGCAATCGCCAGCAGCGGTCCGGCGAATTCTTTGGCAACAGGGGCGGCGGCAAGGGCGGGCCAGCTCAAGGTGGCCAATTTGGGGGTGGCCAGTTCGCGGGTGGCCAATTCGCGCGCGGCGGGCAGGCCGGTGGCCGCGCCGCCATCACCGAAAGCCTTGGCCGGTCGGCGATGGTCAAGCGCTCGGGCGAACTGATGTCGGTGCGCGAGGCGACGATCATCGTGGCCCTGGTCAACCATCCGGCGCTGATCGACGAGAATTTCGCCCATGTCGAATTTCTGGACCTCGCCAATGCCGATCTTCGGCGGCTGCATGCCACGCTGCTGGATGCCATGGCGCACGATATGGCCAATGACCGCGACGCGGTGATCGCCACGATCGAGCGGGCCGGCTGCCGCGCCATATGGGAGCGTGCCGTCGGGCTGATCAAAAGGACGCGGCAATGGCCGGCGCTGGAAGCCGCAAGCCTCGACGACGCGCGCGACGCCTTCAGCCAGGCGCTCCACTTGCACCGCAGCGCGCGCACCTTACATAAGGAGCTGAAACAGGCCGAGAGCGCGCTCGCCACCGACCCCACCGACGAAAATTACCGGCATCTCATTGAGATACAGGCGCAATTTCGTGATGTGCAGGCAACCGAGGCCCTGATCGAGGGTTTCGGCGTTACGTCGGGGCGTACCGGGCGGGTTTGACGCGGGAAAGGACAAAGTCGGCAATTGATTCGCTTTTTTAACGCGAATCATGCGACAGGCGCTTGACCTTCCGAAGGAATGACGGAATCAGAACGATTCGAAATGTTCGTCTGGCCAAGCGTCAACGAAATACGCAGATGCAGGTACCGATCACTGGACGGATAACAAACCCGCCACAGATATCAGGGTTGATCTGGGCTTAACGAGATATGCCGTAGCAAGGCTAGTGAGCGCGACCGCTCGGCGGGCGCTCGGTGCAGACTTGGTTCGATAGGTTTCCTGGCTTGCCAGGACAGCCGTTTGGAGAAGAAAAAGAATGGCGACGAAGGAAAAGGAAGAGGTCGAGACCGAACGCGAGGGCACGACCGACGGCCCCCTGCTCGACCTATCCGACGATGCTGTCAAGAAGATGATCAAGGTCGCGAAGAAACGCGGCTATGTGACCATGGACGAGCTGAACGCGGTGCTGCCTTCGGAGGAAGTTACTTCCGAGCAGATCGAGGACACGATGGCGATGCTGTCCGACATGGGCATCAACGTGGTCGAGGACGACGAGCAGAACGAGGAAGCCGAGGCCAGCGAGACGAACGCCGACGCCGAGGAAGACGCCAACGAACTGGCCGAGCGGACCGGCACGGCCGTCGTTGCGGCCCCCGTCAAGAAAGAGCCGACCGACCGCACCGACGATCCGGTGCGCATGTATCTGCGCGAGATGGGTTCGGTCGAGCTGTTGTCGCGCGAGGGCGAAATCGCCATCGCCAAGCGCATCGAGGCCGGCCGCGAGACGATGATCGCAGGGCTTTGCGAAAGCCCGCTGACCTTCCAGGCCATCATCATCTGGCGCGACGAACTCAACGAATCGAAAATCCTGCTGCGCGAGATCATCGATCTCGAAGCGACCTATGCCGGACCGGAAGCCAAGCAGGCGCCGGTGGTCGAGCGGGTCGAAGAGCCCAAGGTTGACGACAAGTCGCGCCGTTCGCGCGCTGACGAGGAAGACGTCACCAACGTCACCGTCGATACGCGCGGCATCGGCGACGACGACGAAGAAGACGAGGACGAGGCCAGCCTGTCGCTGGCGGCGATGGAAGCCGAACTGCGTCCGCAGGTGATGGAGTTGCTCGACGTCATCGCCGACACCTACAAGAAGCTGCGCAAGCTGCAGGACCAGCAGGTCGAGAACCGTCTGGCGGCGGCGGGCACCCTTTCGCCGAGCCAGGACCGGCGGCTGAAGGAACTGAAAGACCAGTTGATCACGGCGGTGAAGTCGCTGTCGCTCAACAATGCGCGTATCGAAGCGCTGGTCGAGCAGCTTTACGACATCAACAAGCGGCTGGTGCAGAACGAAGGCAAGCTGTTGCGGCTGGCCGAAAGCTACGGCGTGCGCCGCGACGAATTCCTCAAGGAGTATGCCGGTTCCGAGCTTGATCCCAACTGGACGCGCTCGATCGGCAATCTGACCTCGCGCGGCTGGAAGGAATTCACCAAGAACGAGCGCGAGGCGATCAAGGAATTGCGCGCCGAAATCCAGAATCTCGCCACCGAGACGGCGATTTCGATCCTCGAATTCCGCAAGATCGTCAATCAGGTCCAAAAGGGCGAGCGCGAAGCGGCCATCGCCAAGAAGGAAATGGTCGAGGCCAATCTGCGCCTCGTCATTTCCATCGCCAAGAAATACACCAATCGCGGCCTGCAGTTCCTCGACCTGATCCAGGAAGGCAATATCGGCCTGATGAAGGCGGTGGACAAGTTCGAGTACCGGCGCGGCTACAAGTTCTCCACCTATGCTACGTGGTGGATCAGGCAGGCGATCACCCGTTCGATCGCCGACCAGGCGCGTACCATCCGCATTCCGGTGCACATGATCGAGACGATCAACAAGATCGTCCGGACTTCGCGCCAGATGCTGCACGAGATCGGCCGCGAGCCGACGCCGGAGGAACTGGCGGAAAAACTAGCCATGCCGCTCGAAAAAGTGCGCAAGGTTCTCAAGATCGCCAAGGAGCCGATTTCGCTCGAAACGCCGGTCGGCGACGAGGAGGATTCGCATCTCGGCGACTTCATCGAGGACAAGATGGCGATCCTGCCGATCGACGCGGCGATCCAGGCCAATCTGCGCGAGACCACCACGCGCGTTCTGGCTTCGCTCACCCCGCGCGAGGAGCGCGTGCTGCGCATGCGTTTCGGCATCGGCATGAACACCGACCATACGCTCGAAGAAGTCGGCCAGCAGTTTTCGGTGACGCGCGAGCGTATCCGCCAGATCGAGGCCAAGGCGCTGCGCAAGCTCAAGCATCCGAGCCGCTCGCGCAAGCTGCGGTCGTTCCTCGACAGCTGATCGACCGTTCAATCGAAAAAATCCCGGCTCAGACCGGGCTTTTTTTGTTTCCTGAGCCGCCGTGCGGCGAGGGCGGAAGATTCACCAAATGGAGGATGGCGCGGCACCCGGCAGCTCTGGCGCCGAGGCTTGCCCAGGTTCATAATCTCACGGGTGGAGGGCTGTTTTTCCGGCGCTGGATGCGTGCGGTCGGCATCGCATGGCGGCATCGGAGGGAGGTGAACCGTGACCACCTACATCATGCTTCTGAACTGGACCGATCAAGGTGTGAAGGCAGTGCGTGACTCACCCAAGCGGCTGGACGCGGCCAGGAAACAATTGGCCGATATGGGCGGCTCGTTCAGGGAATTCTATCTCACCATGGGCGAATACGACATGGTGGCGGTCTGCGAGGCGCCTGACGATGCTGTGGCTGCGCGCTTTGCGCTGCAACTCGGCACTGCGGGAAACATACGCTCGCGAACGCTCAAGGCATTTCCCGAAAATGCCTATCGCGAGGTGATCGCCTCGCTCGGCTGATCGTACAAACCCAGGCGGTGCGTTGGCAAAATGATTTTAGCGCGCCGCCGCAATCTGGATGGCGCATCTCCGGTGGCACCGGCGGGCATTCCGTTTGTCTGCGATTGGTCGGCCATGCGATGCATCGTAAGATATATCTTGACTCGGTAGCGGCGTGCGCCTACTTAAGATATATCGTAAGACATTACTCGAGGAGTTATCAATGCACGGACACAATCATTGCGAAGGACGCGGCGAGCGCTCCTTCCTTCATATGGCCGGCCGGTTCGGCGGGCGTGGCGGCGGTGGTGGTTTCGGCGGCTTTGGCGGCGGACGCGGCGGCAGGGGCGGGCCGGGCGACATGTTCCGCGCCGGCAAGATGCTGGCCGACGGCGACCTCAAGCTGATCACGTTGGCGCTGCTCGCGGAAACGCCGCGCCATGGCTACGACATCATCAAGGCGCTGGAGGAGAAATCCAGCGGCTTTTACGTCCCAAGCCCCGGCGTGGTCTATCCGACGCTGACCTTTCTCGAAGAGGCCGGTTACGCTGCCTCGGCTCCCGAGGGTGCGAAGAAGGTCTTCTCCATCACCGAAGATGGGCAAAAACACCTTGCCGAGAACCGCGACCTAGTGGAGCGCGTGCTGGAGCAGATCGAGCGGTTCGGCCGCAAGATGGCCAAGGCGCGCGAATGGTTCGGCTGGAACGACGACGGCGAGGAGCGCGGCCCGCGTGGCGGCGACCGTTCCGGCAACCGCGACGAGTTCCGCGCCGTGCGCCACCGGCTTCGCGCCGCCCTTGGCGAAATCGCCGATGCCCCGCCTGAAAAGCAGGCCGAGGCAATCGCCATCCTGAAAAAGGCGGTCGAGGCGATCGAAGCACTGTCGCCGCGGGATTGATGCGGGCACCGGGCGGGCAAAGATTGCCCGCCCGGTGGTTTTGATCGGGCGCGCATGCGAGGCGCCCCGCTAAACACCCCATGTCAAAACGGAGGCCGATTATTGGGGCGCGACACCCAGTGCATGGCCCGAGTCAGCTTTGCGTCCGGGGCTTTCCTATATGCTTTCCTTGTGTAGACTAGGGAATGCTCAGATGGCTTGCCCCCGTTCTCGTATTCGGCGTTTTATTTCCCGCGGGACACAGTTTTTCCCAGCCTCGCGAACCCGTCGATGTAGAACTGGTGCTGGCGGTAGACATTTCTGTCTCGATGACTGTCGAGGAACTGGAGATCCAGCGCGATGGCTATGCGGCTGCGCTGACAGATCCTGAAGTCGTGCGTGCCATCACTTCCGGCATGCATGGCAAGGTGGCGATAACCTATTTCGAATGGGCCGGCGTGACCTATCAGAAGGTCATCGTGCCGTGGACGCTGGTCGCCGGCCAGGCCGATGCGGAACATGTCGCGAAAACGATATCCGAACTGCCCGCCTGGCAACCGCGCCGGACTTCGATTTCAGGGGCGCTCCATTTCGGGGCGGACCTGCTGGCGCAAAGCCCGTTCAAGGGCATCAAGCGGATCATCGATGTTTCCAGCGACGGCGCGAACAATGAAGGGCCGGCGATGGCTCCGACGCGCGATGCCGTCGTGCGGCAGGGCATCACCATCAACGGTCTGCCGATCCTGTCGGGCGCTGCCCCGCAGATATACGACGTGCCGGAACTCGACCGCTATTTTGCCGAATGCGTCATGGGCGGACCCGGCGCTTTCGTCATATCGGTCAACGGCTGGAAGCAATTTCCGGAAGCGATACGCCGCAAGCTTCTGCTCGAACTGGTGCATGACAGGCTGCCCGATCCCGGCGGCGTGCCAAAAATCATCTTGGCCAAGGCAACGCAGCCTTATGATTGCATGATAGGCGAAAAGCGCTGGAAGCAGGACCTCCGGCACCATATGTACAATCCCGAGAATGAACCAGATCGCCGGAAAACGCCGTGAGGGCTTTCTGCGCTGCTGCCGCCCATGCGCGGTGACCCTTGCCCGCTTCTCGAATGACCTTTAGGAAATCATCGTGCCTTGCAAATTGCCGGGCAGGATATTTGCGTGTGGAGGTCGGCCATGTCTTTTTTCAAACGTCTGTTCGGTGGCGGATCGAGCGAGCCGGCGGCTGCCGGCCCCGGCGCGCCGGCAAAGCAGGTCGAGCACAAGGGCTTTACGATCAGCGCGACGCCGTTCAAGGCGGACGGGCAGTACCAGACTTCCGGCACCGTCTCGAAGGAGATCGACGGTGAGGTGAAGGAACACCGGTTCATTCGCGCCGACCGTTTTGCCGGCCTTGACGACGCGGTCGACGTGTCCATCCGCAAGGGTATGCAGATCGTCGACGAGCAGGGCGACCGGCTTTTCGGCTGAGACCGGCGGCCGCGCCCCGCGCGGTACGCAGCGTAACCTCCCTCGCGCCTAATAACGCTTGCATGCGGTGCGGGCCGAAGGCCACATTGGCATCTTTCCACGGAAGGATCGCGTCGATGTCGCTCAAAGGAAAAACCTTGTTTATCTCCGGCGGGTCGCGCGGCATCGGGCTGGCGATTGCGCTGAGGGCGGCGCGCGACGGCGCCAATGTCACCATTGCCGCCAAGACCGCCGAACCGAACCCGAAACTGCCCGGCACGATCTATTCGGCGGCACACGAGATCGAGCAGGCGGGCGGCAAGGCGCTGCCGGTGGTTTGCGACATTCGCGACGAGGCGCAGGTGGCCGAGGCGGTTGCGAAAACCGTCGAGAAATTCGGCGGCATCGACATTTGCATCAACAACGCCAGCGCCATCCAGCTTACCGGGACGCTGGAAACCGACATGAAGCGCTACGATCTGATGCACCAGATCAATACGCGCGGCACCTTCCTGGTTTCCAAAATGT
Source organism: Mesorhizobium sp. A623 (assembly GCF_054489405.1). Lineage (NCBI taxonomy): Bacteria > Pseudomonadati > Pseudomonadota > Alphaproteobacteria > Hyphomicrobiales > Phyllobacteriaceae > Mesorhizobium > Mesorhizobium sp. A623. Next base: position 319,027 of record NZ_JBTMXB010000002.1, read on the forward strand.
GTATTCCGCACCTGAAGTTGGGGAAGAATCCTCATATTTTGAATCTGGCGCCGCCGCTCGACATGGAGGCAAAGTGGTTCAAGAACCATGTCGCCTATACGATGGCCAAGTTCGGCATGTCGATGTGCACGCTGGGGATGAGCGCCGAGTTCGCATCGGTTGGCATCGCCGTCAATTCGCTCTGGCCGATCACGGCAATCGATACGGCGGCGGTGCGCAATCTGCTGGGTGGCGCTTCGGTCGCCGCCATGAGCCGCTCGCCCGAAATCATGGCCGATGCCGCACATGCCATCCTGATGCGTCCGTCACGCGAGGCGACCGGCAATTTCTACATCGACGAGGAAGTTTTGCGCGCCGAAGGCGTCACCGATTTCTCGCACTATGCGCCCGGCGCGAAAGGTCCGCTGGTCGGAGATTTCTTCGTGCCGGACGAGGTCTTTGCCCGAACCGACACCAAGGTGAAGAGCATGTTCTGAAGCGATTGCCGGAAAAGCTGGATCCGGCTTTCCGTTCGTAATTGCGCCGACAAGAGTCGAAAAAAACCCCGCCGGCGAGGGGACCGGCGGGGCTTCTGTCCCGCTGGAGGCGGGACGGGGCAGGGAACGCCCACGAACTAATTTGGTGTGGGTGGTTCCGCGATTCAATGAGGACCACCGAATCGCGGATCCCGTCTATTGCGCGCTGGCGACCGGGGCCACCAGCGAAGTGATGCGGCGGATGGCGACGCGGCGGTTCTGCCGCTCGGGCGCATCCGTGCTCACCTTCAGGTAGCGCTCGCCATAGCCTTGCGTCGCCAGGTTTTCCGGCGGGATGCCGAAAGCGTTGGTCAAGGCCTCCGCCACCGCCTCGGCGCGCCGGTCCGACAGCGCCAGATTGGCATTGTCGGTTCCGACCGCGTCGGTGTGGCCCTCGATGAGGAAGGTTTCCGCCGGGTTCTTTTCCAGCAGCCGTTCCATGGCCGTCGCCACGCCCTCCAGTTTTTGCACTTCGCTGTCGGGGATCGAAGCCGAGCCGAACTCGAAGGTCAGCGTATCGAGATCGATGCGCCGGGCGATGTCGCGCACGCGCGCCGAGCGCTTGACCTCCTGAACCGAGTAGAGGCGCTGCACTTTCTCGACCGGCGGCTGTTCCAGGAACTCGTAGTAATCATCGGGGCTGTCCACCGATTCGGAGTCGAGGATGTAGCGGTTGCGCGGGATGGTCAGGCGCATGGGCGGCAGGTCGTCGCCGGGATCGCGCCATTCGCGGTCGTCGCCATAGTGGCTCTCGTCGACATAGTTCAGCACATATTCGCGGCCATCGGGTGTAATGCGCGAACGCTGGAGAATATCGCCGTGGCGGTTACGGATGGTGACGATCTGGTCGCCATTGCCGCGTTCGATCGTCTCGCGGGTGCGTCCGCGCGGCAGGTCTTCGTAGTAGACGTCCTTGGCGCCGTGGGTCATGCGCGGCCGCTCGTTGCTCTCCACCATGGCCTCGCCGCCAAGCTCGATGATGACGCGATCGCCGATCTCCTTCAAGACATCCACGCCATCACGACGGTCGCGGTCTCGCCGATCGGGCGCTTTTTCGCGGCGTTTGCCCTTTTCTTCCGTCACCGGCTCGATCTTCGTCGGCTGGATCGCCTGCTGGGCCGCCTTGTCGTCGGTAGGCGGCGGGCCTTGATCGACCTCTGGCGCCGGCGTTTCTGCCTGTTCGTTCTGGTTCGCCGGCTTTTCCCGCTCGCGCTTGCCGCCCTTGTCGTCGTTATCGCGCGGACGCCTGGCATCCTTCTGGCTGTCGAGGATTGGCGCGGCATTGGGATCGGCCGGGGCTTCGCCCTGAACTGGTTGCTTGCCCTCGGCAGGTGCCGTCTGCTCGCCGGTCACCGGCTTTTTGCTTTGCTCAGGCTTCGTCGCTTCGGGAGCAGGAGCGGGCGCTGGCGCCTTTTCCTGCTTCACCTCGGGCGCCGCTTCGTCGACCGGTGCGGGCTTGGCCTGCGGCGTCGGCGCGGTTTCTTCGGTCGGCGTTGGTGCCGGAGCCGCCTCTGGTGTTGGCGCGGGCTCTGGTGCAGGGGCTGGCTCGGCCTGTTTTTCCCGCTTCTTCTTGTGCGGCTTCTGTTCCTGTTCGACAGGCGCTGGCTTGGCTTGTGGCTGCGGTGCAACTTCCTCGGCTGGTGCCGGGACTACTTCCGGGGCAGGGGCTGGAGCCGGTTCGGCTTGCGGCTGTGGCTCGGGCGCAGCCTTCTTCTCGGGTTCGGGCGCAGGAGCGGCCTCTGGTGCCGGCTCGGGAGCGGGTGCCGCTTCGGGTTCCGGGGCAGGGGCCGGCTGTGCCTCTGGCTCGGGGGCCGCCTGCGGCTCTTGTGACTGGGCCTGTCTTGCCGCGCAGTCTTCCGCGCTTTCATTCTTTCTGCAGTTGTCCTGCGCAAGCAGGAGCGGAAGCGTCGAGATGTGTTGCGGCGCCTGCCTGTCTTGAAGCGGGAATGCGCCGAGCGGCGCGGATGCCATCAACAGCCCGAGGGCCGTGCCGGCCAGAATGCCTGGTTGGCGTTTCATGTTCTCTCTCCTTTGGTTCGTCATTCGGCAAACCGGTGGGAACGCCATTTGTTCCCGTTATTGGCGATGTGGACAAGCGAGGCGGCGATTGGCCGGCCATTTCAAGGCAAAATCGTGTTTCCTGGATCAAGCTGTGTGTCAGGGCGGCGGACTTGCTTGACCTGGCGGCGATGCGGGGCCACATCCCAGTCTATGGAAGAGCCATTCTGGAAAACCAAGACACTTGAGGAAATGAGCCCCGCCGAGTGGGAGTCGCTCTGCGACGGCTGCGGCAAATGCTGCCTGTCGAAGCTGGAGGACGAGGATACCGGCGAAATCTACTGGACCAGCGTCGGCTGCCGCCTTTTCGACGCGCAAAGCTGTCGCTGTTTTGACTATGCGAACCGGTTGGCGCGGGTGCCCGATTGCGTCGGGCTGACGCCCGCCAATGTGCGCACCATAAGCTGGCTGCCCGCCACCTGCGCCTATCGCCTGGTCGCGGAGGGGCGCGACCTCTACTGGTGGCACAGACTGGTTTCGGGCGACGCGCAGACGGTGCATCAAGCCGGTATCTCGATGATCGGCCGCGTTACCGCCAGCGAGGACGATCTTGCCGATGCAGACGACTATTTCGACCATATGCTGGAGGAAGAGCCATAGGCGGTGTGGAATTCATCGCCGCCGCCGCATGAACGACGAATGAACGCCCGGTTCGCGAAAGGTTCAGGCGCGGGGGCGCATGGTCCGGTCATCGCATGAAGGCGGCAATCGGGCCGGCTGCAAAGGAGATGAACGATGTTGAACACGATCAGGACCATGGCGCTTTCGGCGCTTGTCGGCTTCGGCACGTTGGCGGCAATGCCGGCGGTAGCCCAGGCGGATAGCATTTATCTTGGTTTCGGCGGCGGCAGCGGCCCCCGTGTCGGCGTTTATGAAGGAAGCCGCGACCACGGCATCCGACATGTGCGCCGCGACAGGCACGATGAGCGGAACCGCCACTGGCGCCGTGCCTGCTCATCCGACCGCGCGCTGGACAAGGCCGAGCGCATGGGTTTGCGCCGCGCCCGCGTCGTTGACAGAAGCCGCCGCACCGTCAAGGTCGCCGGCCTTAAGTACGGATCCCGCGTGACCGTGGTGTTCGGCAATGAGCGCGGCTGCCCGATCATCTATCGATAGACCCGCCAACCGATTTTTGGATAAACGACCCAAAAGAAAACCCCGGAGGCTGGCCTCCGGGGTTTTTCTGGTCAGGCGCAAATTCCCGGACTTCTGCCCGGTTTCAACGGCTTCACTTCAGTTCGAAGGTGACGTTGACCTGCACATTGTAGGCATTCTCGCCGGCCTCTACGGGAACGGATGCGCGGGCCGCATCGAAACTCTTGGCGCGCAGCGGCATGGGCGAGGGGGCAGTTGCCTGGTCGGTGATCTCCAGCACCCGACCGACCGACACGCCTGCGGCATCGGCCAGCGTCTTTGCCTTGGCGATGGCGTCGGCTACCGCGTTCTTGCGGGCTTCGGTGAGCGTTGCAGCCGGATTGTCGTTGGTGAAGGCAATGCCGCCGCCCTGGTTGACGCCGAGCGACACCGCCTTGTCGAGCACATCGCCGGTTTTGTCGATGTCGCGCACGCGCACCGAAAGCGTGTTCGTCACCTGATAGGCGACAAGTTCGGCGTCCTGGCTGCCGTCCGGTTTGTTGGTGTAGTTGTAGCGCGGGTTGATCTGGATGCCGGCGGTTTGCAAATCACGGTCGGCGATGCTGAAGGCTTTCATCGCCGCGATCACCGCCGCCATGGCGTCGTTGTTGGCGTCGAGCGCCGCACGCGCGGTCTTGGCCTCGCGCATGACGGAAAGCGACAGCAGCGCGATATCGGGCGCGACGGTCGCTTCGCCTTCGCCGGTCACGACAATGCGCGGCGTTTTTGCCGAATCGGCCGCAAAGGCCGCCGCCGGAAATGCGATCGCGGCTGCAAGCGCGAGCGGCAAACAAGGTCTGGTCATCGAAATCTCCAAAAATATTGCGAGGCCTGTGGGATTGGCGGGCTGGAGCGTCGACGCTCGGATAAATCCGAGTTGCCGCTCCATCTTTTTGTTCGAGCACCGGATCTTCCAAAAAACCGGTAAGCACGTTTCGGTCCGATGCCCTAGGGAACGAATGTGGACCGATTTAGGCGACTGTGGAAGGTTCTACGCTAAAGCCTTGTGCGGCGAAGCGAAAAACACTATCCAGCCCGCGTGGGGCCTGTAGCTCAATGGTTAGAGCCGGCGGCTCATAACCGCTTGGTTGGGGGTTCGAGTCCTCCCGGGCCCACCATTGCATTTTCTCTATGGAGTCAATACCTTAAGAAGGTGGCGCTTGCCGATTAGTTCGCCTTGCGCGATGGCTTACTCAGAAGGCAGGGGAGATGTAGGCACCGAAATAGGGACCGAATCTCCAACTATGGCCGTGATTGGCCGATATCCATTCGGTTTTCCCGACTTAATCCAGCGGAGTCCTGGCCGGAACAAGTGAGGCCGCACCCGGCAGCCGTGCCTCTGGGTATGAGCTCAAAGGCCTGGCTTGTGGTCTGTAAGCCAGTTCCAGATTTGGCGGAAGGTCCATGCATGCTTCCGGGGTGATAGCTCACACGGTGGCGGGAACATCTCGCGACGCACCAATCGCATCAGATGGCGGTGGCACCAGGGGATGCCCCAGCACTTCAGGTCACGGTAATAGATGTTTGGAATATCCCAATCTGTAGTCGGTGGAATTTGCATCTCTCTCCCCTTCCAATACGCCCGGTTTGCGCTGATTGGCCTCGTCTTCGACCCATGCCGTCGTGACAACAAGCTAGTTTTGGTGTCCTAAATATTGGACTCGCCGATAGACGCTAGTTCGCACGCAGAACCACCTCTGCCAGGATGGTCCTGAGGAAGCGACCTCCTTGCCGCTATGAAAATCACCGTAAGAGTAGCATGCATCTTCGTTGTTGGAAAGTCTTTATCGAATCATAGGTAGAAAACGATGTCATGATTATAATATGTTGTTGAATTTATCACGGTATCGTCGAAAAAAATGGAGAAATCGAATCCTTAATACACGTTTGACAAAAAGATGCGCTTAAAGAACCCATTGTTCTGCTTAAAGGATTGGATTGATAATCGATTATATCAAGGATATCGTCTTTATGGGATCGAAACCTGTGATTATAAACTTGCGCCAAAATTGACGGAGCAGGATTGGCGCTTTGTAGCGCGATGCAATGACAGGATTGAAGCGAGTGCACAGCATCCTGTTGCGCTCCGATCCGTTAAGAATTCAACGCCCTGACCTCTTCAAACTATCCTGGTTCTGATCGGAATCCCCGCAGTCTACTACATCGTCAAGGACTGGATCCTGCCGAAACAGATTGCCGTCGGCCAACCCGTGGCGGCGGACCAGCTATGGCTTGCCGATGATGCTGTGCTTACCGGGTGTCGAAATGCTTGCCGAAACAATCATGGAGTAGACACAGCGGAACCTCACGCTGATCCTCGATCAGACTACTGCTCCAAAGAACTGACTGTACGTGATCCCGTTTATGGACGAATCAGGCCCGGTGCGTTTCATTTTGCTCGGCACGTGCTCAGAGCACTACGCCTGACATGCGCCAGAGACCCCCCTAGCAGCGAGCAAGCGGGCGGGTCGGCAGCACGACAGCCTTTAATCTGAAGGTCGCCAGTCTGGAAGATCGAGGACCCTTGCCACCGCGCCGCTTCGTGGAAGAGAAAATGTGGCGCGAAGCAGACCGCGAGATTCCTAGCGAGCCGTGGCCGCGATAAGCTCCCATAAAACCTACGAACTGCACGACCACCATGGCCCGCACCAGGGGGCGTTTTCGCCATTGCCAATCCATCTAGCTCCTCACCCGGCTTGGAGCCAGCCATAGCTCTGGACGGCCTGCTGGGCCACGTAGGATAGTACTGCATAGTCCCCGCCAAACATCACATCGCCATCTTGCTGAAGAAGATCGCGATCTGGCTGAACACGTTGTCAGGTTCGAGGAAGATCAGGAGCACCGCAACAGGTCCAAGCCACAGGGTAAGCAAGATGGCCAAGATCCACAGCGACCGTCCGAGATTCGGGCGAGCGTGATACGGCGTTCCCTCTCCGAGCGCGGGGTCGCTCTCTGCGAATACAGAGAGGGCCGTTTCCCATGGCCGCCGCAGGCACGGAACTGTGGCGCTTCTGCCAGGCCCCCCAGATAGCCGATCGAGACTTCGTCGGTGGCGGTAGTGCGACGCCAACCGGGAGGCGAAAGCTCTTTGCCCGTGCTTGACCTAGCAAAATACGACATTTGCAGACCAATGAACGGCGAGGCTGTGTGATGGAGCTACCGAAGAGCAGTTTTCGCGGTCAGTCCGCAATGGGGTGTTCCGCCTCAGGCGTGACGGGGATGCCCGTCATCAGTACGACCATGGCCGAAGGCAGGCTTTGGCTGTCACCTTCGTTCTTTGACAAGGACGGCGGCTTGTCCGGCTTCCAAGGGTGATCGGGCCTTTGCGGAACTCGGCTGGCCGCGTGTGAACGAAGATCGCGGCCTTCTAGACAAGGTGATAATATCGAATTTTGCCTGCGTCGTCATTTGAACCGATGCGACTAGAATAAATGCGCCAATTGCCGTCATTCACACAGGGCGCTGTGGGAGGCTCGATCGAGACCAACCGGCCGCTCGAGCTCAAGTTATGTTATCGTCTAGGGTGACTTCACCGCCTCACGCCAACTAACCAGCGATACTGTTCTGTCGATTTCAAGATGTCGATCTTTTGCCGACCCAAGGCAGCCTGAACCTTTCTGACAGTACCGTGGGTTACTCTCTCATTGCCGCTTTCGATGCGCCAAATGGCTCCTCTACTTACTCCAGCTAGGTCGGCCAGTTGTTGCTGGGTCAAGCCGGAAAGCATCCGGCCAATCCACAGAGCCCTTAGATCCGGCAAATCCGACATGTCATCTCCGTGTTTCACATCACGAGAAAGGCGTCCAACGCATCTCGCAAAGTCTCCTCATGATTCCTCCCCCATCGTTCCTGAATTCAGAAGCGCAAATCCTTTCTCACGACAGGTCCCCTGGGCAGACTACGCTTCGGTCAGTTGCCGGTCGTTGACCTCCGCAACGCAATAGCTGGACCGTGCTCCGCGGACGAAGGCAAGAACACCACCCCAGCCTTTTCGAGCGCCCCTCGAACTTTGTCCACTGCGTCGAAGGCAACGCCCTTACCGCCCGCTTCGATGCGGACGATCGTCTGCCGTCCGACGCCCGCCCGTTTGGCCAGTTCTTCCTGGCTAAGCTCCAGCAGGGCCCTCGCTACCCGCATCATCCGGATCGTTTCAGAAAAGGAGTCCATACATCAGCAAGCGAGGTTCGGCATATTTTTGTCAACATTTGGTACATTCCAAATCAGATAATCGACACAAGGATTCGAATCAGGTACAGAATGACCATGTCGCTGTACGCGTGCGATTTCGTAGATCGAAGGCATGCGAATCGCGAGTGCCGAAAACTCGGTCGAGGTCACAGTATGTTGCCGCCAGGATCGTGCGCGGCATGGGACTTGGTAATAAGGGAGCCAAACATGTATCGCTTCGAAAATCAGATTCCGAATTTCGTTCTCGCGGCCATCCGCGCTGAAATCGACCGCTTCAAAAGTCTGGCGGCCGATATCGAGGTCGTCAGCACGAGCGCGTTGCCCCTCGATCAAATGCTCGCCAGGGCCCATCCAGATGCGCCAATTCTTGAAGATTGGAAATTCGCGTTCAGGCCAGCCCCCTGTCTCGCGGGGCTGTCGACAGGACATCCAATCCTTGTCGGCGAAGGACAGGAGATCGTGACCTCGGAAATCCACATTATCTCGGAAGAACTCGGGTGGGCGCGTTCGTATTCTCGCTGGTATCGACTTGGGCGACGCTTGGACGATAACACGGGGAATTGTTGACATGGCCGCCATGTCAGAAGCCGAGGTGTCAACATTTGACCGCCGGCTCGCACGGTATTTCCTGCATAGGCTTCGTCACGCTGCCCAGGATGCCGCGCTGGAACAGGCGATCAAAGTGGGAATCCTTGACCTCGAGGTAACGATCATCGATGGCCGCCGTGTCAAAACCTTCCAGCTTGGCCCGGCCGTTTACGACAAGAGCGAGGCCGAGGTCAGACGAATCCTTCACCGAATCCACCGACGTTCCGTCCGGCAACTCTGGGAATTTGGTTCAGACGAGGACGCGATCAACCTGCCTATTGATGTCGCCGAACCGTTAGATTCAGAAATTACGCCGGGCAGCGCGACAGTAAGTTCTTCCGGCCATAGCGATGGCGACAATCGGGTAGGTTCAGGGATTGGTGAACTGAGTGACGCCGCCGGATCTGCGCTATCGGTTGAGAAACTGGTTCGGATGGTGCGCCATTCTGCTGAATCCTTGCGCGCGCAAGACGTGGCAACACTCCTGCTTGTCGCTCAGGGCCTTGATCGCAATCCAATCCGTCTCAAAGAGGCGCTCCGCATCCTGGGCTTCCCACAGCCGGTAGTTGCGGTTTCTTGTGAGGTGGTTGGATTCGAAGACAGCTTTGTTAGCCTCCTTGAGCGAGGCATCATCCTGCCAGGCAAAGTCGCCGTGACGAACGGATTTAAGATTCGCCGGGGACGAGGAATGGGCTTTGCGCAAACCGGGGAGCCTCAATGGGAAGTGGTTTGTTTTGCGGGATGGCAGTGCATCGATGACGATGGGGAGATTGGCCAGGCAGCGCTGACGGGTTTACCCATACTCGGCGTTGCCGAGAAGCCCCATACGATGCCAAGCCAACTCCTCGCCGCAGCCGAACTTAATCTCGATTGCGGAGATCTGAACGCGGAGATTGTGAACGCAACAATCGAAGCGGTTCTGGATAGCCCCCCTGACGAATCCTTGGAACCTGAGGATTGCACGTTGCTCGGGCTTGCCGATCTGGCGACCGCAATCCGCCCCGGTGTTTTGCCATCGCGGGCAATCGCCGTCCTTCGCGAAATCGTAGAGGAAAGACGCAGTGCTGCCGGCGACGAAGAAACGGATGACTATACAGTCCATAAGCTATCAGACGAGAAAAAGCCCGCCCAGAATTCCACGGTAAAGAACGATCGCGGCAAGAATGTTGGCTCAGCCAGCGAAATCATTCTGCCTGTGGAACTGACGGGAGACGACGACAAGGATCGGTTCACCCTGCGTATCGAGACATTGTTCGGTTACGGCGAAGAAGCTCCCGAATGGGCGCTGGCGTTGAAAGACGATTTGGAGTTTTGGCGCGCCGGGACCCTTCGATGGGAAGATATGGTCACGAAGCTGCTTCTTTTCGGCCCTCCAGGAACGGGCAAGACGCAGTTTGCCAAGGCTTTGTGCAACACGCTCGAGGTTCCCCTGATTGCCACGTCGGTAACGACCTGGCTTGAGTGTGGCCATCTCGGCGACGTCCTGAAACGGATGTCGAAGGTTTTTGCCGAGGCCCAGGAACACAGTCCATCCATCCTGTTCATCGATGAAATCGACGGGATCGGCAGACGCGGACGGTCGCGAGATTATGACGACTACTGGACGAGCGTCGTCAACAAGGCGCTGGAATTGCTCGACGGAACGGTGAAATCCACCGGCGTCGTCATTGTCGGAGCGGCCAACAACCCAGGCGTCATCGACAAAGCGCTGCTGCGCTCGGGCCGGCTCGAGACCCATATTGAAATCCCACGACCGGATACAGCGGCGCTCATCGGCATCCTTCGTCATCATTTGCAGAATGATCTCGACGCGATCGTTGTCAGTGCTCCGGTGACTGTGAGGGGTGGCATGCAGGAGGCCGCGCCAAACGTCAGGGAACGGTCGGATAACAAACGAAAGCGCAGGCGGAACGCCAAACGAACATCGTGGAAGGGGCACGAGTTCATCGGAAACGGAAGCTCGTCATGAATTCTCCCGCGATTGACCCGTCTGCCGCAAACGGCGTTCTTCGCTATCTCGCCCGAAAAGCCAACGGTATGACCGGTGCCGACGTCGAACGTGTGGTGAGGCAAGCCCGCCAGAAAGCCCGTCGCGAGAAGCGCCCGTTCAGCTTTGCCGACATTGAAGCAATCCTTGTCTCGTCGAAACTCGAAAGATCGGATCATTTAAGGTTTCGGCTCGCTGTCCACGAAGCCGGCCATGCGGTCGCGCGCATCCGGCTGGAACTCGGCACCATTACAATGATTACAATCGACGCCTCTGAAGGAGGCTATGTCGCCGGGGCCACCGAGGAAAGTTACGAAAAAACGGAAGAACTGCTGACAGGAATTCTGGTTTATTCGCTGGCTGGACGAGCGGCCGAACAGGAACTGCTCGGGTCGATCACAGCATGCGCCGGTGGTGACGATACCAGTGATCTCGCCTTGGCAACCCGCGTTGCATTCGACATGGAAACCAAGCTCGGCTTCGCACAAGAATGGCCATTGCTATATCGCAGTATGGAAGATCGATCCTCGGTGCTTTCCCAAAACCGGGAACTGGCGGCGCGCGTACATGCACGGCTGGACAATGCCTACGAAACCGCCCGCAAGCTGGTGGTGCGCCGTCGGCCTGCGGTCGAATTCGTGGCAGGCGAACTGCTGATGCACGACACCCTGGAGGGGTCACAACTCGAGGCAGTTATCGCACAGGTCTGGAAAATGGTTGGCGATCCGCCTTGATTTTTGCGGATCATTTCGAAAATTAAACGTCATTTTTGACAGCGATGGAACACGTGTTTAGGTTGCCCGTTCATTCCCGTCTGCCCATGGTGGCAGTGTCATATAGATGGATCTATGCGACCAGCTTGGGTTCCAAAATCTTCCTGTGCCTGCTGTGATCGGTGCAAGCTCCCGGCCACGGTCCGGATTCTGGTGCAGCCATTCGCCTATGTCTGTCCAACCTGCTTGGAAAGCGGACTTGGCCTTGGCGAGTTCCGTGAAGGCGATCGCTCGCCAAAATCAGAGATTGGTGTGACCGGAGACAACATATAGTCGGACCAAGTAGAGTAGCGTTACAGATCGGCAGCAGACGCTCGATCGCTCTCGTTCCGCCAATGCTATCACTCACGGCATTTCTTTTTGCGCTGTCTGCTGAAGACCACACCAATTTCGCGTTCCGACATTAGCAATACGCGAGAGCACTACCGCAGCTTGATCAACGTCTCGACAGTGTTGGCTAGGCTGCCCCTCTGTTTCTCCCGATTACTGATTTCACGAAATCTGATTTTTTCATCGGGCAAAAACGTAGGACCGACGACGCGGACTTTTCGATGGACGCTTTCCACGTCCGCTTCTGTTTTGTAAGCGGAGGTCAAAAGCTCATCTTGTTGCCCCGGTCTGAATGTCGGGGCCGGAATAATAGCATTTTTCAGGTTTCCAGGCGTGACGGTTCGAGCCTTAAGCTCTTTGACGCGGGCAAAATAACGCGACCAATTGCAGGCCTCAAACTCATTGGCTTGATAGCGAAAAGCCGTGGGAAGTTCCCGATACGGCGTTTTTGTTTCAACCGAAAGCATCTCTTCGGTCTCGAGTTCTGGGTCCTCAAGCACGTAAAGCGCCATGGTGGGCTCTTCACAAATGAAGCGGCACTGATCGACGGCGATCTCGGGATAGTTCTTTCTGGCGAATTGCGATTTGGGTGCCGGGAAGAAATACCCGTCTGAGGGCCGCACACAATAGAAGATGGTATCACCCGCGTATTTCGGGCCGGAGCGCCTGGGAGTGTCCGGTTTGATCAACCGCTCCTTCTGGTCAGGATGTGATCGGGTAGCGGTTTCGCATCCGAGCGCCTTGTATCTTGCTCTCAATGACGCTCCACCACCGCCTTGCGCGGCCGCTAGTTCGCGCTCAGCGTCCGCACGCTGCCTGGCGCTGCTTCGGCAAGCGTTGAAGAAGCCTCCCGCGGCCGCCTTTTCGGCTGTGCACGATCGTTTTCTCTCGATCGCCCGAATTGCGGCGATCTGCCGGCGAATTTGGGCTATTTGGGAGGTTGAAACGCCGGCTTTTACTCGCATTTGGCTTCTGATTGCAGAACAGCTATCCGCCAATGCTGCTCCCGAGCCGGCAAGCAGCACCAAGCTAATAATCGAAACCACGATCCATATTCGGCGCATGAGACAGACCCGCCCTTTGCTTGGGAGAAGCGTTGAGGGGTTGGTCTCTCGAAGAGGCCGGCGACGTTTTAGAGGGTGAAGACATCCGCAAAATTGCGTCGGGGTCGATGTCGACGATCATTGCCGCGAGCGCCAATTGCAAATAGCGTGGGCAGGTGGGGCTATTGAGCGATCGCAGGGCGGTGATCGACAACCCCAATTCCTTCGCGATCTCACGATCCGTCATGGAAAGGCGTGTGGCGACATGCGGCAGGAGGGCGTGAGGTTTCATCAGATCCCTCCATCAACGCGGTTGCGGCCGAGGGCGGGGGCGGTGATGAGGTGGCCGTGGCCGATTTGGCTTCCAATGCGGCGGTCGCGGCCGATGGGGTTTCAAATACGGTGGTCGCGGGCGATGATACGTTATGATCGGTAGTCTGATGCGAGGGCCGACAAAGATCAGCGGTCGACGGCGATTTTGATAAACCGCCTGAAGGTAGTTGCTGGAAGCCCAACCGCGCCGGCCGGCAAAGCTCACATCGCACCAGTTATAGCCGCTGAGGCATCCACGAATGGTAATGCCAGCTCCCGCCGGTATGGTCGCGATCCGCCCATATTCGGTGCCCGGTCCGGACCGCATATTCACGTTTCCGGTGGCGTAGCCATTGGCCGCTTTGGCCAGCGAGGGAGCCGAGATTCCAAAAAGAAGAGCAAAAGCGACAGCAATTATTTTTGACCGCATCGTCGTCAATCCTTGTCTCGCTGCCGCTCACGAGCGAGGACAGCACCTATCTAGCACTTCGCAATGTCCATTCAGTTCTTGAGATCGTCGGGGATTTTACCGCCGTTTTCGGCAAGATTCTGCATCAGCGCCTTGTGAAGCCAGGCGTTCATCTTGGCTGAATCACCGGTGTCGCCGGCATAGTTCAGTTCCTTTGCCAGCTCTTTTCGGGCACTCAAGCTGCTGTCGAGATCGAGCGCCTTCATCAGGTCGACGATGGAAGTCTTCCAGTTCAGCTTTTGGCCCGTAGCCTTTACAGCCTGATCCAGAATGGCGGAAACATCGATCTCTGCCTGCGGCGAGTTTGGTGCGGAAGGGACTGGTGCTGCGGGGGCCGCAGGCGCGGCAGGAATTGCCGCTGCGGAGCCGATAACGACGTTCGGCTTGGGCGATGCACTCTGCTGGCCGGCGGGCATATCGCTTGCCGTGGCCCTGCCGAATATCGCACCCTTGATCTTGTCAAAAATTCCCATTTCCAAAACTCCAACGTCAGTTTGGATCAGATCGGCAGGTCATGCCCGCGCCATCAGCTTGTTCTTGATGAAGCCCACGACGATTTGAAGGATGGCACCGGCGACACCGCCGCCGACAACTTGACTAGCCAAGGTGGCAATATCGAAGCCTGATGCTGCACCTGTCGCCGCAGCACTTGTTGCTCCGCCCATGAGAGCGCCGAGCAACTGCCCGCCGCCGACGCCACCGATCGCACCGGCAATGAGATTTCCGGTGTTTCCGAGATCCGAGCCTTTGACGACCTTACCGCCGGCCGCTCCGCCAATGAGACCGCCGATAAGTTGTCCGATAATGGCTTCCATAACAGTCTCTCCAGGTTTTGTGATCCGATGATCTCAGCGGATTACCACTTCACGTTGAGCCCGAGATTGCCTTCCCAGGTGCGGGTCTTTTCGCCACCGAGATTGGTCGTGTAGTCGGCAGTTGCAAAAAGGCTCAGATCCTTCGTCAGGCTGGCGACGATGCCGCCGCCGATTTCGAGCGATGTACCCTTGGTCTCCGTGACGATCGGATCGTTGGCGAAGCGAACCGTCTGTTCGGCGGAAAAGTCATGCCAGATATTGGCCTTGAGATAGGGCTGCAGCGTCCCGCTGCCGGTTTCGAATTTGCCCTGCAGTCTGACGCCGAGCCGGCCCCTGACCGCGTCGTCGCCGTCGAAGGTGACGGTCGAGAAGCGGTCCGCCTGATCGTCAAGCGACAGGTGGTTCCAGATGATCTGGCCTTGCGGCTCGAGCGTCCATTGGTCGTTCAACACAATGGGATATCCGCCTTCGAGCGACGCCGTCACCGCGCTTCCGCCGATGTCGATGGACTGGCCGGCTTTCGAGGAGACATCGCCATCGAACCAGGTGCCCATCACAACGCCGTCCAGATACCAGCCGCTGGGACCGATATGGGTCCAATATCCGCCGAAGCTGGTTCCGCTGAAATCGAGATCGCCGACCGCAAGATTGTTCCAGCCGAGCGCCTGCCCGCGTATGTCGCCGCTCATATGGGCATAGCCGACGAACAGGCCGAAGCGATCGATATGGCCATTGTCGGTTTCTCGGCCGAACAGGTCCTGACCGGCCTGGAAACCGAAGACATTGCCACCGAAGCTCGGGTCGACCGTGCCGCTCCAGTTCATCTCGGTGTCCTGGCCGAAAACACGGCCCCAAGTCGCCGGCAGATAGCCGCCTGCTCCGTTGAGCAGGATCTGCTCGCCGCGCCGTTCATGGAAGGTGCCGAGCGTCGAAAACGCCATATGGCTCGCGACCATCGGCACGACGGAATAGGTGGGCACTTCGATGCGATAGAGCGGCACGACATCGGCGACAACGGGTGTCGCGCCGGCCGTCGAAGGCGTGGCGGCGGAACCGGGAAGCGACGGCGGCGTGATCGATGGTGTAGGCGGCGGGGGCGGCGGATCCGCCGGCTTGGCCGCGGCCGGAGCCGGTGGCGCTTCCGGTTCCGGCGCACTGGCAGCGATCGGAGGGGTGCTGTCCACGGGGTCCGTGGTCGCGTCGCCTTCCGATGGCAACGGAACGGGAGGTAATTCCGATGGTGGAGGTGGCGGCACGATTACCGGTTCCTCCGGAGGCACCTCCGCCGTTGCAGGCGGCGCTACCGGATCAGGTGCGGCTGCCGGTTCCGAACCCGCTACGATTGTCGAACGCAAATACCAGTTTTCTTCTGTATTGGCCGAAACGCCGCCCTTGAAGAGGTAATATTCGTATGCGCCGGCAGCGACGCGGTTGTTGAGGGCGAAGGCACCGCTATCGGTCGTAGCCCCGCTGGTAGCCTCTACGACCCTGATGCCGTCCTGCGTCGTGACATCGCCGCCGCCTCCGGCATTGAAGACGGCGAGGCCGGTTGTGCCACTGGCCGTGCCGCCGTCGATCACCAACTTGTCGGAAGCCGAGGAATCGTCGCCGAGAACGGTGTTCAGCAGCACCTCGCCGCCTTGGCCCATATAATTGCCGTGGACCGTGAACGTATCATTCGCGCCACCGTTGCCATTGGTCAGGTCGATGCGCCCCGCATTGACGACGTTGGCAAATTGCGTGCCGTCGAAGGCGGAGACAGCGCCGTTCTGGCCGCCGCCAAAAATCGTGCTGGCGGCATCGACGGAAAGGGTTCCGGTCCCCGTCCCGCTGTCGCCCAGCGTCAGCGTGCCGTCAAAGACAAGTTGACTGTCGTTGGTGAGGTCGATCGTCTCCCAACTGTCGAAACGCGTGACATTGTCCGTCTTGACGTTATCGAAGGTGAGGGCGTCCGTGCCGGTGCCACCGGTGATCTGCGGCGTTGCCCCTATATTGGCGTCGGTCAGATTGCTGAGCGATGCCGTGTCGTCGTCACCGCCAAGGTCGACCAGGCCGTAGATGATGCCGCCGCCGTCCCAGGTGAACGTGTCGTTGCCGACGCTCAACCGTACCTCGCCGCCAATCGTGCCGCCTGTGACAGTCACGCTGTCGGTGCCACCGCTGACGCTGATATTGCCGCCGATCGTGCCGTTGGACAGGATTATGGTGTCATCGCCGAAACCGGCGACGAGATTCTTGTCGATCGTGCCGCCAGACATGATGAAAGTGTTGTCAGCGAGCTTCATGTTGACGCGCCCGATGCGGCCGCCGGTCATCACAGCATAATCGCCATCGTCGAAGGCATCGACGATGCGCCCATCCGACATGAAGAAAGTATCGAAATGACCACCCTGGTTGAGCTTGCCGATCTGGCCACCGGTCATGATGAAATCATCGACGCCGTCGCCTTGCTGGACTTCGCCGATAATCTCGCCGGAATGAATTTCGATTGTGTCCACGCCGGGGCCAAAAGTGACATCACCGTCGATCGTGCCTGTGCCGCCAACGGGCATCGTCAGCGAATTGTCGCCATTCAGGTCGGAAACATCGCCTATGTGTATTCCGCTATCGCAGACGAAAGTGTCGTTTAGGGGTGTGGGAACCAGGGCGCAGTCTGCATAAGCTGGGTTGGAGGAGAGAAAGATAATTCCTGAAATCAGGGCGGTACCGGACAAAAGGAGCTTGGCCCGGACAGTGGTGGTACGATGCCGCATCGCCCTCCCTCTCGTATGCAAATGTTCAGCTCGCGTGCTGAAAATGAAATCCCTTCAAGCCCCGGCGGAATAAACGCACGTCAAAGGTCTCATGGCAATCACAAAGTTAACTTGGTTTCGCCACTTTGTATCCAGCGCGATCAAAGCGCGATGTAACCAAGAAATAAGGTTACTCAATCATATATGTTAGGATATTCTTATAAAGTTGCGCATTATGTTCCATCCAAGCGAGATTTGAGCCGCTCAATTTCCAGCTCATCGCGAATGAAGCCGTCAAATGCTTGCTGTAAGGCGGGGTTACGGGCGACCGAGGATTGCATTATTGCGCCCCGAATTTGATTCACGAGCGCGTGGCAGTGCGCCATCTCCTGAAATGAAAGCCTTGCAACCGACGAGAGGCAGGGGAGGGCCTGTTTTCCCGTGACCTAAGACCCCACTCGGCCCAATCTTCGCGCTGTATGACCCCTCCAGACGCGACAGATTCTTGCGCGACGGTCGATTCTGGCCTCAACCCTGATGCGCGGAGTAGAATCCCCGATGGTCTTCAAGAAACTCGGATAGCGATTTCGGCCGTCTTCCAAGGAGCTTTGCAATGTCTGGTGAGGGGGCGTTGTCATTGTCGCTGTATGCAGAGGCGATATGGGCGAGGTCGAAGGCCCGCCAGTCTGGCATTCCCGTCGCCCGAAGGCGGTTCTCGTATTCTTCGGGTGCAACTGCCTCATACTTCACCGGACGACCCGCAACGGTCGTGAGGGCTTCGGCCACGTCGTCATAACTGACGGCCTCCGGCCCGGTCAGCGCGTATTCCTTGCCGACGTGGGCCGCAGGATCGCGCAGCACCATGGCCGCCACCTCGCCAGCATCGCGGGTATCAACAAGCGGAATGCTGTTTACTCCCATTGGTGCAGAAATCAGGCCTTTCGTGCGGACAGCTTCGGCAGCGCGCAGCAGGTTCTGCATGTACAGGTGCGGCTTGAGAAAAGTCCAGGTGGCCGACCCCTTGCGGACGTCCTCATCAACCTCCTCATGCTCGCGCATCAGCGCCACAGGCGACGACAAGGACGCGCCGATGGCCGAGAGCTTGACGATGTGACGAACCCCAGACTGGCGAACCTGCGCCAATACCCGCTTATGCTGGGATACCGAATCCGGGCTATCCCGGCCTGCCAGCAACATGACGGTAACGCCCTTGAGGGCATCAGCGATCGATGCTTCGTCATCGAAATCGCCTTGCGCCACCTGAATGCCGTCAGGTGCCACAAACGAGGACGGGTTGCGAACAAGGGCGCGGACCTTTGCGCCGCCGCCGGCCAAAGCATTCAAGGCAGCACTTCCAACTTGGCCCGTCGCGGCTGTAATAAGGATCATGATTCAAATCTCGCTTTGGCGTTGGTGGTCAGCGTAGCAGCTAGGAGGCATTTATGAAGGGTTATTGGCTCATTCTCGGCACGGCCGTCACCGACCAGGAGGCCCAGGCCGAATACGGGAAACTCTGGGCCCCGATCGCGGAGAAATACCAGGCGCGCCTCAACCCGATAACGGTTCCACCATTGTTGAAGGAAGCGCGCGAGACCGCGCGGGTCATCATCGTGGAGTTTTCCACCTATGAACTGGCGGTCGCCTGCTACGACGATCCCGCCTACATCGCGGCGCGAGAATTCGCGTTGAAAGCATCGAAGCGGGATCTGGTCATCGTCAAAGGGGACATCGCCTGAACGCTGTTATCGCAGCGCTCGTTGCCCGAAGCTGTCCTTCCGCTTGCCACCCAAGACGAGCCCTTCGGAGGCCCTTGGCCACCCGCGATCGTGGAACGTCCACTTCCGACCCCATGCAATACATCCAGCAGGGATCAGCGGAACCCTGAGGTGGACTTCGGCGTCTACAGCCTAGCGGGGCCGGTCTGGGTCTGTTCCGCGACTAGTAGCTGCCGACAATGGCCACGACTTTCCGGCAGTGGGTCCGCAATTCGCTGGGTATCGGCGCGTCTCCGCCACCATGCATATTCGGGCGCGTATATTCATTCAGGGCGAATAGGTGGACGACGGCGTGGGCCAGAGGATCTGTCTGCCCAGCGTCTCGTATTGATCCCGCCATCTCGAAAATATGGGTTTGGTCTGGAAAGCGACCGGGGAAACGTAGGCGCAAATAGTCTTCAAGGAAGGGTCGAATTGCCTGTTTGATGCTGTTTGTGGTCTGGCCCTTCAGAATCTTCTGGTGGGTGGCGTACTCCCTGATCATCTCGGACTGCTGCACATAAAGCGACTTCAGCTCATCGGCACTCGCCCATTGGGAAAGGCTTCCTTCCCCAGAATCGCTGCATTGAAGTTGGAAGCTGCGGATTGTCGACTGATCAGCGTTCTTCTCGATTAGATTGAGGAAGCGAGGATCATGCGACATGACGATGGTCTGGCACGCATTCGCGCCGATCGAGCGAGTATGGCTCGTCGTCTGAAATTGGCGGTCCATGTCCTGGCTGTTGAAAGGATCGTCAAAGATCACAATGGCGTCAGCCAGATTAGGATCCGCGTTGATCTGCGCGATGAAGAAGGACAGGGCTAACGTGGTTTTATCGCCGGCGCTCAACACCGTTTTGAAGCTGGGCTCGGTGCCCGATCTATCGCCCGCTTTGACCTTGTGAGCACCGATTTCGATGGCGAACTCGGTGTTTGGCTCGCGACCAACATAATTGGTTTTGGCATCAACGATCCTGAAGCTCGCGCCGAAATCGAAAAGAAGCTCGTTCACTGCCGTTTGCCGCGCAAACATCGTCTCTCCCGTGTATGTGGTTAGCTCCTTCTGCGCCGCCGTCTTGTCCCGTTTTATCGCTTCAAGCCGGTCCTCCGCTGCCACATATTCCTCGGCGGCCGATTTTACCGGCTCCGTCGACCTTTCTGCCATTGCCTGCCATTTGGTGAGAGTGCTCTCCGATTGAGCGACATCGCCTGCCATCGTATCCACCCGAGCCTGATCGATCACGACATTCGCTGCTGTGACCTGCTCGTTGTAGGCGACAAGCACCCCAACCGCATTGCGAACCGCGGGGCCGCCCAGACCCATGTCGATGGCCTCCAAGGGGTTACGCTGTTTTGCTTCCGCCAGCGCCCTGAGTTTATCGAGACCTTCTCGCACCAGTGCGATTTCGTCTGCGATCAGCGTTGGAACCGTGCTGAGATCGCATAATGCGGCCCAATAGGCGAATTCAGCCCCATTTTCCTGCACCTGGACATCGAGCTCGCCAAGGCTATTCAGAACGCCGGCGAGCGCATCAATCTGAGCCTTAAGCGCCTTGAACTCGTCGCTGAAAAAGGACTTGTAGGCAGCCACCAGAGCATTGCCACTGGTGCCCTGATCACAGAACGGGCAATGGTCCTGCGGAGCATGGGCCGAACCGTACTGGAGCCAATTGTGGGCGCGTGGACCAAGGTCATGTGCTGCCAGATGATCTGTGACCCGTTGGGCCGCGCTTTCGCCCAGACCGTCGATAGTCTTGCTGAGCAGCTCACCAGCCAGTTCCAGACCTGCTATTTCTAGGATTGGCGGGTTTCGCTTCTGCTTGACAACCACGGCCTGCTTGGCGAGCGCGACCCGCTTTTCCCAACTCTTGATCTTGTCCTGCAGGTCTTCTGGAATGATGGCTTTACAGAAAGCTAGGACCTGGCTCGTGCTGAGCGACCGGCACCTGGCGAGGATAATTCGTTCCTGAACTTTCTGCTTCTCGCTGACCTCTCGCTGCTCCCTATCCAGCGAGGTCACCTTTTCAGAAAGCGCCACGCCTTTATCACCGAGAATGACAGGAAGAAGGCTACGCTTGTTTTCGCGAGTGACGCTGTCGCCGACATGCAGGTTTTTTGATACATACTCTTGGTCAAAAATGTAGATTTTACCGGGACAGGCGTTCCACTTGCCGGCGCTATAAGCGTAGGTCGAGCCTGAGGCCCACAACGCTTCTACTCTTGAATCGTTGACGGCACCCAGCCGCCGCCTCATTGCGATGTGGCTGGCCTGACCTTCGGTGGCGGATCTCAAGATCGAGCATAGCGTGCTCTTGCCATACCCGTTGCGTCCAAAAATCAGTGACAGCCTCGAGAATGGCTCGGCCTTATGAGTGAGCTTGGAAAAACGGCCGATCTCCTCGATCGCCTTGAATTTATGCAGCATGCAATTGCCCCGAACCGATCGCAGGCTAAGCCCCAGCTAATGGGCACGCAAGTATGATTGAAATTTAGGATCATTTTACTTGGCAAGTCCAAATAGGTCTACCAGGGACGCGGTCATTCGTTCAGTGCGCGACGAGGCGGCAGCAGTATCGGGTAGCCTCAGGCGACAGCTCGCCCTTCACTCCGCTCGTAATAATAATCATCACAGAGCCATCTCCGACGGATATTCTCGAATTCTGTGGTCACAAAACGAGGCTAAAACCGTTTGCTTGGTAATTTGGGTCGCCGAGATACCCACTTGGGCCGCAAGCTCGTATTCCGCTGCGATATTGGTCGAGAAGTAGGCAGGATCATCGGTTCCGAGCACAACAACACAACCTGCCGCGGCTAGGTACCGAAGGGGATGAACTTCAATCGAGGAATAAAGATCGAGGGCCAGGTTGCTCGACAGGCAAATCTCAAGTGGGATCTTTGCGGATGCTAGTTGCCGGACAACCGCTTCGGACTCGATAGCCCGAACTCCATGCCTTACGCGTTCCAGACCGAGTGTTTCGATGGCCTCGATGATCGTATCGGGGCCAAGATGCTCGCCAGCATGAGCGGTTGCACGCAATCCCTCGGACCGAGCGATCTCGAACGCCTCTTTGAAATCACTGGCAGCATACACTCTCTCATCGCCTGTCAACCCAAAGCCAACTAAAATGTCCCGACGGCGGTTCGCTACAATACAAGCACCATCAATAGCCAAAGAACCGCGCCGCCTCGGGCCACGTCACTCCAAGCCGAGGGTTTCCGAGTGGCGGAACGCCAGACAAAGAGACACAGGGCGAGTTTGTATGGCACCGGCGAAAGGAAAATGGCCAATGCAAGCCAACCCGGAAGGTCCAGGGCATAAGCAATCAGGGCACATGCACTTGTGAGCGCATTGATGATCGTGCCGACCAGCAGCATATCGAACCAGAAGACGCGGCCCAGGGGGACCTCACCGCGTAGGTATCTTTTCAACGTTGATTTCATGCAGTTCCAAGGTTTATATCGCCCAGTTGGGCGAATAACAGTGAGTACTCTCCATCTAGTTTACGAAACCTACGTTGACTTCAATCCCAGCGTACGTTCGTGGAGCAGGAAAACCCATCCAGCTTCTCGCTTGAATAGGCATTGTCGCTACGAAGAACAGGCGCAGGGCCGACACTTGTCATCACGATAGTAGACCGAGGTCATTGAGATGAACTTCGTGGGTTGTGGCGCGTCAGCCTCGCCGGAACCCGGACGCTCTTACCTCGGTTTTTCTCATGATGGAGTTTTACGTGCGAGCAGCTCGTCGGATTCCTAAAGGCTTATTCTGGCAGGTGGCGCACCGGCGGCGAACCTTAACGCCCACCCGAAAGTCGACATTACTGCTTAGGCGTTAAGGGCGGCCTCTCGCTCCCGCAAGCTCCAGGGCAGTTGCAATAGCAAGAACAAAACGACGGACGTTCGAGCAAAGGCTGGTGTGCCGACGCAGGCACCTAGCGGGCGTAAACGGAAAATCGGTTACAGGTTCAAAGTAGGGCCAGCAATTCGCTGTCAGTTTCCCATGCAAGTTAAAGCCTTCCCATACAAATTTCTGCACCTAAACCCGCCAAAATGCCGGTGCCTCTGCCCCTTTGTAACCCAGGAGCATCGGGAGCACAGGGGAGAACGGGGAGCACCGGAATACGCGGAGTACACTGCGGAGCGTGCAAGCGTCTGAAATCGCTATAGAACTTGCAATCATCTGCGCCATATCGCGCAATTCGGTCTATCATATTATTCCATGTTGCGCTAATTGGCTTGATTGTATCGCGGATTGGGGCCTATGTATCGCAGCTCGCTGCTGCGTGTAACCCCTCGTTGTGCCAAAGCGCTACATGGCCCATTTAGACAGCACAGCAAGACGTAGAAACGAAGGAAGATGGTAATGGCGAACGGACGGCAGGCAACAGCTAAGCGAATGAAAATGGCCGAACGGTCCAAGCAGCAAATGGACCTTCACTTTCCGAATTTTCACCCAAGTTGGATATGGCACCGCAAGACGAATGATGGCTTTACGACTGTACCGCGAACGCTTCCGATCGTCATGCAGGCCATTGATATACAGTCGAAAGGCCAGCCCGCCGGGCACACTCTTTTCTGCCTGTGGGCACGCTCGCCAGATAACCCGGTTATCGTCATCGAGAACCCCGCTACATATGCGGCGGAGGCCGGCTTTATCGGTGAACGAGCCGTTGATACGTGGCGGAAGCGTATGAAGAAGCTGCGTGAGCTTTTGATGATCCAAACAAAGCCAGGGCCGTCGGGTGAATTTCACTATGTCTTGCTACTCAACCCGAACGCGGCCTTGGAATGGATGCGCAGTCAGGGTCTCGCTCAAGACGGTATCTATGGCCGATTCATTGATCGACTAATGGAAGTGGGCGCATTCGGAGAGATTGAAGCGGTTCGTGAAGGTTGGGCTGCGGCCGCCGCTGCACAAGCAGCAGAGGCGACCGCAGCGGCGTCCGACACTAACGCATCTAACCCCATCCCGCCGCCACCGGCAGCTGGATAAACGCGAACAATGGAGGTCAAGATGAATAGGAGAAGAGCGTTCGACCTTAAGCGCCGGCTCACCCGCTTGAGGTCGATCAAATAAAGCCCGATCCCAAATGGGACCGGGCATGGTGGGTATCTCTACCGCGCTTGCGAGGCAGGCCGCAAACCAACGCCTCGCAAGCGCTCTATAACAAACGAGCGTATCGAGTTCAAATCGTTGCCCTGGTGCAACCGCGTAGAGATGCGCTAAGACATGGAGAACCCCCTGTCTTCCCCTAGATCGACTGGCCACGTTTGCGACGAGTTTAGGCCATGGAAAGACATTGAACAGGCAAGCGTCAGTCTGTTTTCGCTAGCTATTCTACCGAAGCCGACTATCCGCTTCTTTCCACCTATGTCGAGCCGTTCCGGGTCGCGACGCTAGCCGCGATCGGTGTATTGGCAGGAGCCGACCCCAGTAGAGACATTCAGGGCTGCTTACGCCAAGCCCCTGAGCAGCCATTCATTGGCTCGAATGAATCGCGGTCAGGCGCTCCATTGAGGGTTGCGGTGAGTTTACTTCTGCCCGACATCAGGAATGGTCAGAGCGCCAGCGGGTAGCAACGGGGGCTGCTCGGACTTACGCGGCTCCTAGAAAATGTGTATAGACCCTGTCAAGCAAGCTGCGGTAGGCGTTGAAATAATTCTGCAGCTTGGTAGACGATACGTCCACATGGACCTTCTTGCGGTGCGCAATTGTAATGCGGTCATCCACCATGTTGTCGAGATGCTGTTTCTCAACTTCGTTCTCATCATCCCATTGGCGCTTCAGTTCGGATTCGAAGTCCGCATCGAACAAGCCTACCAGTTCCAAGATTTTGGTGGTTTTGGGGTTCTGGTAACTTTCGCAGATTTTTTCGATGGGTCGATAAATGCGGCTGTTCGACCGCCGCTTGGCGTACTCAATAAAAATGCGCTTCAGCAATTGCTCTAGGCTTCCGCAGATCGAGACGCAGACTTGCTGGCTCGACAGGGATATCAGTTCGTCCCGATCTTTGCCCGCCCCCTTCTTGATGAACGATATCTGGTAGCTCAGGCGGTCAAACTCGGCTTGGAGCTCCTGTCGCTTCATATTGCGGCAAAGGCCTTCCCCGCCTCCTCCATGCGCTTCTTAACGTTTTCTTCATCGGCAGTGGACCGGATGTAGCCTTCGATGAAGCGCTCGTTCTGGAGCAACGCGTTATACGCGGACAGGGCCTCTTCAGTTTGTGGTTCCGCCTTTACGGCGAGGCGGTGGGCAAGCGCGCTGGCCACAGAATCGAAAACGGCAGTGTTGAGGGAACGGTCAGGGCGGAAGGGTCGTGCGCCCAAAGCCCTTGTTACAAAGTCTATCATCTTCACGAAGATGTCCCCCAGATCCTGTAACTGCGCATCCGATAGGTTTCGCTTTTCCTTCATGTAATCATTCAGGAAGTGCTTCATTGGGCTTTTGTATTCTTCGCCTTTTTCGTAGAAAGCCATGAAACGCAGGATGATTTCAACGTCCTTTAGACGTTTGCTCTTCGGCCCGTACACTGCTCGCCACTCAACGTTATCGTTGAGCTTATGCAGATAGTTGTTGAAGTTGCCATGACAGATGCACGACCGGATTTCTTGCGGTGAGAGTTTTATGCCACCCGTGTTGATGCGTTCGAAGACCTCATAGACGCTGTTGATTTCTCCTTCGGGTAAGTCTTGTTTGAACACCGTAGCGTGGATAACCGCATCATCAAGGCGCGCTCGGTCGGCTTCGTCTAGCGTCTTGTAGGTCCGGTCGCCGAACTTTGTTTCTAGCCCAGTCAGCGCGAACTCCTTCCCGTTTATAACACCTTGGGAGAAATAGAGCAGCGACTTGAGGCGCTGCTGACCGTCAATGACGAGATGCTTCCCCGAGTCAGCTTCCTTAAACAGGAAGATACCCGGAACCGGGAGTCCGAGAAGAAGGGATTCAATGAACCGTGAGCACTGGTTTTGAGACCAGACGAAAGCACGTTGGAACGGAGGGATGTAAAAGAGCTTTTTGTCCATCCTGGAAACTAGGGTCTCTACAGGATAGTCCACCCCGAAGGATGAAATCGAAAACAGCTCGCCGGTCGTAGATACGTCCTCTTCCGGATCTTCCACATTGGCGAGGTCGTTCAAGTCTTCTCGAAGTTGTTCGATGTCGCTCACTATTTTCTCCGCCCTGTTGTCCGTGAAATGCCTGCATAACATGCTGTAGCCAAAAGCTTCAACACGGCGGGAGTAGCTCATTATCCAGCCCAGAGAAATGGCAGCTTTGCCCAATGCCCCACCCGAGACGAGCCCTTCCGAGGCCCTTGGCCGCCCGCGATCGGGGAACGTTCACTTCCGACCTTCGACGCCGTTCGGGATGCTTCCTTCGCCGTCCGAAACTTGCCATTCGTCCGGCTTCCCTCGGACGGCGGAGGCCAAGTTCAAGCCGGATCGAGCGAACGCCGCCTTCTCCCTCCACACGACAGCCTTGGGTCCTGGATTTTCTAACAAATCGACTATCTTTCGGTTCTATGCCACCTCACGCTTGAGGAGCTTAATCACCTCATCTACACTAAGCTCTCGGCCGATAAGGCTCGGGCGTATAGTCTCGAATAAGGTGGCCATCTTGCCGTAACGAGCCACGGTCGGGGAGTGAGAGTTCATTGACCGACCTTTGAAATCCTCGAAACGGTTCAGTTTTTGCACCAAAAACTGGGCGATTCCCATGTACTCGCCTTCATTATTGCCATCGAAACCTTCGAATTTCGGGTCTTTAGCCCATGAGCCCACCTCATCAACAAGGCGCTGCTTCTCGACTCCGAAGCCCTTGCAAGCCCTCTCAATGAAGTTCCACATGTCCATCACATCCACAACAAGGCTAACCCGCTTCGGGTCGTCCACATGGTTGTGAAGGATGCCGGTCATCTCCCAATCGAGCGCCCAGAAATGCCCGCCGTAGATAGCCTGCTCGATAAGCTCCACATCTTTGATGTCGTATTCGTTGTCCTTCTTGTCCTTCCTTCCGCTAATCTGGTCACGCCTAATTTGTGCCAGCATCCACATCATCATCTTTTCGGGGTTGGTCGGTCGAAAATCCCGTTGAGATTTGGCGGCAAGACCTCCCTCCACAAGGCGACGGATGGCCTCTGACCGTGAGGGAAGGTCAGCGTGCTCTCCGCGCCAAACGTCCACTTTCTGAATCAAATCGGCATCTAGCCGTAGTTCCAAGCGTTCTGTTTTAGGTACCATGGTAATCTCCTGTGCGTTACGTCAATCCCCATATTGTACGGTAGATGTACGGAATACGCAACACACGTACGGCACAGACAACAGCTTTGGATGCGGTAGGGTAGGGTACGGAACGAATGGGGCACAGCGGTCTATGACTTCAACGCTAATTGATGTTTGGAACATCAAGACATTTGACGATGCGCTAATGACTGAGTTGGATGCAAAGCGCGAGGCGCTCTGCGACTATGAATATACTAGCAAGAAAGATTACCGCGAACAGCAGGCGGCTAAGCGGTGGGTTCCGCTTAAAGAAAATCCCTATGCCGCTGAGCGGCAATACATTCTTGAGCACATCATTATGCCTATGATGGAGCAACGCACCATTCGCGCGTGGCACTACACGCGCCTTACGGACGATGAAGCTAAGCTTCTCCAATCCGATGGTATCCATACTTCGGATTTAGCGGCCATCCGCAAAAGGCTCGACGCTCAAGTGGCCGCAGGCGTCATTTCAGCCAAGGTTGCCGATGCGTTACATGGAGCTAGCCCCTTCCATCACCAGAACGAGGCGCGCTCGGGCAAATTCTGGATGACATCACACCCCTTTCCTGCCGACCACCATGGCGTAGAATTATTGCTGGCTCATTGGGGCGGGGAAGGCGTGTATTTTTGGCTGGAAGATGGTGAACTTATCGAACTTGTGAAAGGCATCGGCCGACCTCGCGCTATTGAGGTTGCCGTTCCGCTGGGCGTCACGACTAGCGCCTATTCCGCAGCCAAGGCTGTGATTGCCGCATTTGTAGTGGCGCACGGCTGCGAGTCTGATTGGCCTGCCTTCGATTTATATACAACAAGCGCGCTGGATGCCGACGCTGTGCTAAATGTGCTAACGGCGAGCGACCCCGATTTCTCCGCACTGGCACGCGGCTATCCGGATCATTTCGTTGACCAGAGTTTTAGGCAGGGGTGGCCACCTTGATAACATAGCAGGCAGGGGATGCGACGCCTCACGGGAGTCCGAATCGGGCGCACGGCGCGCAGTAAAGTTGCGCGGGCTCAGAATGTACCGCACTTCGTTCGCTCGGCGGTGCCTGCCGACCCCTGCGCTTCGTAGGCGGGAACGGGGCCGAAACCGGACCGTCAGCGCTTGGCTGCCGCTGTGCGGATAGCTGCCGTTCTGCAGCCGACCCCATCTCGGCCGTTCATGGCAGGAGGCGAGGACCCCTAGAGCGGACCTTGCAGGTCGACATTGACTTGGATCATATCTGTCGCATGTTTCGGGACTTTCGCGACAGGAATCTATGGAGTTGGTTCTGCTGATGACACCTGACGAATTGAAGATCGTGCGGCGAGCTTATGCGAAGCAGATCACGGCGGCTGTGAGAGTTGTCGATGAACGTGTTGAAGCAGCCTTTGCCGAAGTACCGCGAGAAGATTTCCTTGGTCCCGGTCCGTGGCCGATCTTCCGAATGCGAAGAGCCTATGTTCCGACCCCGACCGCCGACCCGGTCTACCTCTATACGGATGACGTTGTTGGTATCGTCCCTGAGCGCCACATCAACAACGGACAACCTTCACTTCATGCCTTCCTGCTTTCGCAGGCCGCCCTGCGAGCAGGCGAGCATATCGTGCATGTTGGCGCTGGTGCCGGCTACTATTCTGCGATCATGGCGAACCTCGTTGCCGCATCCGGCAGGGTGACGGCGATTGAGTTCGAGCAGGAGCTTGCTGCGCGGGCGAAAGCAAATCTCGCTGCCTATCCGATCGTTTCCGTGGTCCATGGAGATGGCAGCTCCGTAGCGTTTGATTCAGCCGATGTGATCTATGTGAACGCCGGCGCGACCCGGCCCGCGAATATCTGGCTGGACCGGCTCAATAACGGCGGAAGGCTGATCCTGCCGCTTACGACCGATCTTGGATTTACCAGCAGCAATTGGAGCAACATGCACCTTCGCGGGGCGGTGTTCCTCGTGACGCGTAGGGGTGAGGAATTTCACGCGCAATGGATTTCGCCGGTGGCCATCTTCCCCTGTGAAGGAATGCGCGATGAGGAATCGGAAAAAGCGCTCGCGGCGGCATTCGAGAGCGGGGAGCACAAGCGGGTGACCCGGCTGTATCGTACTGATGAGGTGCCGGCCGAGCGATGTTGGGTTCGCGCTCCCGGCTGGTGCCTAGCCTATGCTTAGACAACGGTTCGGCATCATACCGTCGCGTAATTCCTAAGTTCCACGACAGTACCGGAAGTGCTGATTTTCCAGGGATTTTCTGTCGCAAATATCAGCCGCAGAAATCGACGATCTGCGACCGACTTCTGCAATACCGAATGGCGGGTATCCCGCGAAACCCAATGGGAAGAAGACAGTCCGCTTCCCACCCAATAGCCGCCATATCGGCGACAAATGCGCCTCAATTTCGTGCGGTGAGGAGGTTTGCGTCACGCGCAAGCCGCCACTGGCCATCGGTCTCCTTGCGCAGGAAGGTGCATGTCTTAACGGCCTCTAGCGCCACATGCCGCGCATTCGGGCACCGACGTCCACGCGGATCTGGCGAGCGTCCGGCCTTGTGCCATCGCTGTGCACAATTAACGGCCAACTGCAGGATTCAAACAGCGAGAGGAGCGCCTTGGGAATGAAACGAGTGCGCGACGCATAAACATGCCGATCGCCATAGGCGTTCTGCCCATGGGTGAAGAACCGCTGCGGCGTAACGAGGTGCAGGCTGTCCTTGGCGCGCGTCATCGCCACATAGAGCAACCGACGCTCCTCCTCGATGTCGTCGGTCGTTCCGACGCCAAGGTCGGAGGGAATGCAGCCGTCGATGGTATTGAGGACGAAGACCGATTTCCATTCCTGACCCTTGGCTGAATGGATCGTGGAGAGGATGAGGTAATCCTCATCGAGATGCGGAACGCCGGACTGGTCGCTGGTGGCATCCGGCGGATCGAGGGTCAGTTCCGTGAGGAAGCGCTCGCGGGATGGATAGCCGGCCGCGATCTGCTCAAGCTGCAACAGGTCCGCCTTGCGGATCTCGGCATCCTCGTGGATGCGGTCGAGATGCGGCTCGTACCAGAGACGTGCCTGCTCGATTTCGGCGGGCCATTCGGCCAGTCCGTTGCGCAAATGCTGCAATACTTCGACAAATGCGGTCCAATCCTCGCCGCATCGGGGCGGCGAGGGTATTTCGGAAAGGGTTGTGATCGGCTCCGGATCGGCTGCCATCGCGTCGAGCACACGGCTTGCCGTTTGCGGTCCAACACCAGGCAAAAGTTGCATCAACCGGAAACCCGCCACTCGGTCACGCGGGTTTTGCGCAAACCGCAGCACTGCCAGCATGTCCTTTACGTGGGCGCTATCGAGGAATTTCAGGCCGCCGAATTTGACAAAGGGAATATTGCGGCGCGTCAGTTCCACTTCAAGCGGTCCGCTGTGGCTTGAGGTGCGGAATAGGACTGCCTGCTGCTTTAGCGCCGTTCCGCTCTCCCGGTTCTCCAGGACCTGTTCGACGATATAGCGCGCCTGGTCGGCCTCGTCCCTGACCGTCACCAGCCGCGGACGATCAGCGGATTCCCGTTCCGTCCAGAGGTTCTTGGTGAAACGCTCGCGCGACAGGTCGATCACGCCATTTGCGGCGGCAAGGATCGGCTTGCTCGATCGGTAGTTCCGGTCAAGCGTAATGATCTCGGCCGTCGGACTGAACTCGCCGGGGAAGTCGAGGATGTTGCGCACCGTCGCGGCGCGGAAGGAATAGATCGATTGAGCGTCGTCGCCGACGACCGTTAATCCTCTGCCGCCCGGCTTCAACGCCATCAGGATCGATGATTGCAGGCGGTTGGTGTCCTGATATTCATCGACGAGAACATGATCCCAGCGGCTGCCAATGTCGTCGGCGAGCAGCGGATCACCGACGGCTTGTGCCCAATAGAGAAGCAGATCGTCGTAGTCGAGAACGTTCTGGACCTGCTTGGCTTCGACATAGGCGGCAAACAATTCGCGCAGTTGCGAACTCCATCCCGAGACCCAAGGGAAGAAGGTCCGTAACACCTCGTCGAGCCGCTTCTCCGAATTTACCGTGCGGGAATAAATGGACAGGCAGGTTCCCTTGGTCGGAAATCGGCTTTCCATCTTCGAGAATCCAAGTTCGTGCCGGGCGAGGTTCATCAGGTCGGCGCTGTCTTCCCGGTCGTGGATGGTAAAATCCGGGTCGAGGCCGATCTGCTCGGCATAGTCGCGCAGCAATCGCGCGCCGATGCCATGGAATGTCCCGGCCCAGGCCAGCGCATCAGTCATGACCCCGGCATTCGCTCCAAGCACCTGGGCGCAAATCCGTTCGACACGCCTTGCCATTTCGCTTGCGGCGCGGCGTGAGAACGTCATCAGGAGGATACGGCGAGGGTCAGCGCCCCTGACGATCAGGTGGGCGACACGGTGGGCCAGCGTATTGGTCTTTCCCGATCCGGCACCCGCGATGACCAGAAGCGGACCGCCAATCGTTGACGGCAACAGATCCGTTCCATGTTCGACCGCCAGGCGTTGCTCGGTATTTAATTTTTCCAGATAAGCAGCGCCCACGAAACCCTCTATCCATCTGCGATTCCTGATCGATTCGACATTCTTCGCTTTCGCGCTGTCGGTCGACTTGTCCGATCGCATCATGCTGGCCGTCCGAGGCGGATTGACTCGTTCTCGTCAGCGGAACAAATAAGGAACATATCAACCCGAAAACCCGTTGGGAAGCCAACCAGGAAGCTTTTCTGTATGACCGACAACACTGTCAGTCCCGCCATTACCGAGCTTCGAGAGCGTATCGCGCGACTTGAGGGTGGAAACGTGCGAGATCGCGCGGTCATACCTTTCGGGGTTGCGGCCATCGATCGGGTTTTACCTGGGGGAGGGTTAGCGTTGGCAAGCCTGCATGAGGTGGCGGGCGGCGGCAATGGCGCGATCGACGGCGCGGCGGCTGCCTTGTTTGCCGCAGGGATTGCGGGGCGGACAATCGGCAAGGTCTTGTGGTGCGTGACCCGCCAGGACCTGTTCGCGCCGGCTGTCGCCCAGGCCGGATTGTCTCCCGGCCGGGTGATCTATGTCGAGGCCGGCGACGAAAACGCCGTTCTTGCCTGTTTCGAGGAAGGCCTTCGCCACGGGGGGCTGGGAGCGGTCGTCGCCGAAGTCGCAAAGCTTTCCATGACCGCGTCGCGCCGGTTGCAGCTTGCCGCCGAAAGCTCAGGCGCGATCGGCATCGCCATACGCCGATGGCGGCGGCAGGCCGATACCACGGACTTCGGACAGCCGACCGCCTCGGTCACAAGGTGGCGGGTGTCGGTGCTTCCCTCCGTCCCGTTGCCTGTCCCAGGCGTTGGCCGCGCCCGCTGGCAACTTGAACTGATCCGATGCCGCGCCGGTGAAAGCGCTGATTTCGAAGTGGAGGCCTGCGATGCCAAGGGTCGTATCGCTCTTTCTTCCGCTGTGGTCGACAGACCGCAACAGAAGGAAATTGGGCGACGCCGCGCCTCCGCCTGAGACGCCGCTTGTCCTGACAGGCCGTGACGGAAGACGTCGTGTCGTGCTTGCCGCCAATGCGCCCGCACTGGCGCTTGGCCTGCGCGTCGGCATGCCCGCCAGCAAGGCGCAGGCACTTGTCCAGAACCTGGCCATCATGGATGCCGAGCCCGCGGCCGATACTGAGGCGCTGGACAAGCTCGCTTTGTGGGTGCTCCGCCGCTACGCTCCGATCGTCGCCGCCGATCCACCCGCTGGTCTGGTCATTGACACGATGGGCGCTGATCATCTTCACGGTGGCGAGAGCGCCATGCTCACCGACATGGTGGGACGGTTCGCTGCGTCCGGCATTACAGCGCGTGCCGCGATCGCCGATAGCTGGGGTGCGGCGCATGCTCTTGCCCGCTTTGGCGCGCGGCCGGTCCAGGTCGTGCCGATCGGGGAGAGTGCCGCTGCGATCCAGGAACTGCCGATCGCAGCGTTGCGCTTGCCGACCGAGATGGTCGCCAGTCTGCGTCGGCTCGGCCTTGACCGTATTGCCGACCTCTCCCAAAAACCGCGTGCGCCGCTGACCCTGCGGTTCGGGCCGGAGCTCGGCCGTCGGCTTGACCAGGCGATGAACCGCCTCGGCGAACCGATCGAACCGATCCGGCCGCCCGAAATCGCCGAGGTCCGCCGCGCATTCGGCGAGCCGATCGGGGCCGCCGAAACCATTGCCAAATATACGGCAAGGCTCGTTGCTGAACTTTGTTCGTTGCTCGAGGTCAGGGGACACGGTGCGCGGCGTCTCGATCTCCTGCTCTACCGCGTCGACAACCGTGTCGAGGCGATCCGTGTCGGCACGGCGCAGCCTGTTCGTGACGTGAAACGGCTGGCACGACTTCTCTCCGACAAGATCGAAACGATAGATCCAGGCTTCGGCATCGAACTCATGCGGCTGGCCGCTACCGAAGCCGAACCACTGAAACACAAGCAGACGATTTCTTTATTGTTCGAAGCGCCCGAGGCTGATGTCTCTGGTTTGATCGACACGCTCTCCAACCGCATCGGCGAAGAGCGGCTCTATCGCTTTGCACCAATGGCCAGCGACGTTCCGGAACGTTCCGTCCAACGGATAGCCCCGACCACACCGGATTGCGGCGAAACCTGGCCGAGCCGTTGGCCGCGGCCGACACGATTGCTGCAGACTCCGGAATTGATCGAGACCGTGGCGCTTCTGCCCGATCATCCTCCCGTCACGTTCACATGGCGCGGTATCCGCCGTCGTGTCCGCCGCGCCGACGGTCCCGAACGCATTTTCGGCGAATGGTGGAAACGCGACGCCGAGCTGACGGCTGTCCGGGATTATTTCCAGGTCGAGGACGATTCCGGCGAGCGCTTCTGGATCTACCGCGCCGGTGACGGGGAGGATGCAGCGACGGGCTCGCACAAATGGTTCCTGCACGGGATATTCGGATGAACAGCGTCGTGCGCTACGCGGAACTGCAGGTGACCTCGCACTTTTCCTTCCTGCGAGGCGCGAGCAGTTGTGAGGAATTGTTTTCGCAGGCCGCCGCACTTGGCATCGAGGCACTGGCCGTCGTGGACCGCAACAGTGTCGCCGGGATTGTCCGTGCCCACCAGGCGGCCAAGGAAACCGGGCTGCGCCTGATCGTCGGCTGCCGTCTCGATCTCACCGACGGCCTATCGGTTTTGGTCTATCCCACCGACCGGCCCGCCTATGCGCGGCTTTGCCGATTGCTGTCGTTCGGCAAAGGGCGGGGCGGAAAGGGCAAATGCATTCTCGGATGGGAGGATGTCGTCGCCTATGGCGAAGGATTGATCGCGGTCCTTGTACCCGACGAAGCCGATGATACGTGCGGTTTCCGCTTGAGGCGATTGCGCGAATCCTTCGGCGATCGCGCCTATTTGGCGCTGACGCTCCGGCGGCGGCCAAACGATCAACTGCGATTGCATGAGTTGTCGAACCTCGCGGCTTCGATGGGTGTGCCCACCGTCATCACCAATGACGTCCTGTTCCACGCTCCGGCGCGACGTCTAATGCAGGACGTGGTCACCTGCATCCGACACAATTGCACGATCGACGACGCCGGCTTCCGGCGCGAGCGCCATGCCGATCGCTATCTCAAGCCCGGCGAGGAAATGGCACGCCTATTCGGCCGCTATCCCGAGGCGCTCGCCCGCACCGTCGAGATCGCGGAACGTTGCCGCTTCTCGCTGGACGAACTCGCCTACCAATACCCCGAAGAAAAGACGATGCCGGGTTTGACGGCGCAACAGGCGCTCGGACACCTGACATGGGAAGGTGCAGCGGAGCGTTATCCCGAAGGCCTTCCGGACAAGGTACGCGCTTCGCTCGAACATGAACTGGGGCTGATCGAGAAGCTTGAATATGCGCCGTACTTCCTGACGGTGAATTCCATCGTCCGCTTTGCCCGCTCTCAAGGAATCCTTTGCCAGGGCAGGGGTTCCGCCGCCAATAGCGCCGTCTGCTTCGTGCTCGGGGTCACCTCGATCGATCCCGACCTCAATGATCTTCTGTTCGAACGGTTCGTGTCCGAGGAGCGGCGCGAGCCGCCCGATATTGACGTTGATTTCGAACATGAACGGCGCGAAATTGTCATGCAGTGGGTGTTTGAAACCTATGGCCGTGATCATTCAGCCTTGTGCTCGACCGTCATTCGCTATCGCTCGAAAGGTGCATTGCGGGATGTCGGCAAGGCACTCGGTCTGACCGAAGACCTGATCAAGATGCTGTCCGGCCAGATCTCGTTCTGGTCGAAGGAGGGCGTCGATCCGAAACACGCCGAAGAACTCAATCTCAATCTGACCGACCGACGCTTACGGTTGACGCTTGAACTTGCCCGCGAACTGATCGGCACGCCGCGCCATCTTTCGCAGCATCCCGGCGGATTTGTGCTCACCAACGACCGCCTCGATGATTTGGTCCCGATCGAACCGGCGGCGATGAAGGACCGTCAGGTAATCGAGTGGGACAAGGACGACATCGACATCCTGAAATTCATGAAGGTTGATTGCCTGGCGCTCGGAATGCTTTCCTGCATGAAGCGAGGATTCGATCTCCTTTCCGCGCACAAGGGGATCAATCTGGATTTAGCGAGCATTCCGCCGGAGGACGCGAAAACCTACGCGATGATCCGCAAGGCCGACACGCTCGGCACCTTCCAGATCGAATCCCGTGCGCAGATGTCCATGCTGCCGCGAATAAAACCACGCACCTTTTATGATCTGGTCATCGAGGTGGCGATCGTGAGACCTGGCCCCATCCAGGGCGACATGGTGCATCCCTATCTGCGTCGCCGCGAGGGAAAGGAGGACATCGTCTATCCCAAGCCCGAACTGGAAAAGGTGCTCGGCAAGACGCTCGGCGTGCCACTGTTCCAGGAGCAGGCGATGCGGGTCGCCATCGAGTGCGCGGGCTTCACACCGGGGGAGGCCGACCAGTTGCGCCGCGCCATGGCGACGTTCAAGCATACGGGCGGCGTCAGCAAGTTCGGAGAGAAGCTGATCGCCGGGATGATGAAGAATGGCTACGAGCGTGCATTTGCGGAAAAGACCTTTAGCCAGCTGGAAGGATTCGGCTCTTAC